>CAYYHR010000095.1:0-12259 GCA_964471705.1 uncultured Chromatiaceae bacterium
TTTCTGTCGGGGCAGGAGGCCCCGCCATTTTCGGCCTCTGCGAGGCGACGAGAAAGGGAGGTATTTGGAAACCGCTAGTTTTGTGATCGATCCCGAATGCCGCGCAGATTCTGGCCAGGCCGGCCAATCATCGGCGGATCCCTGGAGAACATGTCGAGACCGCTCCAGACACCCGCATCGCCGCTTGCAGGTGGACCGTTCATCAGCGAAGGCACGAGCCATGACCGATCCTTATCTCATCTTCTCCAGAAAGCGCTTCGGCGCGGTCATCTTCGACCTCGACGGCGTGGTCACCCGCACGGCTGATGTTCACGCGACGGCCTGGAAGCGGCTGTTCGATGCCTTTTTCGAGAAGCGGCCGGCCCGGGAAGGCGAGAATCTAAGCGCGTTCGACATCGATCGCGATTACCGCCGGTACGTGGACGGCAGACCCCGTTATCAGGGCGTGCAGCACTTCCTTGCCGCGCGCCGCATTCATCTGCCCATGGGAGCGCCCGACGATCCGCCGGAACGGATCACGGTTTGCGGACTGGGAAACCGCAAGAACCGAATCTTCCGCGAGCTGATCGAGAAACAGGGCTTAGAAGTCGATGACTGTGCCATCGCCCTGATCCGAAGGCTCCGCCGGGCGGGCATCAGGACGGCCGCCGTCTCGGCCAGCAAGAATTGCAGCCTGATCCTCGGGCGGGCGGGTATTGCCGATCTCTTCGACGTGGTGGTGGACGGCATCGAGGCCGAGCGTCTCCACCTGGACGGCAAGCCGGAGCCCGACACCTTCCTGGAGGCCGCGCGCCGCCTCGGTGTGGATCCTGAGCTGTCGACCGTCCTCGAAGACGTGGTTGCCGGCGTCACTGCGGGGAGGCGGGGGCGCTTCGGCCTGGTCATCGGCGTCGACCGAGACGGTCAGGGCCATGCCTTGTCAGCGCATGGTGCGGATCTGGTGTTCGAGGATCTGTGCGACATCGAGGTGGAAGAGAGGGGCGAGCCCGAGGCGCGGACACCTCGGCAACTCCTGGACATGACCCTGATCTCGGATCAGCTCGCGGAGAAACGCCCTGCCCTCTTCCTGGACTACGACGGCACCTTGACCCCCATAGTCGAGCGCCCGCAGGACGCCCGCCTCTCGGAGGACATGCGCCAGACCCTGCGCGATGCCGCCCAAGTGATGCCGGTGGCAGTCATCAGCGGTCGCGACCTGGTGGACGTGCGCCAGCTGGTGGGGATTCCCGAGATCATCTACGCCGGCTGTCACGGGCTCGCCGTCGAGGGACCCGACCTGAGCCTGGAGCTTGCCGAGGGTATCGACGCAATGGGCGAGTTGGACGAAGCCGAAGCGGAGCTAATCAAGCTCCTGCGTCCCGTACCCAAGGCGCACCTCGAGCGCAAGCGCTTTGCCATCGCCGTACATTACCGCCAGGTGGCCGACGAGGACCTGGTGCAAGTGGAGTCCGCCGTCGCGCTGGTGCAGAAAGGCTTCGCCAAACTGCGCAGGACGGGCGGTAAGAAGGTCTTCGAGCTGTGCCCGGACATCGAGTGGGACAAGGGTCGGGCGATTCGCTGGCTCCTCACCGAGCTGGGGCTAGACGCCCCGGATGTGCTGCCGATCTATATCGGCGACGACCTGACCGACGAGGACGCCTTCCGCGCCCTGCAGGGGCTCGGTCTCGGCATCCTGGTGGCAAACACCCCGCAACCGAGCGCCGCCGCTTTCCGGCTGACGGACCCGCACCAGGTTGTTGCTCTACTGCAACTCCTGATCTTGGTGGAGCGGCGCGATGACTGAATGGAACAGAAATCTTCCATCATGTTCGTATTGTCACAGGCGGAGACGGAGCGTCTGCTCGCGAAGGCGCTGGAAGATGTGGGCATAACGGTCGAGCGCGAGACGGAGTTGGTCGCCTGCCGTCAGGTTTGCCGTGCTCGTCGAGCTCGACTTTTTCGCTTTCCTCATCATGCTCCGGGGAACGGTACCGGACCTGGAATACTTGTCCGCAGCGGTGGTTTCGTCCGCGGACGTTCCGCTGATAACGGTTCTTTGCACACCGAGCTCGATCAGGAATTACCGTTGTCGTCCCGAACCTTCGGCCTTGGCTTGCGTCCATCTCTGAGGATGGTCTTGATCGGTCTGAACACGACCAACGTCAGGAAGGTCATGACGCTGATCGCCAGGGCAATGCCGTAGTAGTGGAAGGCTACGCTGGCGCCGATGGCGCCGGTGCCCCAGATGCTCGCGGCGGTGGCGGTACCGTGGGCCGCGCCGCCTTGCTTGATGATGGCCCCGCCGCCAATGAAGCCGATACCGGTCATCAAGCCGTAAAGCACGCGGGCGACGCTCTGCGGGTCGTCGCCGAACGTGTCACAGGCAACCAGGAGATAACTGCAACTGGCCAGGCTGACGATGGGAAAGGTGCGCAGACCGGCGCTGCGGTTGGTGCGCTCCCGATCGAAGGCGCTCGGCAGCGCCAGCACATAGGCGATGAGCATCTCGCGAAGAAACGACAGGTCGAGGTCATGACCGAACAGTTCCAAGCTCATCTTGTTGGATCTCCCGGGCCTTCCCGCAAGAGATTTGGAAAAGACACAAAAAGCAGCAAAAGTCGTGCCGGCTGTTGGCGCGAAAACCTGATTGCGGGTCGGCGCCGTCCCGCGCGTATCCCATGGGAGCCGCGATCTCGCCGGTTTTACATCCGGTGGTTAGCACCCGTGGTGGTGGTAATGCCTACCGACGTGGGGTCCGCGACGGGGCGCAGCTCGCCAACGGTCGCCAGATGTCCGCCGCGGTGGGGCCGACATCCCGACAGCACAGCTCCGGGTTCGAGGATCGGTTCCCTGGAAGCAGCAAGCGCGGTGATAGCTACCTGCGAAACTTGCTGATTCATGGGGCCAGGTCGGTATTAGAACGGCTCACAGAAGAGGGCTCGGTTGAGCCAGTGGGTCACCGCTCCGGTGGCAAGCAACCATATGGCCGCCGCGGCGTTGGCCGACAAGACCGCGCGCATCGCCTGCGCCATGCTGCGAAACGCTACCGATTGCGGAGCCGATCCGGTGACCTGCCGAGGCGCCGAGCCCAACGGCAGAGAGAGGGTCTACACGGCAACACAGAGGAGCCCAGTACTCACGATTGCCAAGCAAACCGAACGACAGTAAAGCAGGTCGAACCAGCGCCGGCAGAACCCACGAATGTCCGGGGGCCGGAGGCACGAAAAAGAGATTGGGAGCTGGCGCACATGAGCCATCATGGCCCGTATCGCAGGTCGAAACCCACCCGGAGGGCAGATACACGTGAGCAGCCGAGCTTACGCACCAAAGAACGGAGGGCAAACAAATGAGGAGGAGTCCGTACGGGATGTTCGATGAGTCTATACTGCCACCTAGGCAAAGTCGCTCCTTCCCGTACTTTTTTTGCCAGAAATCGCACAGGCGGGCGGCAGTAACATGAACGTACCCGAATTGAACAAATCGGCTCTAGCACACGATTACGCCTTGCTCGAATCCATTCGCACTGAGGTAAGAGCACTTTTGAGCCAGCGCTCGGACCTGGCCGACTGGCAACAGGCGGCGGCCGTGAAGGAGAAAACCCTGCGCCTGGCACACGATATCCGCAACCCGCTGGCGACCATACAAGCCGTCTGCGGCAACCTTCTCTTGGAAACTGAGGATCCCGAAAAGCGAGAACGTCTGCAGTTGATCAACAGCCAGGTGGAAAGGTTGGCCTCCTTCCTTTCGGAATCCGTCGATGCGGCCGCAAGCCCCGACGAGCCCCCAATTTCCGTGAACCTGGAGGATCTCGCCGCCTCGTTGGTCAACCTGCTGCAGTACCAGACCGACGACGACCTGGTGTTTCGTGTTCAGGTCGAGCCGGGTCTTTACTGCCGGCTTCCCGAGCGAGGCCTGTGCCGTAGCCTGTACGAGCTCTTGCGCAATGCGGCGGACGCCGTTACTGGGCAAGGCGATGCTCAAGTCCACTTGGCTTGCCGCCGAGAAAACACTCATGTCGAGGTCGAGGTGGCGGACAACGGACCGGGCCTGCCGCCCCAACTGGTCCAGAGAGGACTCCAGGTCTACGCCGCGGCCACACCTGCCGTCGGGCTGTGCACCGTCGAGCGCTTCGTTGGCAGCCTGGAAGGTCGACTCGTGCTCGGCAAATCGGCAAGCGGCGGCGCTCTGGTGCGCATGATTCTTCCGGTCGACTGCCTCCGTCCAGGGCAATCCCAAGCCCCGCAAGCCCACGGCTAATCCTGGGTTTCTTTTGTGGGGGACAGCAGTCGTCTGCGCGGCTCCGCTCGAAATGCCAGTCCATCGTCCGCCAGATCGACAACTCGCCCGCGCAGGTCCGGCGGCGGGCGCTCACCGCGATAGGGGCGCTTTCGCCGTGCGAGCTCCCGTGCCACGTCGGCGGCGACCGGGACACCCTCGCGGGCAGCGCCAGCACCAAGAAGTCGCTGCGTTCGGAGTATTTGCGAAAGGACTCGGGCAACAACCGGCCAGACCCGGGCCAACAGGAATGCATGCGAGGATCCGCTTCCGGTATCGTCGACTGCACTCCCGCGCATAGCCTTCCGCTGGAAATCCACCGGTGATCGGGGGGATATCACCAAGGGGTGAGCATGATCAGGTTCTCGCGCTCCCCCAATCGTTTCTTTATCGAGCTCCGGGGAACAGAACTTGCTGCTTCCATGTCGAGCGGCAAGACCGACGGAGGCTGACAGAAGATGACAACCAAGAAATCCGCAAAGGAGGGATCTCGCCATCCCCTGTCCGCGAGTGCAAGAGTCCAAGGAGCGGGTGCTCAACGCCGAGATTCTCCTGGAGCCCCCCGCAGACGGAATCCGGATCGAGCTGGTGCGGGACCGCAACATCCAACCCTTGCCGGACCTCGACCCCCTGCCGGACCGACTCGAGCCCAGGGTGCTGCTCGCGGCCGGCGACGATCTATCCACCGAGGAGATCCTTTCCGCCGGCGCCCAAGCCCTGCCATTGCGCAGCAACATCCCGGAGATCAGCCGCTACCTGTTCAGCCGCCTCGACCCGAACGCCGATGAGCGCGCCATGACCTATCGCGCCGAGGGCTCCGCCATCGTTGCGGGCACCAATTGCGGATAGGGATCGAGCCGAGAGCACGCGGCACTCGTGCCTCGGTACCTGGATATCCGTCTGGTGCTGGCTGTGGGCTTCGCCCGGATCCAATGGCAGAACCTGGCCACCTTCGGCATCCTGCCCCTGTGCTTCGCCGATCCGGAGGACCGCCGCAAAATCGAGTCCGGAGACCGACTGCTGCTCACCGACGTCCGCAAAGCCCCGCGTACGGGGCGCACGCTGTAGGTCGAGAACCTCGGCAAGAACTTGCATTTCACTCTGGCGGGACCCGAGCGCGCGCCAGGTAGAGGCGGTGCTGGCAGGTAGCTTTATCAACGTCGTGCGGGCGAATGGCGGATAGACCTTACGAGGAAATTCGCGAAGCGCATTTGCCCCCTCTCCCTTCCTGGGAGAGGGTTGGGGTGAGGGTACGATCAGGGGCGAGGCGACCTTTCATGCTGCGGGGTGGCTCGACTCGCCCCATGATCGTTAGCCCCTGAAGTTTCCCCGGTCCGACGCTCGCTCGACCGATTGGTCGTTAAACCAAGCCAGCGCCTTACCCTTGTTCACCCAGGTGAAATGGCGCACATCGATTCCCGGTAGGCGGTTTCCGGCCCTCGCGATCGACCTCAGCCAGTCCTCGTTTGCGACGATGGCCTGCTGCCGCCCGGTGCTGATCAGCCGCCGCCGGACGACTCTCCTCGATTCGCGGAGCCGCGGCTCAGGGACAACCACTTGAGCACATCCTCCCGAGTGACCATCCCCAACAAGCGGCCCTCCTCTACGACCGGTAACTGGTTGACCGAGTACTGCGTCAAACGGTCCAGCGCCTCACTCGCCTGGTCCGTGGGCGACAGCGTTTGCAGCCTCTCGAGTGGGATCATGACCTCGCCCACACGCATCCCGGCACGTCGTTCCCGATCGATGCTGCGCACGTCGGCGAGACACACCAATCCACGCAGTCGGCCCTCATCGATGACGGGAAAGACCCGCTGGCTACTGCCCAACAGGTAGTTATCTACGAAGTCCTGGATGTTCAGGTCGGTTGTCATGTGCGCTGGGTCGCGATGCATGACTCGGGTCACCGGAAGGTTGCCCAGGCGTTGCTGCAGCATCACCCGCCGGTAGCTCATCATCGCCGCATTGTTGAGGAACCAGCCGATCAGGGCGATCCAGAGACCGCCCACCGGCCCAGCGCCGAAGACAGGCACTCGAACGCCCAGGATCATCGCAAATCCGGATGCGATCAGGAGCCAGGCAAAGCCCTGACCGAAAGCCGCCGCCCAGCGCGTAGCCCGTACGAGATCCCCGGTCATCCACCAAAGAGCTGCCCGCAGAACGCGACCCCCGTCCAAGGGAAATCCCGGCACCATGTTGAACAGCCCGAGAAGTATGTTGACCGGACCCAGCCAGAAAAGAACGGTGGCCAACGGACTGAGCGTCGAAAGCATCTTCACCGGTTGCTCCGGATCGATCTCGATCGGGCCAGTGACGATCCTGGCCAGATAGAGGAAGGCGAATCCCAACACCAGGCTGGTGAGCGGGCCGACGATGGCCATGCCCAGCTCTGAGCGCCAGGTCCGCGGCTCCTCTTCGAGGTGGGCCATTCCGCCGAACACGAATAGGGTGATCTGCTCGATTCGTAACCCCAGGCGGCGGCCGACCAAGGCGTGAGAGAGCTCATGGGCCAGCACCGAGGCGAGAAAAAGCACCGACGACGCAGCCGCCGTCGCCAAGATGGTGCCGTTCCCCCATTGCGGATGCCAGGACGGAAAGACCCCGGCACTCAGAATCAATGTGATGAGGGCGAAGATGATCAACAGGCTCCAGTCGAGTGTGATGCTGATGCCGCCGATCCGGCCCAGTCGCAGGCCGCGCATTCCCGATCCTTCCCGACCGGCACCGGTCTCCAAGCGAATTTCCTGGCTCACTTTTTCCTCCTTCGGGGGCTATTGCGGGTCAGTGCCTTGCACCGCTCGGCGTTGGTGGTCGTTCTTGCCCGAGTCTCGACGCCGGCTTCGGTCTCGGGGCGGCTCGCCGACTGCTTCTCGCAGGAAATTCTGCTTCACCAGGCTTCCGCTTCCGGCCAGGTGCAACCAGTCGGTTACGGTCTGTGCAAGAAGAGTGCGCAGGACGAATGCCGACCTCCTGGTCCTCGCCCGCACCACATCTGGCCAACGCATTGGCCGGCGTCGCCTCGGGTCCGATCGGTGAGATCGGGAACGAGCCCGTCGCAGGTCGAGCCGAGTAACCAAGGCCGAAGAAACAGCCTAGGCAATCGCTTGATCGTTGGGTCTCCTGCGTCGGAGCCGGTTGGAATCACCCGCGCTCGCCGGATACCTGATTATCGGCCCGAACACGAAGGACCAGGCCGTCCCTGCCGGTGATGCGAACGACCGATCCGGCTTCGAGCCGCGCGTGCTGATCCTCGGAGATCGCTGCCCAGATCTCACCCTGTACCCGGACGCTCCCGCTCGGTGCCACTCGCTCGGTGCAGATGCCGACACGCCCCACGGGATCACGGATTCCGAGCCCCCCTTGATCCATGTAAGCACGCCACGTCAGCGGAAAGAGCACGAGGTCCTTCCCCACCCAGGCGATCCCCATGGCCCAGAGCGCCCAGGTCGGAACCTCGAGCCAGGCCTTGATGCCGATCAGAACCGCAGCGGCGAGGATCCAGCCGGGCACTTGCAGCAACGCATAGCGAAGCACAACTCTCGCATCGGGTCGTTCCTGCACCTTACGGCCGGCGATCCCCTCGACCGGCTCTCGCTCTTTCGGGCGGGTCATCTGCGCACAGCGACATTCGATCAAGAGGACACGAACGGCATCATCCTGCGCAGCACTCCGTCCTTCAGCACCAGGGCGTGGCGCAAGGCCGCCGCCACATGGAGCACTATCAGGGTGATGAGAACGAAGGCGCCGGTCTCGTGTAGCATCGAGATGCGGCTCTGCAATACCTCGCTCTTTTGGATCACCGCCGGAAGCTGCGCCCCGAAAAAGGGGACCGGACTTCCGTGGGCGCTCACGAGGAGATAGCCGCTGATGGGCAACCCGATGAGCAGGATGTAGAACAACCAGTGAGTTGCCCGCGCCAACCTCTTCTGCCAAGGCGCCAGGGTGTCCGGGAGACCAGGCACCGGATTGGCGAGCCGCCAAAGCAGACGGAGAGCCATCACCAAAAATATGCTCAGACCGAGTGTCGTATGAAACGGGAAGAGCCGGACCCAAAGTGGTGCATCGGATGACAAGCTGCCAAGCACAAAGCCCAGGGTCAGCTGGCAAAGCACCGCGAGCACCACGAGCCAGTGCAGCACCTGTGTTACCGCCCCCCAACTGCTTTTCGTATTACGGATTTGCACGAATGAGCACCTCGCCATGGTTCTCGGATATGCGACTTCGTTTGAGCTCGCGTTGCGATCCCCCAGGAGACGTATAGGCTCCTCTGCTAAAGACAGGCAGAATTCAGACCAAGACGGCTCTACTCGCGCAAGATGCGCTGCCGGTGTCACCCGGTGCATAGAACCCACTACCGGGGCGTATCCACCATCCGCGGACGTGCTCGGCGCGCCTGTCATGCCTCATCGGATCGGGATGGCCGCGAGGTCCATGTGACCAGCTTCCCTGGCGGACATTGGACCGGACGCCGACCATGGACGCACCCCAGGGTCTCACCAAGCTGGTGCTGGAGCCCGAGTCCGGGCAGATCCTGGGCATTGGCACCGTGGGCCGCGGCGCGGAAGACCTTGTGGCGGAGGGAGTGCTCACCATCGAGATGGAGGCCCTGGCAGAGGACCTGGCACTGGGTAGTCACATTCCCACCCGACGCTTTCCGAAACGCTCTCGAGGCCGCCGAGCTCTTGCTCGGCGGTGCAACCCCCATCTTTCGCTCCGGGACATGAATCGCAATTGGGGAGATCGATGCCTGTTCCTACTCGGCGGGAACGAGCAGGTGGTGGGTGTCCTGTCCCTCGACGACATCTCGACCGTCGAGCACCGGGCATCCGGAGAGGTGCTGCAGGCAATCACCGAATAGGCGCGGCGAGACAAGCGAGAAGAGGCTACCGCCTCGCCGCGTTGTGCGCCGACGAGCACGCTTCTTGCTAACCCAATGGCAAGCGGTTGCAGGACGCCCTGGCGGCGCCTCGACTCACCATCTATCGTTAACCAGGAGCTACCTGTGCGCGTGCTCGTCATCAGTGCGGACGGATTCGAAGACAGCGAGCTGACCGAGCCGGTCGCTGCCCTCGAGCAAGCGGAAGTCGACGTCGACATCGCTTCCCTGGCGACCGGTACCATCAGTGGCAAGAAGGGTGCCGAGGTGCAGGCGAATCTCTCGGTAACCGATGCCGACCCCGGCGACTACGATATGCTGCTCCTGCCGGGCGGCAAGGCCCCTGCCCGTCTACGGGAGTCCGAGGCGGTTCTCGATCTGGCCCGGTCATTCGCCGCCAGCGGCAAGCCCATTGCCGCCATCTGCCACGGCCCCCAGATCCTGATCTCCGCCGGCTTGGTGAAGGGGCGCCGACTGACCAGCTACAAGTCGGTCGGAGAAGAGCTGAGGGCGGCCGGCGCGAACTACGTCGACGAGGAGGTCGTAACCGACGGCAACTTCATAACATCGCGCCAGCCGGGCGATCTACCGTCCTTTATCGACAAGATACTGGAAACACTGGGCCGGCCCGCGCTCACGTTCTGATCGCGGCTGCCGGCACCGGTCAGATTCCGCGTCTTGCTGGATCAGATCCCAATGCCGAAACCCAAACGTCGTTTCCACTATGCGAACACTGTGATGGCAATGGTGATGGCCGGCGGCCAGGGGTCGCGGCTGCATCCGTTGACCGAGAAACGCTCCAAGCCGGCGGTGCCCTTTGGCGCCCGCAACCGAATCGTGGATTTCGTGCTCAGCAACCTGGTAAACTCCGGGATTCACACCATCTATCTGCTCGTTCAATACAAGTCCCAGTCGCTCATCGAGCATATCCGCAAGGCCTGGACCATTTCGCCCCTGTTCCCGAGCCATTTCGTCACCGTGGTCCCACCACAGATGCTTCGAGGTCACGACTGGTTCGAGGGCACGGCGGATGCCGTCCATCAGAACCTCGACCTGATCGAGCATCAGCATCCGGAGCTGGTCCTGGTGTTCGGGGCCGATCATATCTACCGCATGGACGTCACCCAGATGGTTGCCTTCCACCTGGAGAGGGAGGCGGATGTCACGGTCGCGGCTCTGCCCGTTCCGATCGAGCAATCGACAAGCTTCGGGATCATCGCCGCTGATCCGGACGGGCGCATCCGCGAGTTTCGGGAAAAGCCCGAGCACGCGGCTCCCATGCCGAACGATCCGAGCCGGGCCTATGCCTCGATGGGTAACCACATCTTCAGCACCGACTGTCTGGTGCGGACGCTGCGAGCGGCCCACGACCGCGGTGGCACGGACTTCGGGGATCACGTGCTGCCGCGGATGCTCGCTACCAACCGCATCTTCGCCTACGACTTTACGAGCAACAAGATCCCGGGGATCAAGCCCTATGAGGAGCTTGGCTACTGGCGCGACGTGGGCACGATCGACGCCTACTTCGAGGCACACCGTGACGTGCTCGGCCTGGAGCCGCGTTTCGACCTCTTCAATCCTCGGTGGCCGGTGTTTTCCAGCAACTACCAGGGGCCGGTTGCCCGCGTCGTCGGTAGCGAGATCGACAACTCCCTGCTCGGCGCAGCCACCCTGATCCAACACGCCCACGTTCGAAACTCCATCGTGCGCCGGGAGGCGGTCATCGAGGAAAGCGCGGACATCGAGGACTGCATCATCATGGACTATGTGCGCGTGCGGAGCGGCTCGCGCCTGCGCCATGCCATCATCGACCGCCACAATCTGATCGAGAAGAATGCCCGCATAGGATTCGATATCGAAGAAGACAGGCGAAGATACAGCGTAAGCCCGGACGGGGTGGTGGTCGTGCCCAGGGGACGCACGTACTACTTCGCGCGTGGTGGTCGGGGCTTCGGCATCGGTTACGCCGAATAACCGCCGATGGTATGGCCCGACGAGCGGCTCTCTTTTACCAGCGCTTAAGGTGATTTCCGAATGCCTTCATTTTCAACACTTTTCACGTGTCGAAACTGGCAGGGCTTCCTCCCCCCCATGAAACGCTGAGCCACTCGGCGTTTCCTTAGCGGATCGCCCAGTCCATCCTCCGACACGTCAGACCGCAATCAGCCGGGAGAGACGGGGGGACCTAATCGTCAATAGGCCTTGTTCAGAGGAGCCGGTGTTGGGCCGAATTCGGGCCCTGAAATGTCACTAAAGGTGGCTCTCGAATGCAAATCCAGGACCGGCCGGTAGCGCCCACGCGTACGAGGGGCACTGTCGCGCGACAAGTTGGTCTATGGGATAAAGCGTCACAGCTTAATGACCGAGATCTGACAGATGACACCAGGTCGCACCGCGATAGGTTGGACCATTGCTACCTTGGACGCCGTGATTACCGGTCTGGTCGCTGCAGGCGCCTTTCTGTTCCACGGCTACTTCCAACCGATACTTCCGACCGCGGCGTCCACACAGGACGCGCTCCGGTCGCTGGCGGTGCCCCAGGGTCTCACAATCGTCTTCGCCGCCGTGTGCACGGGGCGCGCTCGCTGGCAACGAGGTATTCGCCGAAAGTTGGCTGCGAGACGGGGTAGCCCACGGACACCCGGTGGATCTGTTGGTGATGCCGGACGGCTCGCTGGTGTCGGATGACAAGGGCGGCAGGGTCTATCGAATTTCTCACGACGGCTAAGCCGTCGTTTCGCGGAGAGCGACCATGCCGATGACGATCTCCACGACCGAGCTGGCCGCAGCCCGCGAGACGCTGCGCGAAGTGCTGGACGCATTGGGGCTACCCGCCTTCGGATTCCAGGTCCATCCCGGCCCCGAAGGCTGGCAGCTGGCGATCGAGTGTGAAACGGTGCAGGGATGGCACCGGATCACGCTGGATCTTCCCCACCCGCAACTGAACGAGGCGGCGGACGACACCGAGACACGGCGACGTCTGCTGATCCGGCTCGACCAAGCGCTTTGCGACTGTCTGCGGGTGGCCTAGTCGAAAGGAAGCCCAATCCGTTGTGTTGGGACTGTCGTGGATCCTGGGAACGGCAGTTGACCGCGAAAGAGCAGGCATCTGTTGCCGCGGCGCACCGC
>CAYYHR010000096.1:0-12194 GCA_964471705.1 uncultured Chromatiaceae bacterium
GTCTTCATGGACGAGCCGATCGATCTGGTGGTGACCGTGTGCGACAACGCCAAGGAGAGCTGTCCGATTTTTCCTCGTCCGGTGCCGCAGATTCACCTGCCTTTTCACGACCCGCACGGGGAGCCGTTGGCGTCCTTCATCCAGGTCCGCGACGACATCCGTGCCCGACTGGTGCCGGCTGTGGTCGAGGCCCTGGGTCTCGATCGGCCAGCGGAGGGCTAGCCCATGTCCGCGCAGTGTGAGGTCTCGATCAAGCAGGCTGCCGGCGCGCCCATGAGCCTCTTCGAGCGCTGGCTGACCCTGTGGGTGGGGCTCTGCATCCTGGCCGGCATCGCGCTCGGCCAGTGGATTCCGGCTCCCTTCCAGTATTTGGGACGGCTGGAGGTCGCCGAGGTCAACATCCCCGTCGGCCTGCTTATCTGGGTGATGATCATCCCCATGTTGATGAAGGTCGATTTCGGCGCCCTGCACCAGGTAAAAGAGCACTGGAAGGGGATCGGCGTCACCCTCTTCGTCAACTGGGCGGTCAAGCCCTTCTCCATGGCCCTGCTCGCCTGGCTCCTCATCCGCGGGCTCTTCGCGCCCTGGCTCCCGGCTGACCAGCTCGACAGCTATGTGGCGGGACTAATCCTGCTGGCCGCCGCGCCATGTACCGCCATGGTCTTCGTCTGGAGCCGGCTCACGGGCGGCGATCCCTATTTCACCCTGAGCCAGGTCGCGCTCAACGACACCATCATGGTCTTCGCGTTCGCGCCCATCGTTGGGCTGCTGCTCGGGCTTTCGTCCATCGTCGTGCCCTGGGCGACTTTGTTGACCTCGGTGGTGCTCTATATCGTCATCCCGGTGATCATCGCCCAGCTTTGGCGCAGCTGGCTGCTGAGGCGGGGCCAGGAACGCTTCGACGCCGCCCTCGATACCCTCGGGCACGCGTCCATCCTGGCATTGCTGGCGACCTTGGTCCTGCTCTTCGCCTTTCAGGGCAAGGCCATCCTGGAGCAGCCGCTGATCATCCTGCTACTGGCCGTGCCCATCCTGATCCAGGTCTTCTTCAACTCGGCCCTGGCCTATTGGCTCAACCGCATTGTCGGCGAGCAGCACAAGGTCGCCTGTCCGTCGGCGCTCATCGGGGCTTCCAACTTCTTCGAGCTGGCGGTCGCCGCCGCCATTTCGCTCTTCGGCTTCGAGTCCGGGGCCGCTCTGGCTACCGTGGTCGGGGTGCTGATCGAGGTGCCGGTGATGCTGCTGGTGGTACGGGTCGTGAATCGCACCAAGGGCTGGTACGAGCAGGGCCGGGCGTCCTCCCTCCGTGTTTGAGTCGTTCGCCGACCTGACGGCCTTCCAGCTCCTCGGGCTGGATCCGCACTCCCGTCTGGGCGCGGCGGTCCAGTTCTTTTTGATGGACGTGACCAAGATCTTCGCCCTCTTGGTCGTCGTCATCTATGCCATGGGCCTGTTGCGGGCGATGCTCTCTCCGGAGCGGGTCCGTGAGTTTGTTCGCGGCCGCCCGGACTGGCAGGCGCGGGGGATGGCGGTAACGCTCGGTGCCGTCACGCCCTTTTGCTCCTGCTCTTCGGTGCCGCTCTTCATCGGCTTCGTGGAGGCCGGCATCCCGCTCGGGGTTACCTTCTCCTTTCTGATCGCCAGCCCCATGATCAACGAGGTGGCGGCCGTTATTCTGGTGGGCGTTCTGGGCTGGGAGCTGGCCGCCCTCTACGTCGCAGCGGGCCTGGTCGTCGCCTGGATCGGCGGCATTGCCATGCAGACCTTCCGTCCGGAGCGCTGGGTGGAGGACTACGTGTGGAAGATTCGCATGGGACAGGTCGCCAAGGTCGAGAGTGATAATTCCCTGCGGGCCCGACACCGCTATGCGGTTGCGGAGGTGCGAGAGATCGTCGGGCGCATCTGGAAGTGGGTGCTGCTCGGTATCGGGGTCGGCGCCCTGTTTCACGGGTTCGTTCCCGCGAGCTGGGTAGCGGATCACCTGGGCGGCGGTGCCTGGTATACCGTGCCCGGCGCCGTGCTACTCGGCGTTCCGCTCTACGCGAATGCCACGGGCATCATCCCGGTCGCGGAGGCCATGCTCGCCAAGGGCGTGGCCGTGGGGACCACCCTGGCCCTGATGATGAGCGTTGCGGCGCTCTCCCTGCCGGAGATGCTGATCCTGCGCAAGGTCATCCGGTGGCAAGCCTTGGCCCTGTTCGCCGCCGTGCTCGCCGTCGCCTTCACCCTGGTGGGGTGGGGCTTCAACCTGATCGTGTGAGGGGATCCTGAAAGAGAAATGAAGAACATCAAGGTGCTCGGCAGTGGTTGCCGGAACTGTGAGATCACGGCCAATGCGATTGCGCAGGCCGCGAGGGAGGCCGGTGCCGAGATCGAGCTTGAGAAGGTGACAGATATCGCCGAGATCATGTCCTTCGGCGTGATGAGCACGCCGGGCGTGGTGGTGAACGGGGAGGTAGTCCACAGCGGAGGGATCCCGGGCCCGGACCTCGTCCGGGGGTGGGTTTGCGATTAGGGTTGTTCCCGCGCATACGCACTTCCGATGACGGGGAGGCGCACAGGTGAGCACAAGCCCCTTATTCCGCCGTGGCTCCATCCGGGCTACGAGGTGTGCCACATCGAGGGCGTAGAGCACCAGAAACAGGCAGGGTGGGCCGAGGTACGAGGCCCAACAAAGATTGCTCGAAATCCGCTTGATTGTCGGGCCATCCAATCGCAACCGATTGCCTCAACTCAACCCTTCCTTACTTCAGCCTAACCTGCTCCGGCTTCCTTGTCTTTCTCCGTGCTTCCGTGAGAGGCATCGAAATCAAGTCTCGACGGGAAACCGACAGCTATCGATCCGTCCGGCGGTGGATCTGATCCATGCCGACCTCGATCCCAACGGATTGGAAGGTCACCAGGTCGTCCTCCCGGTAAAGGGTTGCCTGTCAGTCATCGCTGCGCCGAAAGATTTCCACCAAGCGAAAATCCTGGGAGACGAGCACGTATTCCTCCAGGGTCTCTAGGTGGCGGTAGAATCAGAAACAAGCCGCTCACCGCGGCAGGTCCGACCTCCCCATGAGCCACTCGTCCACAGCGCGGGCACACTGGCGGCCTTCGCGGATGGCCCAGACCACCAGGGATTGGCCGCGGCGCATGTCGCCGGCGGCGAATACGCCCGGGATGGAGGTGTGGTAGGCTTTGGGGCCTTCAGTGCTTCCTGCCACGTTGCCGCGCGGGTCCAGCTCGACGCCGAGCTCTTGGAGCATGCCCTCGTGGACCGGGTGCAGGAAGCCCATGGCCAAGAGGGCCAGGTCGGCCTCCAGGGAGAATTCGGAGCCTTCGATCTCGGACATCTGCCAGCGGCCCGCATCGTCCTTGACCCACTCGACCTTGATGCATCGCAATGCCTTGAGGTTGCCTTCCCCGTCGCCGATGAATTCCTTGGTTGCGATCGACCACATGCGCGTGCAGCCTTCTTCCTGGGAGCTGGAGGTGCGCAGCTTGTTGGGCCAGTTCGGCCAGGTCAGGCCCTTGTCCTCCTTTTCGGGGGGCATGGGCAGGATTTCGATCTGGGTGACGGACTTGGCCCCGTGGCGGGTGGAGGTGCCAATACAGTCAGAGCCGGTGTCGCCGCCGCCGATGACGACCACCTGCTTGCCCTCAGCGCTGACGAAGTTCTCGTCGGGGACGGGCACGCCCTGGACCCGCTTGCTGTTGGCACGCAGGAAGTCCATCGCGAAGTGCACGCCCTCGAGCTCGCGTCCGGGTATCGGCAGGTCTCTCGGCTGCTCCGAGCCGCCGCTGAGAACGACGGCGTCGTAGCTTTCGGCCAGGTGCTTGGCGGGGATGTCGATGCCGATATGGACATTGGTGTGGAACTCCACGCCCTCGGCGCGCATCTGCGCCATCCTGCGGTCGATGAGCCGCTTGCTGAGCTTGAAGTCGGGGATGCCGTAGCGCAGCAGCCCGCCGATCTTGTCCTGGCGCTCGAAGAGCTTGACCAAGTGACCGGCCCGGGCGAGCTGCTGGGCCGCCGCCAGACCCGCGGGACCGGAGCCAACGACGGCGACGCGCCGTCGGGTTTTGTGACGGGCGATGTGGGGCTGGATCCAGCCTTGCTCCCATGCCTTGTCGATGATGGCGCACTCGATGGTCTTGATGGTGACCGGGGCATCGTGCAGGTTCAGGGTGCAGGCGGCCTCGCAGGGCGCGGGGCAGATGCGACCCGTGAACTCCGGGAAGTTGTTGGTGGAGTGCAGAACCTCCGCGGCCGCTTGCCAGTCGGAGCGATAGACCAGGTCGTTCCAGTCCGGGATGATGTTGTCGACCGGACAGCCCCGGTGGCAAAAGGGGATACCGCAGTCCATACAGCGGGCGCCCTGCACGCTCAGGTCCGCGTCCGAGAGCGGAACGACGAACTCCTGATAATGGACGACGCGGTCCGAGGCGGGTTGGTAACCCCGGTCCAAACGCACGTACTCCATGAAACCGGTGGGCTTACCCATGCTCGATGACCCCCTTTGACGGCTGCCCCTTCGACTGAGGGGATAACTGTGGCGGACGGCGATGACGCGCTTGCATCTCACCGAGTGCCCGGCGATAGTCTACCGGCATGACCTTGACGAACTTGGGCAGGAAGGCGTCCCAGTCGTCCAGGATCCGCTTGGCCACAGGGCTCCCGGTGTAGTGGAGATGATTCCCGATGAGCTGTCGCAGGCGGATGGCATCGAAGCGGCTCATGTCGTGGCTGACGTCCACCAGGCCCATGGTCTCCAAGTCGCCGCCTTGATGGTCCAGGGCCTCCAGGGCATCGTCCTCGGCGGGGATGGGCTCGAGTGCGACCATGGCCATATTGCAGCGATCGGCGAAACCGCCCATCTCGTCGAGGACGTAAGCGATGCCGCCGGACATACCGGCCGCGAAATTGCGCCCCGTAGGGCCGAGACAGACCATGACGCCGCCGGTCATGTACTCGCACCCGTGGTCGCCCACGCCCTCGACGACGGCATTGGCCCCGGAGTTTCGGACACAGAAACGCTCGCCGGCAACGCCGCGGAAGTAGCACTCACCACTCACGGCTCCGTAGAGCACGGTATTGCCGACGATGATGTTTTCTTCCGCCCGATTAGCCATGCCCGAGTGTCGCGGCGGGTAGACGATCAGCCGACCGCCGGAGAGTCCCTTGCCGACGTAGTCGTTGGCCTCGCCCTCCAGCTCGATGGTTACGCCCTTGGCCACCCATGCGCCAAAGGACTGGCCACCAGTTCCCGTGGCCTTGATGTAGATGGTGTCGTCCGGGAGTCCCGACAGGCCGTAGCGCTCGGCCACCCGGCTCGAGAGCATGGTCCCGAAGGTGCGATTGTAGTTCTTGATAGGCGTCTCGATACGTACAGGCTCGCCACGCTCCAACGCAGGCGCGGCCTGGCGGATCAGCTCCAGGTCCAGGGCCTTGTCCAGGCCGTGGTCCTGCACCTCGCAGTTGTAGAGGGCAACGCCGTCGGGTACCTGGGGTTTCGCCAGGAGCTTGGTGAAGTCCAGACCACCGGCCTTCCAATGTTCGATCGCGCGGTGCATTTCCAGGCGATCCATCTGGCCGATCATCTCGTTGACCGTGCGAAAGCCCATTCTGGCCATGATCCTTCTCAGCTCTTCGGCTACGAAGAAGAAGAAATTGACCACGTGCTCGGGCTGCCCCGTGAATTTCTTGCGCAGCTCCGGGTCCTGGGTCGCCACCCCCACCGGGCAGGTGTTGAGGTGGCATTTGCGCATCATGATGCAGCCGGAGACGATCAGGGGCGCGGTTGCAAAGCCGATCTCGTCGGCGCCCAGGAGCAGGGCAATCGCCACGTCTCGCCCGGTGCGCATGCCGCCGTCGGCCTGCACCGCGATGCGTCCGCGCAGCCTGTTCAGCACCAGGGTCTGGTGGGTCTCCGCCAAGCCGATCTCCCAAGGGGAGCCGGCGTGCTTGATGGAGGTGAGGGGGCTGGCCCCCGTCCCACCGTCGTAGCCGGCGATGGTCACATGGTCCGCATGGGCCTTGGAGACCCCGGCGGCCACGGTCCCGACCCCGACCTCTGAGACCAGCTTGACCGAGATGCGTGCCTTGGGGTTGGCGTTCTTGAGGTCATGGATGAGCTGGGCCAAGTCCTCGATGGAGTAGATGTCGTGGTGCGGCGGCGGCGAGATGAGGCCCACGCCTGGGGTGGAGTGGCGCACCCGTGCGATCTGCTTGTTGACCTTGTGGCCGGGTAGCTGCCCTCCCTCGCCGGGCTTGGCGCCTTGGGCGACCTTGATCTGGATGTCGTCGGAGTTGACCAGGTACTCGATGGTCACTCCGAAGCGGCCCGAGGCCACTTGCTTGATCGCGGAGCGCTCGGGATTGGCGGAACCGTCGGGGAGCGGGTTGAAGCGCTCCGGCTCCTCGCCGCCTTCCCCAGTGTTGGACTTGCCGCCGATGCGGTTCATCGCCTTAGCCAGGGTCGAGTGGGCCTCGTATGAGATGCTGCCGAAGGACATGGCCCCGGTGGCGAAACGCTTGACGATTTCGGCGGCGGACTCGATCTCTTCGAGCGGCAAGGGGCTCTCGGCCCACTTGAAATCCATCAGCCCGCGAAAGGTCAGGAGCCGCTCGCTCTGGACGTTCATCGTCCGGGCGTATTCCTCGTAGGTCTCGGCGCTGTTGGCGCGGGTGGCGTGTTGGAGCTTGGAGATGCTCTCCGGGGTCCAGACATGGTCCTCGCCACGCAGCCGGTAGGCATAATCTCCGCCCACGTCCAGGTGCTTGCGGTAGATGTGGGCATTGCCGTAGCCCGTGCTGTGCCAGAGCACCGCTTCACGGGCGATCTCGTCCAGGCCGACACCCTCTACCCGGGTATGGGTTCCCGTGAACCAGGTCTCCACGAAGGGGCTGGATAGCCCTATGGCATCGAAGATCTGGGCCCCGCAGTAGGATTGGTAGGTGGAGATGCCCATCTTGGACATGACCTTGAGCAGCCCCTTGCCGACGGCCTTGATGTAGCGCTCCTGGGCCTGCTCGAAGCTCAGCTCCTCGGGCAGGCGCGGCAGCATCTCGGCGATGGTGTCGAAGGCCAGATAGGGGTTGATGGCCTCGGCGCCGTAGCCGGCCAGGGTCGCGAAGTGGTGGATCTCCAGGGCGGCACCCGTTTCGACCACCAGACCCGAGCTGGTGCGCAGGCCGCGGCGGATCAAATGATGGTGTACGGCCGAGGTCGCCAGCAGGGCCGGGATGGCAATGTAATCCCGGTTCATGTGGCGATCCGAGAGAATCAGGATATTGTGCCCCTGCAGCACCGCCTCTTCGGCATGCTGGCACAGTTTTCTGAGCGCCGGCTCCATACCCTCGGCACCCTGGTCGGCGGGATAGGTGACGTCGAGGGTGTAGGTACGGAAGGCCCCGCCCGTGTTGTCCTCGATGTGGCGCACTCGCTCCAGGTCCTCATTTGTAAGGACCGGCTGCTTGACCTCCAGGCGCATGTGTCTGCCGGCCTCGGTGAGACCCAGCAGGTTGGGTCGCGGGCCGATCAGTGAGACCAGGGACATGACCAGCTCTTCGCGGATGGGGTCGATGGCGGGATTGGTCACCTGGGCGAAGTTCTGCTTGAAATAGGTCGAGAGGTGCTTGGAGCGGCGCGAGAGCACCGACGGTGGTGTGGTCGCGCCCATGGAGCCCACCGCCTCCTGTCCGGTCAGGACCATGGGGGTGAGCAGGAACTTGATGTCTTCCTGCGTGTAGCCGAATGCCTGCTGGGCGTCGAGCAGGGTCTCCCGGTCCGGGGCCATGGGGGCTACATCCGTGGGCAGCTTGTCCAGAGCGATTTGGGTCTCGCTCAGCCATTCCCGGTAGGGCTGGGAGCCGGCCAGCTGGGCCTTGAGCTCCGCATCGTCGATGATGCGCCCTTGTTCCAGATCGATGAGGAACATCTTGCCGGGCTGCAGGCGCCATTTCTTGACGATCTTCTCCTCCGGGATGTCCAGCACACCCATCTCGGAGGCCATGATCACCATGTCGTCGTCGGTGACCAGATAGCGCGCCGGACGCAGGCCGTTGCGATCCAGGGTGGCGCCGATCTGGCGCCCGTCGGTGAAGGCGATCGCCGCAGGCCCGTCCCAGGGCTCCATGAGGGCGGCATGGTACTCGTAGAAGGAGCGGCGCTCCTCGTCCATCAGCTTGTTGCCGGCCCAGGCCTCCGGGATCAGAAGCATCATGGCATGGGCCAGGGAGTAGCCGCCCAGCACCAGCAGCTCCAGTGCGTTGTCGAAGCAGGCCGAGTCCGATTGGCCCTCCTGGATGAGCGGCCAGATCTTGTCCAGGTCCTCGCCCAGGATCTCGGACTTCATGGTATGGCGCCGTGCCGCCATCCAGTTGAGGTTACCGCGCAGGGTATTGATCTCGCCGTTGTGGCAGATCATGCGGAAGGGTTGCGCCAGATCCCAGGTCGGGAAGGTATTGGTGGAAAAACGCTGATGCACCAGGGCCAGCGCAGACGCGAAGCGCTCGTCCTGCAGATCCAGGTAAAAGCTGCCGACCTGGTCTGCGAGCAGCATACCCTTGTAGGTGATGGTGCGCGAGGACAGCGAGGTTACGTAGTAGCTTTCCTTCTCGATACCGGCCCTGCGGATGGCGTTGTCCATCCTCTTGCGGATGACGAACAACGTGCGCTCGAAGCTGTCCTGATCGGGGCAGTCATCGCCTCGGGCGACGAACACCTGGCGGATCACGGGCTCGCACGGCAGCACGCTCTCGCCCAGGCCGTTGTTGTCGACTGGGACGTCGCGCCAACCGAGGACCCGCTGGCCGGCGTCGGCCAGACGGCGGTCGACGATCGCCTCCGTCGCGCCACGCTCGTCCGCGTATCTGGACAGGAAGACGTGGCCGACGCCGTACTCGCCGATGGGTGGTAGATCGAAGTCCACCACGGATCGAAAGAAGGCGTCCGGGATCTGGATCAGGATTCCTGCGCCGTCACCCGCTCTGGGATCAGCGCCTACTGCGCCGCGATGGGTAAGGCGGTCCAAGATCTCCAGGCCTTGCCGAACGATCTCGTGGCTCTTTCGGTTCTTGATGTTGCAAACGAAGCCGACACCGCAGGCGTCGTGCTCGTGGGCAGGGTCGTAGAGTCCCTGCGCGGGAGGAAGGGCACGAAGGCTCATCGCTGATCTCGCTCGTACAGATTCTTGGCCCGCGGATTCTGCTGCAGGCCGGTGGTAGCATAAACTCCGGATATTTCGGGTTATCGCGTGTATCCCAGATTCTGCTGGGCTGCCGTCAGGGTCGATAGCCGCAGACCGGGGGGTCGACGGGCATTGCAACCCCGGCATTCTGGCAGCACCCGGTATAGCCCCCGGAGAGGGGATGCCTCGTCGATCGGGAGTGAAGGGCGCGGCGCCGACGGATGCGACGCCTCGGCGCGCCAAGATCAAGTTACCAAACAAGCAGGGGCCATGCCAGCATCGTTTTCCCAGCCCTGGGTAGCGAGTCGGGCAAATCGGCGGGCTCGATCCGAGAAAATCCCGCGAAACCTGCACCGATCCTGTGCAGGCATCCTGCCGGCTGCCGGGTCTTTGTGCGCCCTGTCGAACAGTGACTCCGAATGCCGGTCATTCCTCGTCAGGGACACCTGTCCAGCTCCTTTCGGATGAGGCTGATGGCGTCGTCGAGATGCTGAAAGCCGTGGTCCCCGCCGTCGAAGATTCGCAGTCTTCCGCAGTCGCGATAGAGGGATTCCGCGATGCGGTAGTCGATCACCTCGTCGCCCCGGTCGAGGAACAGGGTCGTCGCTACCCCGTCACAGGGATCTGTGACCCCGTATCTGCGCGTACACTCGATCAGCTCCCGATCGATGAGGTAGGTCTCGCCTCGATCCGTGGTCTGTAGCCGGCCCTCATACTCCCGAAACAGGTCCCAAGGGGCGAGTGCCGGATTGATCAGGAATAGATGGGCGAATGCGAACCGCCGTGCCAGATACTGGCCGTAGAAACCCCCCATGGAGCTGCCGACGACGAGTGGCGCCTGTTTGCCCCGTAGGCGATCGAATATGCGATCGAAAAAGCCGGAGAGCTCCCTTATCGCCGCGTCCGGTCGATGGGCCGGATAGGACGGCGCCGGCACGGGGGTAGGCGCCAGCCGCTGCCGAAGCACGCCCGCTTTGTAGGATCGACCAGAGCTGTTGAGACCATGTAGGTAGACCAGCATCATGAGCCCGGGATTCTCGCGTTGCGACGGATTTTGCCATCGGGTGCGGAAACTAGGCACGGTACTATCCTGTCCACCGGTCGCAATCCAGACAACCCCATCTCTTTAGACCAGCATCATGAGCCCGGGATTCTCGCGTTGCGACGGATTTTGCCATCGGGTGCGGAAACTAGGCACGGTACTATCCTGTCCACCGGTCGCAATCCAGACAACCCCATCTCTTTAGGGGTGTGTGAAATCCCACAATTTTTCGATATGCTACGCCTCATAACATAAAGAAGTCGGGGCGCACGCGGGCGTCGCGTTGTCAAGAACATTGCGTTTGTGTTTGACTTCGATCAAAATCCACCGTTTGTTATAGCCAGGTCCGGTGAAGCGCTGCTCGGGGTCCTCTGATCGTGACCCGGAGCCTCCCGCATGAAATGGCTCGGGCTCGAAGAGGTTTGATAAGGCACCCGAATGGCGGTATTCGAAGAGCAGGGTCCGGATGGATGCAGGTTTGTCATACGTCCGAACTGCGCGCTCAGCTGGCGGACCACCAAGTACCTGATCTGGTTCTTTGCCGCCTGCCTTACTGCCGTCGGTGGCTCCTTTCTGGCCATCGGGGCTTGGCTGGTACTGCCTTTTGCGGGCCTCGAGCTCGCCGTGTTGGTGGCCGGTTTCTATCTCAGCGCCCTGGCGGGCCACAGGTGCGAGATCATCGAGATCGTTGGACCTGTCCTGCGGGTGATGCGAGGCGGTCGCCGAATTACGGAGGTGGCGAGGCTTCCGTCCAACTGGACACAGGTCGTGCTGCGGCGAGACCCCCGCGGTTGGTACCCCAGCAGCTTGCTGCTGCGTTGCCATGGGCGAAGACTGCAGATCGCGGCAATGGTCGTAGAGGACGAAAGGGAAGAGCTGGCGGCGGCGCTGGAGCAGCGGCTGGGTGCCGGATACCGTTGGGATGGAGATGGTGCGTCCGGGGCGCCCCGGACTACCGCCACATCGCCGGAAGAAAAGCTGCCGGCAGTGGAGGGTGCCAGCGCCTTTTGCAGCGGTGGTACCGGAAATCGCGACCGGGGTGGGAGCCTCTCTTCGGGGGAAGAGGGCAGGGTCCACGGGAAGCACTGGCAAACATAAAGAACGAGTACAACATATGGCCGTAACCGCTAAGCGCCTCGGCGCTGTATCCACAGGTCTGCTGGCGATCGCCTGGGCGGAGAATACACCTGCCGAGATGGGGCTCAACTTTCCCGAGCCTGCCGCGGGCGTCGCACGGGAAATCTACAATATCCACATGCTCACCAGCACCATAGCGGCAATCCTGCTGGTGATCATCTTTTCAGTCGTCGGTTACTCCCTTTATTACCATCGCAAGAGCCGCGGCTACGAAGCGGACCAGAAATTTCACGAGACCTGGTTCGGCCGCTGGGCCTGGGTCATCGTCCCGGTTCTGGTCCTGGGCATCGACCTGACCATCGCAAGCTCCGCGGAGAAGACCCTGGAAAAGGTTTGGAATGTTCCGACGGGGGAAGACCTCATCGACGTCAAGGTGACCGGCCACCAGTGGTGGTGGCAGTTCGATTATTTGGACGACACGGTCAACATCGGCGGCAAGCCGGAGCCGGTGAGGGTGGAGAGTCGCTTCGTACCGAAGGAGAAGGCGGGTGATCTCTACTTGCGCGATGTGGATAACCACCTGGTTCTGCCGGTCGGAAAGAAGGTGCGATTCCTGCACACATCGGCCGATGTCAATCACGCGTTCTGGGTACCTGCGCTTGCCGTGAAGAAGGACGCCATTCCCGGGTACGTCACGGAGACCTGGGTGGACCTGGATCGGGAAGGTACCTTCCGCGGCCAATGTGCCGAGCTTTGCGGAACCTGGCACTCGCGCATGCCCATCGTCGTGGATGTGGTCTCCCAGGAGAAGTTCGCGGGCTGGATGGACGACAAAAAGAAGACGATGCTGGCCGCCGCTGCCGAGGCTTCCTCGGACAAGACCTGGACCAAGGATGAG
>CAYYHR010000097.1:0-12141 GCA_964471705.1 uncultured Chromatiaceae bacterium
GCCGTCTGCTCTGCGCGGGATCCGCATCTCATGGTCGCGGGGTCGCGGGGTCGCGGGGTCGCGGGGTCGCGGGGTCGCGGGGTCGCGAAAATCCCGCAATTGCGTCAGACTAGGCCCTCTAACGACCATGGGGCGAGGCGAGCCACCCCAGCGGCAATGAAACGCCGCCTCGCCCCTGATCGTTCCCTCACCCCGCCCCTCTCCCATAAAGGGAGAGGGGGAGTCGGAGCGCCTTCGGCGCGTACTTTCATTGTCGTGATCGAGTGACGGATGAAACAGCTGCTCAACGTATCCCGTGCCGCCCACCTGGCTGGGGTGAGCCGCTCCGACCTGCAAAGGCACATCCGGCGCGGCGAGCTCATGACCTTCGAGGGCGAGGTCGCCGTCGACGACCTGTTGCGCCTCTACCCGGAGGTGAGTCTGGAGCACAGCGGCGACCTGGAACGGGTGGAGCGCATCAAGGCCAACGCCCTGCCCAGGAGTCAGCTGGGCGAGGGCCTGCTGCCCAGCCCCCAGGTGCTGGTCGCGCGACTCCAGGAGCTGAGCAAGGTTCTGGTGGAGAAGGCCGCGGCCCTGGAGGCCGCCGAGACCCTCCTCGCAGAGCTCGACGCCCGCCTCGCCGGCACTGTGGAATCCCTGGATGAGGACACGGCCGTCTGCACCCGGGAGATCCAGGCATGGCTGGCCGCAGAGCGGCGCGCGCTCGCCGCTCGACCGGATACCGAGAGCCGTGCCAGGCTCTTTGCCAAGGACGCCTTCCTGCGCATCCTGGCGGCCAACGTCAAGGTCATCCCCAGCGGTCACGATTTCTTCGTCGAGGGCGCCGAGTCCATCCTCGATGCCTCGGTACGGGCGGGGCTCAATCTCGCCTATGGCTGCTCCAGCGGCAATTGCGGCACCTGCAAGGCCCGCGTCGTCAGCGGGGAGGTGTGCAAGACCCGCGACTCGGACTTCGTTCTGAGCGACCGGGAACGGCAGCTGGGGTACATCCTCACCTGCTCCAGCACGGCGGTGACCGACCTGGTCCTGGAGGCGCCGGAGGCCCTGTCGGTGGACGACCTGCCGATCCAGGAGATCCGCACCCGCGTGCGCAAGGTCGAGCGTCTCGGCGAAGACATGCTCCAGCTCCAGTTGCAGACGCCCCGTACCCAGACCCTGCGCTTCATGGCCGGGCAGCGCGCGTACCTGTTCCTGGAGGATGGCACCGTCACGGAGCTGCCCATCGCCAGCTGCCCCTGTAATGGGAGGGACCTGCATTTCTTCGTGCGCCTTACTCCCGGCGATCCCTTCTCACAAGCGGCCTTCGACGAGATGCGCCCGGGGAGCATGGTGCGGATCAAGGGCCCCACAGGGCGCTTCGTTCTCGTAGAAGACTCGCCGGAGCCGGGTGTTTTCGTCGCCTTCGGCGACGGCATAGCCCCCATCAAGAGCCTGCTCGAGCACGCCGTCTCCATCGACGTCATCGAGTCTTTTCATCTCTACTGGTCCACCTCCGAGCCCGCAAGCCGTTACCAGGCCAATTGGTGCAGGGCGATGAGCGAGTCCTTGGACAACTTCATCTACAGACCCCTGATCGGTGTGGAGCCGGTCGAGGTGCTCGCCGCCGTCGCGGCGGACCGGCCCGAGTGGGACGAGAGACGTTACTATGTGGCGGGTCCCGCGAAACAGGTCCGACCCTTTGCTGACGGCTTGATCGGCTTCGGAACCTCGGGCGAGCGTCTCACGATCGAAGAGCTGGATTGAAGGCCATGCGCGAGAGGCATCCGCGCTTCCCGGGTCGTGCGGCACATTCTGCGCGCGGTACGGAGTTTCACTCCGATCTCTCCGCCGGCTATGGACTACCCGCCCTGATCATCGCGCTGACTCTGGCCCTGGGCTGCAGCCCCTCCGCCCGTGGCGGAATCTACCGCTGGACGGATGCCCAGGGGCGGGTGCAGCTCAGTGACCGGCCCCCACCGGACGGTGCCAAGGACGGGACCGACATCTCGAAGACATATCAGCAACGCGCACCCTTCAGCATCCGGATCATTCCGGTGGACTACCAGATGCCTCCGCAAACCCATGCCAAGGTGGAGGTGGCGGTCTCGAAGATCCACGAGATTCTGCAGTCCCGGCTGGGGCTGGATTTCCGCGCAGATCCCAGCTTCACTGTCCGCATCTTCAACGACCGCCAGTCCTATACCCGGTATGCCGAAGGTCCACCTTTGGCAGGAACGGCATCCGGATACTATTCGGCGCAGAGCAACGAGGCGGTTACCTGGCGCCAACACAGCTTCGAGCAGATGCTGGAGGTCATCACCCACGAGGCCAACCACGCCCTGTTGCGTCAGCGATTGGGGAACGTGCCACCCTGGCTCAACGAGGGCCTGTCCGAGTACTTCGAGCGCATGGAGGTATTCGGACAGGCCGTGGTCATCCACCCCAATCCCCAATGGGATGCGACCGTCAGGAGGCAGGTGCGCGAAGGTACCATCGAGCCTCTGCGCAAGTATCTCACCCTGTCGCAGCAAGACTGGCAGCTGCACGATCTCTCCGGAAACCGTTCGTATGCCCAGGCCTGGTCGTTCGTCTATTTCCTGATGTCCACTCCTGAGGGGACGCGATTGCTCGCAGACCTGCTCGAGACCCTCGACCGGGTCGGTGCGGCCGGTTTTTCCGGGCCGGAGGTCATCGACGCCGACTTCGACGGCGGCCTTGCCGCCCTGGAGTCCCGCTGGCATGCCTGGACGCTCGGCCCCAAGCAGGCGCACCATTACTGAGCGCTTATGAAGCGGCAATGTCGGAGGCCGAGCCTGTTGTAGAATGCTGGCTGTTCGGCTGAACGACGGCTCTCGGAGCCCGGCAAAGCCCCACCTGCTCGACTATCGACACCGGACGGAGCGTAATGAGAATAATACCGATACTCCTGCTTTTGTTGTGGTCCGCAGGGGCCGTTGCCGAAGAGACCCTGAGCGTCTATCAGCTCACGGGGGCGATCCAATGTGCCGAGGGCACGGGGGTTCCGCCCGAGCAAGCCGCCGACCTGCTGCGCGCCCAGGGCGTCAAGGTAATCTCCGCCGAGAGGCGTAAGCTCCCGCAGCAGGCGGCGGACACCTGCGGCGCCCCGACGGGTGAGGCGAACGTGATCAAGGTGTCGGCTGCCGATTGGTCCTCCTTCCTGGCCAAGAACCAGGATGCGGGGGGCTACGGGCTCTGGGTGTTCGATGAAAGCAACATCCAGGTCTACAAGTACGACGGTACCCTGCAATGCGGAATGGGCCACGAGATTTCCCTGGAAGAGATGGCAAAAGAGCTGGAAGGGGCCGGCATCCAGGTGCCGGCGAGCCACAAGGACACGGACGGTCTGATGCATATCAGCGTGTGCGGCGCATCCACCGGTACGATCAATGTCTACCTGATCGACCGCGGCTCCCTTCCCGCCGCGCAGCGGCTGGGTTATCAGCCCTTGGTTACCCGCGAAATGACTCGCGCGATCAAGCCCGGGGACGGCCTTGCATCGCAGAAGGCCACGGACGAGAGCTCACCGCCGCCGGCTGTCCAGGAGCCCACCCGCCCGGACACCATCCCCCTGCTCTGGTGACTGGCCCGAGGCGCTGATGCCCAGATTCCCCGAGGCCCTCGCGGCCTGGCAATCGGATGTCTTCGGCCGAGTCCTGAAGGAAGAGATCGAGTCCCTCTCCCCCGGGACCTTGCCCTTGCACCTGGGAACCGCGCAAGGCGGCTTCGTCGACGACTCCGACATCGCGGCGACGGTTCTTACGAGCGCAGAGGAAGCGGGCTCCATCTGTGCGGATGTCGGCATCTTCTTCACCGAGATCGTCGGCGGCTGCAGCTGCGGAGACGAGCCGGAGGCGGTCAACGCCTATTGCCGGTTACGGATCCACATCGACAAGTCCTCAGCGGAAGCGCGCATCGGCCATGTTTTGGACTGAGGCCCGGAGGCTCTGTACAATAGCCGCCCCTGAAACGGATAGGTCTCATCTCTCGAATCAGGATATGAAGAACAAGCTCAAGCGGCTGGCGACGTCGCTGTTACCTGTCGCCGACAACCGCCGTGGCGAATGCAACCGTTGCGGGGAGTGCTGCAAGCTCCCTTACCCCTGCCCCTTTCTGCGTTTTGACGAAGATGGGCTCAGCAGCTGTGCCGTTTACCGGTTTCGTCCGCCGAGCTGCCGCAAATACCCCCGCGTCACATCGGAGAACATCACGCAGGAGACGTGTGGATACTATTTCGTCCCTGTCGGAGAGCTGGTCACCGCAGACGAGAGCCTTTGACGGCTCCGATCCGCTTGTGGCTTCGTGCGCTCTCTCGCATTGCCGCCCCCCGGCGGTTCTCCTAAATCGAAAAACGCGCTCTGCGAGCATCGTCGTGGAGATCGGAAGAAAGATGTCGCGCGTATTTTTTTACCGCCATCCTGGTAGAATCGGGCACCTGATGCAGGGGGACCGCGTCAGGGCTCTAACAGCTCGCTCGCAGCCAGGGAACGGCCACCACCCTTAAAAGAGATCCCTGGAGGACAAACCGTATGTCTGCACTTTTTTCCGACGCGTGGATGAAACAGCTCATGGACGCATGGAACGCCGACCCGTCCGTCAAGGACAAGCTGGCCGAAATCGGCTTCAACTCCGTCATCTGCTGCGGATTCAAGGACGAGGACAATCCCCGCGGAGTCTTCGTGGTGGAGAACGGCGTATGCGTGAGTGCCGGCGACTGGAACGGCGAATCCCCGGATTGGGACATGCGCGCCAACATGGACGACTGGCTCAAGTGGGTCAAGAAGGGCATCGGAGCCATGGGGCTCGGCACCGCCTACGCCACCGGCAAGCTCAAGTTCAAGGTCGGGGACTACAAGGCAATGATGAAGGACCCGCGCATGGCCGGTCCCTTCGTCAAGAGCTTTGGCCTGATGCAGCAGGTCGGGGCGGACGAGCTCGGCTGATTCGACCACCTCGGGCTTAAAAAGCCCGCGCCGAAGCGGGCTTTTTTGTTCTCTGAAGGGGACCTCGAATTTCCCGAGGTCCCCTATAATCGGAA
Organism: uncultured Chromatiaceae bacterium; assembly: GCA_964471705.1. GTDB lineage: Bacteria > Pseudomonadota > Gammaproteobacteria > Chromatiales > Chromatiaceae > Thiosymbion. The sequence goes on from CAYYHR010000097.1 coordinate 5,036, forward strand.
GATGTCTACTCGCTCCAAGAGAAGATCTTCGATGCCAAAGCAGCCCCGGGCAATCTGCCTCCTTCTCGTCGCCTCGGGGATGGGCCTATCCCCATTGAGCATGGCTTGGACACCCTACGGCTATAGCCCCTACGGCCCCGGCTATCAGGGCGGATCTCCCGAAGTCGCACCGCCCGCGGCGCCGACATCGCAAGGGGGAGCCTCCGAGCCGAGCTCGCCCTATCCGCCCGCTCCCACCGGAGAATCGGGCAGTCAATGGGGCTATCCTTACGGCGCACCAGGGCAAGGGAGCCCTTCCGGCGATGCTTCTCAGGGCTTCGAGCCACCCCCCCCGCCCTATCCCGGATACGGCCCCGGTCCCGGCCCCGGGTCCTTCGGAGGATATCCCGGTCCCCGCGGATCGAGCTTCGGACCGGCGAACGGAATGCACATCTCGCGCGCCACCTCACCCGACGCCTATGAGCTCACCATCGAGCTGACCGGAGCATCCCCCCAGGATATCCAGGTCCGAGCCCAGGGTCAGTCGATTCTGATCAGCCGCGAGAGCTCGACGGAGCAGGTGCAGAAGGACAGCTTCGACAATGGTCGGGGATACACGCGAAGCTTCAGCTATTCCTCCGGCACCTCCAGCCGCCGGCTGCGGGTGCCCCCGGACGCCGATTTGAGCGCCATGAGCCGCACGGATGCTGAAAGCAGCATCCACATCCGCATCCCGCGGGTGAGCCGCTGACGATCATGGAGCGAGGCGAGCCACCCGGAGCGATATCGACACCGGGATGCAAGAAATGACGAGGGGAGTCGGATGACACAGGAGTTTGCGACCGCCCAGGACGTCGAAGACGCCTTCTACGACGCCATTGAAGAGGGCGATGCCGAGCGTTTGCGCGACGTCTGGGAGAGCTCGGATGAGATCGCCTGCCTGCTTCCCATGCAACCGATGCTGCACGGGGCGGAGGTCCACGAGGCGTTTCGTCCCCTGACCAGCGGGGACGTCCGGCTCGATATTCAGGTTCGTCACATCCGCTGGCTGGAAGCCGGCGACCTGGCCATCCACTTCGTGGAGGAGCGTGTCAGCTTTTCGGGAAATCCACCGCAGCCGCCCGTCTATGCCCTGAACATCTACCGCAAGGGGGCCGCCGGCTGGCGCCTCCTGGTGCACCAGAACTCCCCGACGCCTCTACCCCCGGGGTCCGGCCCGCCGCCCGGAATGGCCACACCCTGAGCCCGATGAAGAATCTGGCGCCGAGACGCCTCGGCGCAGAGAGTCCCAGGGTGAGATCGGGAAAGACCCACATCGCAAGATCGAATGCGCGTTAACCTCCAGGCACTGGGTTGCCGGCTCAACGAAGCGGAGCTTCAGACCTGGGCCAGGCAGCTCCAGCAGCAGGGTCACCTGGTCACAGCCGAGCAGGAAGGAGCGGATCTGGTCGTAGTCAACACCTGCGCGGTGACCGCCGAGGCAGTGCGCAAGTCCCGCAAGCTGCTGCGCCGCGCCCGACGCACCAACCCCCGGGCAAGGTTGGTGATCAGCGGCTGTGCAGCCTCCCTGGAAGGGGATGCATGGGCCCGCGAGCAGGGCGTCGACCTGCTTGTGCACAACCGGGACAAGGACCGTCTGGTGGAGATCGCCGCACGGGAGCTGGATCTGGGATCCATGCCCCTGTCGGCGATGGAGCCCCAGACCAATCCCCTGTTTGCCCGCGGTCGCCAGCGGGCCTTCGTCAAGGTGCAGGACGGCTGCCGTCACCGCTGCACCTTCTGCATAGTGACCCTCGCCAGGGGCGAGGAGCGCAGCCGCTCCGTCGCAGAGGTCGTAGCCGAGGTCGAAGGGTTGGCCGCCGAGGGGGTCCGGGAGATCGTGCTCACGGGCGTTCACCTCGGGGGCTTCGGCAGTGACATCGGCCAGGATCTGAAGGGACTCATCGGCGCCCTCCTCGCCGATACTGACGTGCCCCGTCTGCGCCTGGGCTCACTGGAGCCCTGGGACCTGCCCGAGGGCTTTTGGGATCTGTTCACGGATCCGCGCCTGATGCCCCATCTGCATCTGCCCCTGCAGAGCGGCTCGGACACCGTGCTCCGCCGCATGTCCCGGCGCTGCAGGACCGAGGATTTCGCGCGCCTGGCCGGAGAGGCACGCCAGGCCGTACCCGACATCAATCTGACCACCGACATCATCGTCGGCTTCCCGGGCGAAACGGACGCCGAATGGCAGGAGACCCTGTCCTTCGTGGAGTCCATGGGTTTCGGCCATCTCCACGTCTTCGCCTACTCGGCACGGCAGGGCACCAAGGCGGCCACCCTGCCGGGACAGGTCTCCCGGGAGATCAAGCGAGCGCGCAGCCGCGAGATTCAGGAGCTCGGGCGCCGCATGAAGTCTGAAGTCCTGGCAGGCTTCGTCGGCCGCCGGCTGCCCGTTCTGGTAGAGGGCCGCTACAGCGGCTCATCCGAAGGCGACTGGTTCGGTTACACGCCCAACTATCTACCGGTCAGGGTGCGTCCGGATCCTTCCCGGCCTTCCTTCAACCAGATCCTCGAAGTGACGCTGGATGGGATGCACGAGGACGGGGAGAGCCTGCAGGCTATCCTGTAGATTACCTGCTGGGGCGTCGTCCGGGCGGCCCTCCTATGTTGGCTCGGACCTCGGAAGATGCCGATGGCGTCGACCGCGACTGACAACCCTGCCGAGCCTGCCCCTAACGTGACGACAAGGGAAACGGCAGCGGAAAGCTTTCCTATGCTTTAAGTGCAGTAGCGAATTCTCCTTCTTCCTGGAACGGAACGTATTTCAATGGAGACCCGCACGTCTTGGCACACCCTGACCAGAGAGCAGGCGCTCGCCGCGCTAGAGGTCACCACCGACGGCCTGACCAGTGACGAGGTCCGCAGCCGGCTCACAGAGCATGGTCCCAACGAGCTGCCGCAGGTCGAAGGCCCCACGGCCTGGTCGATCCTTCTCGCCCAGCTCAAGAATGTCCTGATCATCATCCTGGTAGTCGCCACGGTGCTCTCCGCCTTCCTCGGGGAGGTGCTGGAAGCGGTCGTGATCGCGGTCATCCTGCTGTTCGCGATCCTGCTGGGATTCGTTCAGGAATATCGCGCCGAGCGCGCCATGGAGGCCCTGCGCCGCATGGCCGCTCCCACGGCCAGGGTCCTGCGCGACGGGCATGAGCAGGACATCCCGGCACGGGAGCTGGTGCCGGGAGACCTCATCCTGATCGCCGCCGGCAGTCGCATCCCAGCGGACGCTCGGCTCATCGAGGCAGCGAGCCTCAAGCTCAACGAGGCCGCGCTTACCGGTGAGTCCGTCCCGGTAGAAAAGCATACGGAGGCACTTTCCGATCCGGATCTCGCCCTCGGAGACAGGCTCAACCTGGTGTTCTCAGGGACGGATGTCGCCTACGGTCGCGGCCAGGCTCTGATCGTGGCGACGGGGACCGACACCGAGCTCGGCCAGATCACCGGGATGCTGCAGGGGGTGGAGGAGCATCGCACACCTCTGCAGGAAAACCTCGACAAGGTGGGTCGGGTGCTCGCCATTGCCGCCGTCATCGTGGTCGTGCTCATCGCCGGCCTCGGTGTGCTCCGCGGGGAGCCGCCGCTGCAGATGTTCATCTTCGGGGTGGCGCTGGCGGTGGCCGTCGTGCCCGAAGCCTTGCCGGCGGTGGTCACCATCTCCCTGGCCATCGGCGTCCAGCGCATGGTCAAACGCAACGCCCTGGTACGGCACCTGCCGGCGGTGGAGACCCTGGGCAGCACCTCTGTGATCTGCTCCGACAAGACGGGCACCCTCACCCGCGACGAGATGACGGTGCGCGAGATATGGATCGACGGCAACACCTTTGCCGTCTCAGGGAGCGGCTACGAGCCGAGCGGCGAGATCGAGCCCCTTGCGGGCACCGATCCGGAAACCCAAGTCCTGGACCAGCTCTTGGCTGGTGCCGCCCTGGCCTGCGACGCCCATCTGGAGCAGGAGGAAGGGACCTGGAAGCTGCAGGGCGACCCCACCGAGGGGGCGCTGGTCGTCGCCGCCGCCAAGGCCGGACTGGACAAGGAGGGGCTCCAGAGCGCGAAGCCGCGCATCGGCGAGATCCCCTTCAGCTCCGAGCGCAAGCGCATGACCACCCTGCACCGCGCCGCCGAGGGCACGACGGCATATGCCAAGGGCGCGGTGGAGGTGATCCTGGACGCCTGCGACCGTTACGCGGGATCGGGCAATCCCGCCGCTTTGGATCCGGCGGCCCGAGCCAAAATCGAGGCGGCCGCCTCGGGCATGGCGCAGAAGGCCCTGCGCGTGCTCGCGGTCGCCTACAAACCGGACGCACAGCTCGAGACCGCCGAGCAGAACATGATCTTCCTCGGTCTCCTGGGGATGATCGACCCGCCGCGCCGCGAGGCCAAGGAGGCGATCGCCCGCTGCGGGCAGGCCGGCATCAAGCCCGTCATGATCACCGGCGATCACCCCGAGACCGCTCAGGCAATCGCCGGGGAGCTGGGCATACTCCAAGGGGGGCGCGTGGTCGTCGGGCGGGAGCTCGACGCCATGAGCGATGCGGACCTGGAGGCCGACGTCGCTGAGATCGAGGTCTACGCCCGGGTCTCCCCCGCGCACAAGCTGCGGGTGGTGACCGCCTGGCAGAAACAAGGGCACATCTGCGCCATGACCGGCGACGGCGTCAACGACGCCCCGGCGCTGAAGAGGGCCGACATCGGCGTCGCCATGGGCATCACGGGCACGGACGTGAGCCGCGAGGCGGCGGATATGACCCTCACGGACGACAACTTCGCCTCCATCGTGGGCGCCGTGGAGGAAGGCCGGGCCATCTTCAGCAACATCAAGAAGTACCTCATGTACCTGCTCTCCTCCAACATCGGGGAGATCGGGCTCATGGCGGTCGCGACCCTGGCGGGCATGCCGCTGCCGCTTTCGGCCGTCCAGATCCTCTACGTGAACCTGGCCACCGACGGCCTGCCGGCCCTGGCCTTGTCCTTCGACCCGCCGGAGAAGGACCTGATGGACCGCCCGCCCCGTGACCCCAAGACTGGAATCTTCACCCGCCCCGTCGTCGCCCTCATGGCGGTCGGCGGTCTCTGGTCAACCATCGTCAATGTCGGACTCTTCGCCTGGGCGCTCGCGAGCGGACGCGGGCTCACCGAGGCCATGACCCTCACCTTCCTCTCGCTGGTGCTCATCCAGTTCTTCAAGGCCTACAACTTCCGGTCGGACCGGGCGTCCGTCCTGTTGCGTCCGTTCGCCAACAAGTGGCTCAACCTGGCCATCCTCTGGGAGCTGATGCTACTGGCACTGGTCGTCTACGTCCCGGTGCTCGAGGAGGCATTCGGAACCTACGACCTCCCCCTGAGCGACTGGCTGCCCGTGGTGGGATTGGCCTTCACCGTAGTACCCGTGCTCGAGCTGACCAAGTGGCTGATCCGCCGCTTCGTGCCCCTGGAGCAAGTCGGGGAGCTGCATCCGAGCAGGGTGCGGGAATAACGCGATTGGGCATGGACATCGTGAGCATTTATTGCCTAAAGGCAGCATGGCATTGTGTGCAATAGCCCAAGGTGTTGTGCAGCGCGCGGAGTGATTCTTTCATATTTTTCGTTTTCAGCACATTTGCCAGATCATCTCCGCTCTTGTGAAAAGCCAAGCCCAATTCCCTGAAGTCATTGTCAGGAAACATATTGCACATCTTTTGCATCTCTTCAGTCAGTCCCAGCTTTGTGCGGGCTATTTGAGAAGCCTCCTCGAACTTTTGTTCTCCTATTAGACCGACGATGGCTTGCACCGCTACTAGATGAGCCCTCATGTTCTTCAATTGATGTTCCCTCATCTCTGGAGGCAGGCCGAGAGAGATTCGTCCGTCATTCATGGAATGCTTCAAATCGTGATGCATCATTTCTCCCCTTGAAACAGTTTCATCCTCAGCGCTCGAGATCCGAGCCACTCCGACGGAGAAAAGAATCACGGCTAGTAGTGGTAGCTTCTTGATGAACATGGATTCTCCAGGTTTATTGAATAAAGTGGCCAAACGTCGGGCAACATACAATAGGGGCCGACTGGAGGGCAATGCCATTGAGTCAATCCGTCATTCCGCCAGGGAGTGGCGGAATCCAGTCACACGGACGTGATCATAGGCCCACCCTCCGTGGCTCCTGGGTCCCGGCAATCCCTGCCGGGACGACGGACCTAGCTTAACTTAATGGCATTGGATGGAGTACACATCGAAAATTTCGAGTTGTAGTGGCTGGAATCTAAGAGACGCGCAAAGTCGGTCTCGCTACGAATGGCATGCTCCTCTAAAATACTCCAGGGCCGCGCCGCTGCCGAGGTGCGGCCGCGTTGCCGCCAGCTTCCCGCACGATCCCGAACAGGCGATACACGCCTAGGAGTCCGACATGATCCCAACATCCGTTCGTACCCTCGCGACCTGTCTGCCGCTCACACTCTTGTTGGTTGCCTGTGGTGGACCCAGCGACTCGGAATCCGAGTCGGAGACCACGCAGCAATCGGCACCCCAGCCAGGTCCGGCCGAGCGTGCCGGCGCCGAGATTGGTGCACGGGTCGACCAGGCGGCTGAAGCCACGCAGGCAGAGCTGGATCAGGCCAAGGAGGCTACCTCAGAAACCTTGCAGCAGGCTAAGCAAGCCACCTCTGAGACCTTACAGGAGGCCGGCGAGAACCTAGAGAAGGCCGGCAAGCAGCTGGAACAGTCCGATAACTGAGCTTAAGCCCCCGGCGATCGGCAGACAGAGGGCGGGAAAGCGAAGCGCATCCCGCCTTGTAACGTCGAATTGGAACCGGCAGGCAACCCCAGAGCCTTTTGGAGGCAGAGATCGAGAGCAACCCAGTTTCGACATGGAGCCGGAATCGGCGGGATGCGCTGCGCTTTCCCTACGCGGGCTGATCCCTTTTTTCGGAGTTACCAATCAAAGGTGTTTGAAGTGATGTGGCGGAAGAAAAGGGCTCTGATCCCTTTTCTGGACCAAGCAGATGGTCGGGTGTCTGCACAGTTAAAGAGGAGAACGGCCATGACTCAGGTAAGCGTAGAGTTGCCGGAGGCGCTCACTTCGGTGCTGCATTGTGCGCCCGATGAGCTTGACAGAGA
>CAYYHR010000098.1:0-1827 GCA_964471705.1 uncultured Chromatiaceae bacterium
AGCTGTAGCCCAGGCCCATGTAGCCGAGGTAGCCCTGGTTGACCAGGTCGAAGTCGTTCGAGCGCTCCTCCGCCGGGCGCATGTAGGGGGGGATGCTGTTGTTGCCCGGCCAGTCTTGGGAAAGCCCCTTGAACATGGGGTAGCGCTCGGAGAAGTGCACGTCCAGGGCGCGGATGAACTTGCGCTTGAACTTCAGGGGGATGTTCCAGACGAACCGCAGCAGCAGGGTGCTCATGTCGTCGCCCTGCAGGAGCAGATTCCAGAAGGTGTGAGTGAAGGTCTCGCTCAGCTCCTCCTGCTGGAAGGCCCAGGCGACGGCGTCGATCCCCTCGGAGATGAAGAGCTGGTTGAAGAACTTGGGGTCGTTGACCAGGCGCTTCTTGAGCAGATCGACCTGCTGCTGAAATGCCTCCACCGCCCCGGTGTGCTCCAGCTCCCGGAGCTCCTCCGCAGCGTCCTGGATATGATGCCGATCGGACTCGATCTTCTGGGTGGCACGGTAGTAGCGCTCCAGGTCCTCCCGCTGGTAAGGACCCTGGGGATGCTGCTGGACGCCGGCACCGGCTGTATCTGGTTGCTCACCGAATTGATGTGACATGATGGGAATCCTCCCGGCAGCGATATTCGTGATCGGGCATCAGACCTCTGATACCGCGTGCTTTGGAAAATAGGTGACGTCTTCCAACCCAAGGAAATGATCGTCCGCTGTTACCAGAAGCGCCTCGTAGCGCCGCGCCGTCGCGTAGATCAGGGCATCGGCGAGCGAGAGCCGGTGCTCCAAGGCCAAATCTCCGGCGTATAAGGCCAACGAGGTGCTCAAGGAGATCACCCGCGCTTGCTCGGTCAGAGCTACGGCTTCCAGGGCCGCGGTCTCTCCGCGCTCGCGTTTCGCCCATTTGTAGAGCTCGAATTGCAGGCAAGTCGGAACGATCAGGGACTCGAGGTCGGTTAGATAAGGTGAGAATCGGTCGCACAAGGCACCGTCGATCAGCCACTCGATCCAACCGCAGGTGTCTACCAGTGCGGCCATCAATACCGATCCCGGCGATCACGATAGTCATCGGGATTTGCGCCCTCGAGCAAACCGCGGGAGTTTTCGATGGAACGCAGGGGTACCAACTCGATCACAGAGCCCTTGGCGATAAATGCGAACTTCTGCCCGGCCTGCAGTCCCAGCTCTTCCCGAATGACCTTCGGCAAGACGATCTGGTACTTGCTGGAAAGGGTGGCTGAAATCATTCTTACCTTTTCCATATCGATAGTAGATCGGTAAAAATATAGTCTCAGCTCGCGGACAGGACAAGTGGACGGAGCAGGTCTTCGTCATTCCCTGCTCCCCCGGTCGGCTTTCTCGGCACCTCGGCACATCGACATTCAGATTCAAGAACCGGGCTGATGAAAGCGGATGATCTCGGCGTCGCAGTCGTCCGCGACCCGGGCGGCCTTCTGGATCAGCTCCGGGGTGATCTGGATCTTCTCGAAGACGCCGGGGATCACGCGGCTCACCTCTTTCGGCTGGCCATCGACCATGATTTTGGTCCTCTCGAACAGCTCGCTGAGATCCTGATAACAGGTCTTGCAGTTGGTGCACTTAGGCTGGTCCTCGTCCGTGATCTCGACCAACGGTCCACCCGCACCCTGGGAAGCAGGCGGCGCCGAGGACTCCGCCTTGGGCGCAGTCGCGATCGCCGAAACGGGAACCGTCTGGACCCTGGGCGTCGCCGGTGCACCGGTTGCGGCGGCAAGCTCGGCCATACCCCGGGCGATGGAATCGATCGACCCCTCCCGCTCGGTGTTGGCCAGCTCGTATTTCTGCTTCCACTCATC
>CAYYHR010000098.1:1927-3291 GCA_964471705.1 uncultured Chromatiaceae bacterium
TGCACGGCGAAGTCCGCCGCCGTGAAGGGGATCTCCATGAGCTGTGCCTGGCCGTTCTCGTCCAGGTACTCCAGGCTGGTGGTGACCCAATCCTTGCCGATCTCCGGGTTGCCCTCCAGGGAGAAGCGCTCGGCCAGGGTGTCGCCGTTCCTGGGGTCGTGGACGAAGACCGGGCTCATGCGGCTCTGCACCGCCAGCCCCTCGTGGCGGCTGCCGGCGTTGTCGCCGATGCCGTGCTCGGACATGCAGGCGGTGTAGGTATCGAGCAGGGCCGGGGCCTCGTTGTAGCTCAGGAACTTCATGATGTTCTTCATGAAGTGGCCCTGCAGGGAAGCGTTGGTCTGGACCACCAGCACCTCCGGATGGAAGGCGGCGATCAAGCCCAGCTCCTTGCGGTCTTCGTGCTTGCCGATATGGGCGACACCGAAGCGGGTCAGATCCGAGTCCTGGGCCGTGAAGCTGGCGGTCGATGCCTGGCCACCGGTATTGGAGTAGGCGCCGGTGTTCAGGACCACGACCTTGAGCGGGGTGTGAGTGACCAGCAGCCGGGACAGGGCGCCGAAGCCGATGTCGTACATGGCCCCGTCGCCACCGAGGGCGATGACGGCCGGCATCAGGGCGAGCTCTTCCTGGGAGTACTGCTCCCAATTCAAGGTGTGGAAGAAGGCATCGTGGGCCTGTGGGTCGTATTGATCCACCAGGTCCAGCTTGGCGGTGCGCAGGGCTCGGAAGTCCTTGACCGCACTGGCGCTCAGACCCTCGAAGATTCCCTTGGCCAGGGGCACCGCATCCTGGAACAGGCTGTTCACCCAGGGGTCCGTGTAGGGGTTGTTCGGGAAGGTCGAGGCGTAGACGCTGCTGCAGCCGGTGGCATTGGCGATCACGGCCCCGGCCGGACCACGGCCGGTCAGGCCGCTCTCGAAACGGTACAGGCGCCGCTCCAGGACGTCGATGGTCTCCTGCATGCGCGCCAGGCGATTCGGGTCCTGCTCGTCGTAACCGATTTCCTCGACCTTCGCCGTCAGGCGGTCGATCAGGTCACTCAGCTCCTCGATGTGGGCCCGGCGCTTGGTCTCGTGGATCGCGCGATTGGTCGCCATCAGCATGCGCAGGGTGGTCACCTCCCCGCAGCCGCGGCAAGCGCCGTGCCCGCCGATCATGGCGTAGTAGTTGTCGCGGTCCAGGATCAGGCGCTTGGCATCGCCGCCCGGCTGGGTCGCGTCCTTCCAGAAGCGTACTGGCGTGTTGCGGGTCTTGCTGAGGAACTCGAACTCGATCTTCAATGACTGCAGAACCTTCGCGTCCTGCGTCCGCTCACTGAGTGCTCCGGAGCCGCAGACATCGACGCACTCCAGGCAGCCGGT
>CAYYHR010000098.1:3391-10759 GCA_964471705.1 uncultured Chromatiaceae bacterium
TGCTCCGTGAGGTCGAGATTGCGGATGGCGACCAGCAGCAGGTCGTGGATCTCGTGCACCCGGTTGGGGATGGCCCCATCGGGACAGACGACCGCACAATCCATGCAGGCGGTGCACAGATGGGCGGTGTACTTGGGAACTTGGCGGCGGAACAGGCCCTTGTCCTTCCAAGCCGAGCTGGCCACGGGGATGAACATTCCCGTACCGGGAAAGACAGGTGCCTCTCCGATCGTGCCGTCGGCGATCGGGCTTGCCATGACATCGCGATAGTAGTCACTGTCGAACAACGCCGATGGGGCCGCTTCGCCGGCAGCGCGGACCATGGAGGCGGATATCTCGACGCCCGGACCGCTCGCTACGACGGCAAGCTGCTCGGCTTCTTTGAAGGCCGGGCCCTCGTAGTCGATCATCCGAGTCGCTTCCAATCCCTCCTTGATTACGGCCATGTTGCTCGCGAGGACCGTCTCGCCCTTGGCGCCGAACTTCTTGGTCACCTGTTGGCGGATCTTCTCCAGAATGCTCTCCTCGGAGCCGTCCGCGACCGCCCTCTGGACGTGCGGGCATACGGCGGCGATGGCTCCGATGAAGGCGATGCCCATCATCCGTATCTCCAAATCGGGAGCCGGGGCGTGCTTCTTGGCGACTCCGAAGGCATCGACCAGGTAGAGATGGACCCGCTTCTCGCGGATGGTTTTGCGGGCATGGGCCGGCAGCTCCTTCCAGGCATCCAGGGGCTCCAGGTGGGACTGGAGGATGAATATGCCCTCCTGCGCCAGCCCGCGCAGCGGATTGGTGTGGCTGAAGACCTTGTGATCGGGCGAGACGACGATCTCCACGTCCTCGAGCTCCGCGTTGGTGACCTTGATGGGCTCGGGACTCAGGGAGATGTAGAAGTTGGTCGGGGCACCGCTCTTCTCGGAGCCGTACTTGGGTGCGGACTTGGAGTGCAGACCGAGAACGCCCGCGAGGATGTCGGTGAGCAGCTTGCCGGTGGCGATGGTACCGTAGCCACCGACAGAGTGGAAACGGACCCGGAGGGACCCCGGCGGCAACAGATTCGGGTTGTCCTCGGTCTCCAGAGCCATGAACTCGGTTTCCGGGTACGCCACCCGTAACTTGGCCTGGATCTCCGCCATCCACGGTGCGGGGTTACTGGAAAAGAATTGAGAGCCCAGATAGAAGAAGGGGACGTTGAGCTCGTTCTCCATGTTCTTGTAGGCGGCGACCAAGTGGCGGGGCTGCAGATCGTGCGCCCCCAGCCCGAAGATCCCCGTGCTCACCTTGGGCAGGTCGGTAATCGCGGGAATGCCCGGGTGGCGAATCAGGCCCCCGTTCTCGCGTGCCTTGAACAGGGCCTTCATGACCAGATCCGTCAGGGCGGTTTGGTCCGAGCGCTCCAGCACGGTCACGGCCTTCTTGCCCGCAATGGCTGCGATCAGATCCCCTTCCGGGAAGGGTTGCAGGAGCTTGATCGAGACCACGCCGACCCGCTTACCCTGGCGGCGCAGGTGGGCGGCAACCGCCTCGGCGTCGTCGGTCACGGATCCCAGGCCGATGATCACATGCTCGGCATCCTCTGCTCGATAGGTCTGGACCGGTGAGTAGAAGCGCCCGGTCAGCGCCCCGTACTCCGCCATCGCCTGCCGCACGAAGCGCGGTACTTCGCTGGCGAAATGGGTGCGGTGATCGACCGCTCCAGCCTGGAAGTCCGGCTGGTTCTGGACCCCGCCGGTCAATCCCGGGTTGCTCACGTCGACCAGCGAGGGCACCAGCCGGCGGGTTCCCTTCTCGAAGGCGTTGCGCCACTGACGCCGCCACTGGGCCCGCAGCTCCTCCGGGACCCATTGCAGGGTCTCTCCGAGGTGCTCGCCCTCGTTGTCCTTTTCGATGTCCTCGGCCCGCTCATCGAGAAAGCCGTGCAGAGTGGTCAAGTCGTCCGGCAGGATATCCCCGGCGCGACGCTTGAGGTATTCCCGGAGCTGAAAGACGCGGCCTTTGGCTCCGAGCAGGATCTCCTGAGCGACCGTCGGTGCCTTGATCCGGCTCGTCGGATCACCGAGAAACTCCTTGAGGAGCTCCGGCTCCGGCATCCGCGCCTCGCACTGCATGTGGCTAGTGGCAAAGCCGTCCATCGCATTGGCGACGGGGATCAGCGAGAGCGCGCTCACCCGATAGGCGATGGCGGCCAGATCGGCCGCTTCCTGGGGATTGCTGCCGAAGAGCACCGTATAGCCGGACGGCAACAAGGCGTAGACGTCGTCGTGCCCCGCCATGACGTTCAAGGAGTGTCTGGAGACGGAGCGTGCTGCGATCTGGAGCACGAAGCCGCCGACCTTCTTGCCCACCGTCACATAGTGGGATTCCAGGCCGTAGAGGATCCCCTGGCTCGATGAGGCATTGGAGATGTAGCGGCCGCCCGTCAAGGCGGCACCCATGGCCCCGCTCTGGGCCGAGTGCTCGCCCTCGGGCTCGAAGAAGAAGGGGTGCCTGCCCCAGACGTTGCACCCCCCGCGGGCACGGTAGGCCTCGAACAGCTCCGAGATCTCCGTGGAGGGGGTGATCGGGTAGCCGATCACGCCACCGCAGACGTGACCCATCACGTGGGCGATCGCACCGTTTCCATGGATGACGGTTTCCAGGCCTGGGTACCTGTAAGCCTCCTGCCCCTCCCGATCGTCGCCGAAATCCGCCGCAGTGCGTGAGCCCTGCTCGGATACGTTCTGCTCACTCGGCAAAACCTTGGCTTCGGCCTTGTACATCGCTCTCTCCTGCCACCTTTCGGCAGCCTGCTACTTCATGGGTTTGATGTGGGAGGGCTGAGTTAGGCGGCATCCCGCCCTAAGCCCGAAATGGTCACACCCAATTCTGATGGATTTGTTTCGAAAGCAAAACCCGAAGTTCCCGCGTTATTTGCCTGCTCGAATTTCGTCACCGAGGCGAATGCGTGGCCGACGATCGAGGCAGGACACGAGGGAGATCTCCTGGGTCGGGGAAACCGACCCCTAGCTGAGGGGCTGTCGGATAGGCCTGAATTATAGCAATCCTTGTGCCACGAACCAGGGATAAGTCCATTTTATTGTCCGCAAAGATCTTTCCGCAGTTGCGGCCAGCGACACCTTGTCCGAGAACCGACATGGATAGCCGCTCGCGAGGCTTCGGATTACATCAAGGCCCCTCGGACCCTTGGAGCGCGCACATCCATTGATACATTCCGCTCGGTGAGGGAAGACGCGCCAATGATCGCCGCGACCGGAATCGATGTATTCTTATCGCAACAACTGCATTAAATACCAGGTCACCGAGATAGAGAAGATATTTCGCTGCATGCTGTTGCGCTTGCGAAATATCGTTGTAGACCTGCTACCCTTGAACATAGCATGTTGCGAAAGATGGGCTGAGCCGAGGTCGAGAGAGGCATTGCTCTGTCCTCGAGTGACGCTAGACTGCAATTGTGGTGAGAAAAATGACACTTATCGGCAAAGGCAACGAGTTCTGTCTGATTTTGGGTGGAGGGGAGCGATTACAGGGGCGTGCATCGAGGATTCGTAACCTTACGACAACGCCTACCGGGTCGTTTGCTCGAACCGAGCGGCGGGGTGAGCATCCCAGGTCGTCATCTGCGCGCTCGCGGTCGGTGATCTGCTAGCCTGTTCGGTCCTCTTCTTTACGGTACGAATGCCCTACCCCGATGCCGGGAGGACGGCGGCTTCGGCCCGGGGGTTTTCACGTTCCAGCCACCGATCCAACAATCGTTCCATGATGGCGTTGTTGACCCGATACAGCGCCTCCGGCTTGCCGAGAACCGCTTCCTTCGACTGAACATACTTTGCTCCGGGTACCAGTTCCCCGGCGTCACGCGACACGATTCTCTTCACCCAGTCCGGACGCACTTCCAAGTGGAATTGCAGCGCCAGGACCCGGTTCCAGCTAAAGGCCTGACCCTCGAAAGCGGCGCTGCGGGCAAGATGCACAGCCCCCTCGGGGATATCGAAGCTGTCCCCATGCCAAAGGAAGGTCTCGAAGGTATCCGGGAGAACCGCACCAATGCGGTGCGCATGGCATTCTCGTGTGGCGTCGACCCGCTGCCAGCCGATCTCTTTGTGCTTACCCGGGTAGGTCCTGGCACCGAGGACATCTGCCAGGAGTTGGGCGCCCAGGCAAATACCGAGGATCGGCTTGCCGGCCTCGATCAGAGTCTCCAGCAGCCGCTTTTCCGCGGTCAGCCAGGGGTGCCGGTCCTCCTCCCAGGCGCTCATGGGGCCACCAAGGACCACCAGGCAGTCGAGATCGTCGCGGGTCGGAAGGAAGGGAGCCGAGGAAACAATACTGGAAGTCCACTGATACGCCCTCTCGGAGGCCCAGACAGGCAGGTAGATCTGGCCCCCGAGGCGACTGTGCTGAAGGCAGTGGATTCGCATTCGAGAAATCGCCTTAGTGGGCCCTGCGATCCACCTCCGCGGCCAGGTCCTGGAGTGCCTGGGAGATGCGAACCGGGTAGGGTGCGGGATCGCAAAGCCGTTTGACCCCTTCGGGCAGCCGTTCGAGTTCGACGAACAAGCGCTCGCGGATGGTCGCGAGGTCCTCGGCAGGGGCCATGCGCTTCCCCTCGCGCATCACCGGAAGAATCAGAGGATCCCCTTCTCCCGGGTCTGGCTCCAGGGTCACGAGGTCCCCGGCGAAGCTGCCATCCGGACCGGAGGCTCGGTACACCTGCTTGCACCCCGGCCAGGAGGCCTTGCCCTCGGAGCGCTTGCGCCGGGCCAGCCCCCCGTACTCCTGCAGCTTGTAGGCACAATCCAGGTAGGGTGCATCCGCCGAGGTGTCGAGCTTGGTCCCGATACCGAAACCGTCGATGGGGGCGCCACCGACACACAGGCGCTCCAGATCATGCTCGTCCAGACCGCCGCTGCAGAAGATACCGACGGACCTTTGTCCGGCTGCGTCCAGGATGGCTCGTACTCGGCGGGAGTGGGCATCCAGGTCGCCGCTGTCCAGGCGCACCGCCTTGACGGAAATCCCCCGCTCCGCCAGCCGTGGGGCCAAGGCGGCCACCTTCCCGGCCCCCGCCTCCGTGTCGTAGGTGTCGACGAGCAGCACGACGTTCTTCGGCTGGGCGAGGGCAAAGTGCTCGAAGGCGTCGGCTTCGATGTCATGGGCCTCGATGAAGGAATGCGCCATGGTGCCGAAGGAGGGGATGCCCCACAGTCGATCCGCGAGCACGGTGGCACTCCCTGCGAAACCGGCGATGTAGCTGGCGCGGGCGGCGAGAAGCCCGGCCTCGGCCCCGTGGGCGCGGCGCATGCCGAAATCCACCAGCAGCTTGTCCGGCGCCGCCAGCCGGCAACGCGCCGCCTTGGAGGCGATCAGGGTCTGCAGATGCAGGATGTTGATGAGCCTGCTCTCGACGAGCTGGGCCTGAGGCATCGGGGCCGTGACCCGCACCAAGGGCTCGTTGGGAAAGCAGACCGTGCCCTCGGGCAGGGCATGGACATCACCCGCAAAGCTCCAATCCGCGAGCCAGTCCACGAAGTCGCGGCTGAACCGGCCGCTCGCCGCGAGCCAGTCCAGATCCTCAGGGGCGAAGCGCGCCTCCTCCAGAAAATCCAGCAGCTGTTCCAGCCCGGCGGTAACGTAGAAGCCGCGGTCCTTCGGAAGATCCCGCACGAAGAGCTCGAACACGGCCTTCTCCGTCAGACCCCGCTCGAAGTAGCCCGCGAGCATGGTGAGCTGGTAGAGGTCGGTGAGCAGGATCGAGCGCGTCGGATCGATTCGAGCCTGCATCCGGCTTGCCCTCATGCCATCAGCGCCCCGGCCTCGCGCATCTCCGCAATCGCCCGGTCGCCATCGCCGGGTTGCACCTCCACGGGGCGGATCGCGTCGGTCAAAAGGACAACCCGGAACCCTTCCTTCAGTCCGTCCAGAACGGTGGCGCGCACACAGTAGTCGGTGGCGAGACCACCGATGAAGAGCCTGCCGACACCCATCTCGCGCAGCTTCTGCCCGAAGCCCCCGTCCTCGAAGTCCGAGTAGGCCTCCTTCTCGGGCCTCATCGCCTTGGAGTGGATGAGCGCATCCGGCGGCAGTGCCAGCTCTGCCGTGAACTCGGCGCCTTTGGTGCCTACCACGCAGTGGGGCGGCCATGGCCCACCCTGATCCCAAAAGGAGCAGTGATCAAACGGGTGCCAGTCCCGGGTCGCAAAGATCGGAAGCTCGGCCGCCCGGAAGCGGCGGATCCAGGTGTTGAGCACGGGGATCACCGCATCCCCGTCCGGAACCGCCAGGCTGCCGCCGATCAGGAAATCGTTCTGCAGGTCGACGATGATCAGGGCATCGCCGGATACCGGCGAGATGTCTCTTTCGGCTGTCGCGGACATGGTCTCTGGTCTCGGCTTCATGGGTCATCCTCGATTCAATTATGAACCTTCGTGTCCGAGGTCGACAGCATTGGCCCGCCTGTCCGTCACCAACGGAACCCTCGGCACCCGGTCCAGCTCGCCGGCTGAAATAAGGCTCGACAGGAACATACCGACAAGAAATAGCAGAAATCCGTAAAATCACACCTGGTCGTACCCCGGCTGGCTCCCTTCGTTCTTCCAGGCGGATATCTTCGGCCCCATGCTGCCCCGGAGCAATCTCATGACCAGCGCCGCGGAAAACCCAAAGATCAGAGAAAGATGAAGACGACCCCGGAGACCTTCCGCGCCCGCGCCATGGAGCAGGGCCTATCCCGAGCGGACCTGGATGCCGACCCCATCCGCCAATTCCAACGATGGTACGAAGAGACGATCGCCACGGGCATCCCCGAGCCCAACGCCATGAGCCTCGCCACCGTGGCGGAAGACGGCCAACCCTGGGTGCGGACCATGCTGCTCAAGCTCTACGACGAGCAAGGATTTGTCTTCTTCACCAACTACGAGAGCCGCAAGTCCAAACAAATCGCCGGGCAGCCGAGGGTCGCACTACTCTTTCCCTGGGTCGCGCTGGCCAGACAGGTCCAGATCACGGGCACGGCCTCCCGGATTCCGACCGCCGAATCGCTCAAATACTTCGCTACCCGCCCTCGGGGCAGCCAGCTCGGCGCCTGGGCCTCACCCCAGAGCCGGGTCATCAGCTCCCGCTCCCTGCTGGAGGCCAAGGTCGAGGAGATGCGGCGCAAGCTCGGCCGCGGCGAGATCCCGCTACCCGACTTCTGGGGCGGCTTCCGGGTGAAGCCCGCAACGATGGAATTCTGGCAGGGCCGGGAGAGCCGCCTGCACGACCGCTTCCGCTACAGCCGTGCTCCGGCGGGTGGCTGGCACATCGAGCGGCTCGCTCCCTGAGGCGACTTCTTTCGACTCAGCTCTTGCGCTTCTGCTCGATCTTTCCCCA
>CAYYHR010000098.1:10859-12082 GCA_964471705.1 uncultured Chromatiaceae bacterium
TAGCCGCGGCGCCGCAGCCCCGCGACGCTCGGCATGCGCGGGTCGTCCCAGCCCTCGACGAAGCCCTCGTCCACCAACTGGGTCAGCAGGCGCTTGCTCATCACCGTGTACTCCAGGTTCAGGCGGGAGAACTCGATCTGGCGCGGACGGCAGGGCACCGAAACGTTGGCAACCGCCCAGTCGTACAGGGGCCGATGGTCCTCGAACTCCAGGGTACAGAGGGAATGGGTGATGCCCTCCAGGGCATCGCTGATGGGATGGGTGTAGTCGTACATGGGATAGAGGCACCACTCGCTTCCGGTCTGGTGGTGGATCACCCCATGGCGGATGCGGTAGAGCACCGGGTCGCGCATGTTGAGGTTCGGCGAGGCCATGTCGATCCTGGCCCGCAGGGTCAGCGCCCCGTCCGGGAACTCGCCGGCCCGCATGCGCGCGAACAGGTCCAGATTCTCCGCAACCGGACGATCGCGGTAGGGACTCTCCCGACCCGGTTCGGTCAGAGTCCCACGGTACGCGCGCATCTGCTCCGCGTCGAGCTCGCAGACGTAGGCCAGCCCCTTGCCGATCAGCTCGACGGCGAATCCGTAGAGCTTCTCGAAGTAGTCCGAGGCGAAGTAGCGCCGATCCCCCCAATCGTAGCCCAGCCAACGCACGTCCTCCTCGATCGCCGCCACGAACTCCCGGTTCTCCTTGTGGGGGTTGGTGTCGTCGAAACGCAGGTTGCAGGTGCCCTGGAAGTACTGGGCAATGCCGAAGTTGAGCACGATGGACTTGGCATGACCGATATGCAGATAGCCGTTGGGCTCCGGCGGGAACCGGGTCGCGATTTGATCGTGCTTACCCGACGCCAGGTCTTGCTCGATGATCTGGCGGATGAAGTTGGTCTTTACGGAGGCTTCTTTTTGGGACATCGGGGCGTGGCTGTCGGGACAGAAAATCTCGGGAAACGGGCAAGGCGCCATTATGCCTCAACGCACCTGCCGGGAAACCTGCAGAGAAGACGTCCCGGTCCTCTTCCGGCTACCGTTATCGGGCAGACCCGGTCTCGGGCATGACTGAGGATCTGCAGTGGTCAGAAATGCACTGCGGCGATCCTCGATCCCGGCTCAGGGACAAGGGATGGAGATGGGCTCGATGGGCTTGGAGCGGCTGACCCGAATGCCGGTCAGCCTCCCCTTCCACACGCAGCCCGTGTCCAATGCCCAGGTGTTGTGCTCGGTGGC
>CAYYHR010000099.1:0-12051 GCA_964471705.1 uncultured Chromatiaceae bacterium
ACAGGGCCATGTAGACGGCCGCATTCGCCTGGGAGCCGGAGTGGGGCTGGACGTTGGCATAGTCCGCCCCGAACAGGGCCTTGGCCCGCTCTACGGCGAGCCGCTCGGCGACGTCCACGTGCTCGCAGCCGCCGTAGTAGCGCTTGCCGGGATAGCCCTCGGCATACTTGTTGGTCAGCACCGTACCCTGGGCCTGCAGGATCCGCGGGCTGGCGTAGTTCTCGGACGCGATCAGCTCGACGTGCTCCTCCTGGCGGCGCTCCTCGTCCCGGATCGCCTGCCAGAGCTCGTCGTCGTAACCTGCAAGCTGCATGGTCTTGTCGAACATGGAATCTTCCTCGGCAGCAAATGCCGATAGTGTAACCCCTTCCCGTCTGCTGCCGGTGGATTATGCCTGCTGTGGGGCGGACCCAATTCGGGAGCGGATCAAAGCTCGCGTAATCCCAGCACATCCTGCATGTCGTAGAGTCCTTTCCCCCTGCCGGCGATCCAGCGCGCGGCACGCACGGCTCCCGCGGCGAAGGTCATGCGGCTCGATGCCTTGTGGGCGATCTCCACCCGCTCCCCCTCCGCCGCAAACCACACGGTATGCTCGCCGACCACGTCACCGGCGCGGATGGTCTCGAAGCCGATGGCCTCGCGCGCCCGCGCGCCCGTGTGCCCTTCGCGGCCATAGACGGCGACCTCTTTGAGGTCCCTGCCGAGCGCCTGGGCGATGACCTCCCCCATTCGGAGCGCCGTCCCGGAGGGGGCGTCCACCTTGTGGCGGTGATGGGCCTCGATGATCTCGATGTCGACCTCGTCCCCCAGCACCCGGGCGGCCACGTCCAGCAGCTTCAGACAGAGGTTGACACCCACGCTCATGTTTGGGGCAAAGACGATGCCGATCCCCTCCCCCGCCGCCGCGATGGCCGCGCGCTGATCGGCGTCGAGCCCCGTGGTGCCGATCACCATCGCCTTGCCGGCGCGGCGGCACAGCGCGAGATGGCGCATGGTCGCCGCCGGGGACGTGAAATCGATAAGCACATCGAAGCGGTTCAGCACGGGCTCCAGGTCCGCGCCCACCTCCACGCCCAGGCGCCCGACACCGGCCAGCTCGCCTGCGTCCGCACCCAGCAGGCTGCTCCCGGGCTGCTCGGTAGCCACGCCGAGGGCGAGTCCTTCCGCCTCCGTTACCGCCTGAATCAGGGTTCGCCCCATGCGTCCGCCGGCGCCGGCGACCGCGATTGCGATGTCAGTCATGATCTTTCTCCGAGTAGAGGGCTCAGTTGCGGTAGAGACCCATGAACCCTTCTTCCGAAAAGCCGTTCATCCGCCGGCTTCCCACCAGTATGACGGGAACGCCGGTGGCCTTCATGCGCTTCCACTCGCGCCTGGCCTTCGGGCTCTTCTCGACGTCCAGCTCCCGGAAGGGGATACCCCCCGCCTGGAAGAAGCGTCTTGCTCGCGCACACACCCCGCACCAGGAGGCGCTGTACATGACCACCTTCTTCGAGCCCCCGGATTGCGGACGCCGGGATTGGCTGTCCTGGCTCCCTTCGGGCACCTCGATGCTGACCGCCTCGTAGGTGTTGATCGGCGGCAGCTCGACCTCTTCGGCGCCGCCCTCGACCGGCGGACGGTCCGAGAGCTGGACCCGACCGTCCGCATCGATCCACTTGTAGATGTCCGCCGAGGCGGGCGTCGGCGCAGTCAACAGGAAGATGCAAAGCGGGACGAGCCCAGGGAACGCTCGCAGCTTCCGGAGAACCTGCCCGATCGGATACAACCGTCTCATCCCCGTCATTCGCTGTCGTTCCCTTTTAGATAGGCCAGGTTTTCGACATTGAACGCCTTGGGCTCGATCTTGAAGGTGTCGAAGGCCTCGCTCCCGTCGCAGGTGTTCCCTTCGAGCAGCATGCTGAGCTGATCTCGGGTGATCGGAAAGAAGGCGAAGCGATCGAGCAGGGTCGCCAGGGACCGGATGCCGAATGCCGGTGCCGGCAGGGCGAACAGCTTGCGCCCGGTGGCCGTCGCGATGATCTGGAGGATCTGCTTCCAGGTCAGCTCCTCCGGTCCGCCGAGGGGGAAGATTCTGCCGATGGCACTTGGGCCCTCGAGGCTGGCCACGAAGGCATGGGCCACGTCTTCCACGTGCACCGGCGACATGGCGTAGCCGCCCGGGTTGCTCGGCCAAAGCCCCTCGTAAAACAAGGGGGCGGGCAGAGGCGATTTGATGATGTCCCGATACAGCTGAGTGGCAAACTCCTGCTTGCCGTGCGGATCTCCGAACAGGACCGAGGGCCGGAAAACGGTCCAGTCCAGACCGCTCGTCGCCAAGTATTGCTCGGCCTCGAGCTTGGTCCTCTGATAGGCCGTGCCATCGGCGCGCACGCCGTTCGCACTCATCAGGAGGAAGCGCCTCGCCCCTGCCGCGACGGCAGCATCCATGGCCCGCTTCGCGCCCTCCAGTTGCAGTCCGGAAAAGCTGATGCCGCGGGCGGGATCTTCGCGCAGGATACCGATGTTGTAGATGGCCGCGTCGGCCCCGTCCAGGGTAGCGGCGACGGCTTCCCGATCCTCGATGTAGCCCGGTGTCAATCTGCACCGCTCCGGTTGCTCCAGCTTCCCCTCGCTCCCCGGACGAGTCAGGACCAGGGGTTGATGCCCGGCGCTGAGTAGAGCATCGATCAGATAGGTTCCGACGAACCCGGTACCACCGAAAATCGCGACTTTCATGTTTCTCGCTCCGTTAGCCGATTCCGAGATCCTGCCTCGGGAGATTCGATTTTTCACCGCTCGGTCTTGCGCCCCGGCGCATGCCGGAGGACAGGCCCATACGGAATTATCCGAGGACTCTGTTACAAGAGAAAGCTAGCACAACCACGGATTCCGATGCTGGAGGGGGACAGCATACGGATACGGCTACGCAAGTCCATTACACCGTCCCGGGTCGAAGACGGCTCTGGCCTCTTGCGCTGCGATCTTCCCGCGGAGCGCAGATTAGTGGATTTCGATGTGATCGACGCCATGCGCAAGCGAGACGATGATCGCCCTCGATACCTACATCCTCGCGCGCTTCTACTTCACGGCCCTCTCGCTTATCGAGCTGTCCGCCTCGATCTGTTTCTTCGGTCGTCCCCGTCTGGAGAAACCGACCGCACGGCCAAGCGCCTGCTCGATCTGAGCACGGAAGCGGTCGTTTCCAAGAGGAGTCCCGGTCTGTAGAGATTCGCGCAGTTGCGTGATTGTGCTTTGGTCGAGGTGAGACTCGAAGAGTGCTCGGTATGCACTCCGGCGATCGCTGTCGGAGCGCCCGAGAGCCAAGTAATCGGCGTGGGCGCTGAGAATCGGGTCTTCCTCACCGATCGCATTGCCACGGTAGCTCGACCAAGTGTAGTCAACCGGTTCCTCTACCATGCCATCCCGAACCGGATTCAACTCGATGTAACGATAGCACGCGAGCAGGTACGAGCGGGCCTGAATCAAGCTGGACTTGAAGCGTCCCTCCCACAGGGTTCCGGTGCGTCCGTACTCGTGGTTGACGTAGGGGACATAGCGTCGCCCCAGATACTGCATCATGCGGCTTACTCCCTCCCTGTCCTGCGGTGTTACGAGCAAGTGCACGTGATTGGTCATCAGAACATAAGCATGGACTGCGCAGTTCCACCGCTTTGCCGCCTCGGCGACCCAGCCCAAATAGACCCGATAGTCGTTGTCGGTAAAGAAGATCGCTTGGCGATTGTTGCCCCGTTGGACTACATGGGTTGGTATATCGGCAACGAAAAACCTTGGCTTGCGAGGCATCGTTAAGGAGATCCTCCGGTAGGCATGCCTGGAGGATAGCACATATTAGGGCTCTGACCCCTTTTAACGTTTTAGCGCTTTTAGCGCCAATGGGGGGTGCGCATCGCCCCGTGGCGCACGACGCTCCTGGGCGATGATCTCTACTGTCATCAGCCGTTCTGCCAGCAGGTGCTCGCCCAGGGCTGTGCGTTCTTGTTCGTCTGCTTGCCGCCCTCGCATCCGCTGCTCTATGAATGGGTGGCGGACTTTGAGCGCACCGGCGAGGGTCCCAACCTTAGTGAAGACGCGCTGGAGCGGCACGCAGCGGCTCACCGACACCTATCGCTGACTCAATGAGCTGCCGCTGCGCGACGGGGAGGATGCCCTCCGCGTTGGCTGGTGCGAGCTCACCACCACTGCGGCCGATGCCCGGGTGCTTTACCGCGACGCCTGGGCCAGCTCCGAGGCGGTCAACCGCGAGAACGTCATCGCCTTGGTGGCGACCGGACGCAGCCGCTGGAAGATCGAAAACGAGAACAATAATACCCTCAAGACCAAGGGGTACCATTTCGAGCACAACTACGGCCACGGCAAACAGCATCTCGCCGCCCTGCTGGCCAGCCTGATCCTGCTCGCCTTCCTCGTCCATTACGTGCTCGATCTGATCGACCCCCGCTACCAGGCGGTACGCCGCCACCTGCTGTCCAGGCAAACCTTCTTCGAACACCTGCGCACACTCACGCAATACCTGCTTTTCACCTCCTGGGACCACCTCTTCAACTTCATGCTGGAGGCGCTCCAGACCTCGCAGCCACCCCCCAGGCGCCGCTCAGGCCGGACACGGCGTCAAATTTAGAATTGCTGCCCACAAACCGGCCACCAAGTGCAGCAGCCCCGGTTACGGAACTTAGCCGAATCAGGCAATCTCCGGTCGGCGAGCTTGACCAGCCGACGAGGATTCTACTGAGCCCCAAGATTTCCCCTGCTTGTCGAACCATGTACGGAGAGCCGCACTCCCCGGATTTGAAACGGAGGCAGTGAGAACGGACGGCGACCCTTGATGTCGCCCATCAGGGGATCTCGAGACGAGTCGCGATTGCCGTCGGTGGACGTCACAGTCCTCAACGACGGTGGTTATATGATTTCCCATAGCGCGCTGAGCGGCTGTGCGCCAACCGTAGCTCCCGCTGGCGCCGCATCGCGGCATGAGCCAAGCGGTAGGCGATGCGCTCCAGCTCCTCGGCGATGCGATCTCCCCCAGGTAGGGGGTGACGGCCCGCAGGTGGCGAACGAGGGCGCCCGAGGGCAGGTGCCACTTCTGCCCAGGGGCGGGAACCTGTTGCAATGCCCTCACTGGGCACCGCAGGGCACATAGGCATTGATGTCGCCTTTGAGCAAAGCCTCGAGCATAGTGTATTCGCTGGCCAGCTTTCCCTTGCGGTCTTTGAGCACGGCATCTATCTCGGAGCGCACGTCCTCCGAGAGGGACCAGCCGAGAGGCGGCTCTATCGCCCGCTTCCTGAGCCGAGCCAGCTTGGCCTTGTCGCCTTCAGCGGACTCGAGGACGGCGGCGATGGGAAGCTCGATCACCGCCCCGTCAGTCTCCTCTATCTGGCGGGCGGCATCGACCTCCGCGAGCCGGCCACGGGCGGTACGGGCATTGAGCAGGGCACGGATGGGCGTCGATACCTCCTTGAGCAGATCGTCTGCCAGCCCGGACGAGGCGTCTCCCGTAAGATCCGCTTGTGTGCCGTTTCCGCCCCGGTGGCAGACATCCGGGGCCTGAGGGTCGTTGCGGATCAGGATCAGGATGGGATACAGATTTTTGTGGCTCTTTCTCAAGGTCCCCAGCAGATCCATCGCCGTCGCCGCCCCCGAGTTCTCGAAATAGCCGCCGTCCACTACTCGCATCGTGCGCTCCTCGCTCTCGCCGCCTGGCACCTGCTGCGACCAGAAGAAGGTCCCGGCCGGGCTCACGTAGGTGAAACGCGCGCTCGCCCCTGCGGCGGCACTCAGCAGAATGTCACGGGTGGAGAGATCCGGGGCAAGCAGATCGACTGTGTCCGTGAAGTCATGGAGGTCCAGGTTGGAGACGATGGCGCGGCGCCCGGAGTCGACCAAGGTCGTGTTGAGCAGCAGGCTCGGGAGTGCGTCTCCGTCGTCACCCGCGTACAGGGCGGTGAACGCCTGGGAGAAGGGGTTTTCGTCCGTCTCGATCACCGAGCCGATGGCCTGTTCCCAGGACAGCTCGAGGAAGCGCTGCCGGTCCGCTGCCCGGATGGGGAAGGGGAGAAATCGCTGCGCCAGGTCGGGGAAGAGGAATCCGGCCACCACCGGCGACAAGAAGTCCTGCGCGAGAGCTTCGCGGATCTTGGCCGGCAATTTCTTTGCCTGGTCCGGACCGAGCGATTCCTTCAGGGCCGTGTAGGTGGCTGCACCGACGCTGCCGCCGGAGACCCCGCTGATGGCGAACAGGCTCCGGCTGAAACCGGGAACGGTCTCCAACTCAGCCAGGTTGGTGGCGGTCCAGTACGCGGCGCGGATGCCGCCGCCCGCAGCGGCGGCCAGGATCACGGGCTCGCCTGAACCGATCCTCGTGAAGGTCGGGTGCGCTTGTCGCCAGCTGGTGTAGTGAGCGCCCGGCAGAGAGCGGGACAGTGCGGGTGCCTCGGGGCTCAGCCGGATCTCGTGGTTGTCGACCCAGAGGCCGAACACAACCGCGAGGGCCAAGGCCAGCCCGGTGGCGGACGGCTGACCGTAAGCCATAAGGGAGTAGGTCAGCACCATGCTGCCGAACAGGACGATACCGGCAAGCCCGAGCACCACGATGGCCGGGGCACCGAGCCCCTGGGGCAGGCCGACGGGCCAGAACATGAATGCGATCAGCAGCACAAGGGAAAGGACACCCGCCGCACAGATCAGGAAGAGATCCCAGCCCTTGAGCTCTTTCACTTGTGCGGTGAGCATCTTGTCAGGGTCAAGGGGCAGCCAAGTCCGCCTGAACGTGACGAAGAGGAAGACCGCCACCGCGAGCAGCAGGTAAGCGCCAAACATGAGCCAGAGCGAGCTTCGGGCATGCTGGATCCCTCCCTGCAGCAAGACCAATAGCAAACCTGCGGCAACGAAAAGAGGCACAGAGGTGCCGAGGAGCCGCGGAAGCCAGCGCTGGCGTCCACCGGCGTTGGTCAGATCTAAGGGGTAGTTTTCGAACTCGCGCCCGAGGAGCAGGCGCGAGGTGTACCAGAGAACAAGCGCCAGGGCGGTGCTGCCCACGAAGAACATGAAGTTCCACAAGGAGAACCCCTGCTCGGCGGAGATGCGCAGGAGATCCTGCCCCTGATCGTTGAGCACGAACAGGAACAGCACCACCAGGGCGGCCACAAAGGCATAGACGCAAAGCCAGAGCATGCGGATGGTGGTCCAGAGCCAGCTCCAGGCACTGATCAACCATCGCACTGGCGGGAGCTTTTTGATTCGGTCGAGTTTGTCGCCCCCGCCTGGATTCGGCTGGTTGGGCGTGGGCTTGGAGCCGTTTACCTTAGCGTTGTCTTCCATCGTATCTCTCTGATCGAATAGCCCTTGCTGAAAATCCTGTCGATCCGAAACCGGAAAGCGATTTCCCGTCACTAGCCGTTTGCCCCCTCCCGAGACACTGGTGGAGGGGAACGGAGCGCACCTGATGCACTGATTCTAGTACCTCGATTTCCACAGGACCTGCGGATACAAAATCTCAACTTGAAACTCGAGGGTAGTCTGGAGCAGGTTGCGGTGCCTAATCCCCAGGCCTTCGGCAAGCCACCGCGAATCGATGCGAGACCCTTTGTTCGGGGCAACATCAAGCTGCGGGGCAGCCAAGGTCGAAGGGAGTACGGCCATCAGAGAGTACCCATCTTTCCGATTCGAAACGGAGGGAATGAAATCAAGCGGCAGACATCGTTGACGGTCGTCAGGAAGGTTTCACGGGCCGCTCCGGGCGGGTTGTGTACCAACTGTGGCTCCCGCCGGCGCTGCGGCGCGGAATAGCGCCGGTGGTGCGCAAGTTGCTCTAGCTCCTCGGCGATGCGATCCCCCAGGTAGGGGTTGACGGCGCGCAGGTGGTAAATTAGGGCGCCGTCAACCCCTACCTAGAGGAGTGCTGGGCCGGCGAGTGGCTGCACGAGATTGAGCCGGACCCTGGTACGGCAGGCAGGGAAGGGATTGCAAGGACTGCACCGTTCCCACAGTCACGAAACCCCTTCGGCTGCGCGCTTGGGCACAAACAAAAGAACCCGGCCGAAACCGGGCGTAGTCTTTTTAGCCCCTCACGCAGTGTAGAAGAGTTAACGCTGCGTACCTTTCTTCTTATGTCCCCCACTCCCTGACATCTGGATGTTTTTTTTCGATTCTTGCGCCGGCGATGTCCAATCGCATGATTTGAGATTACACATACCGATTCGCCATTTCCGAGGTTCAGCGCACAGTTCTGTCCGAAAGCGACAAGGACGCTAAGGATGCCTGCAACCCACCTTTCTCGTCGGACCCATCATAGAGGCCGGTCGACTTGTTGAGGTGCTACCCGAGTACCATTCCATCGAAATGGTCATCCACGCTGTCTACCCTACGCGCAAGCACGTCTCGCCGAGGGTCCGGCTGCTCATCGACTTCTTGGTCGATTCATTCCGAATTCCCCGGTGGCTGGCTTGATCCGCGCATGCCCAACTCGAGCGCGACTACGCATCGAGATGTCGCTACTGCCGATTCCCGACGGACTCACCGCTAGGCGGGTTTTCTGTACCTGAGTCCGACCTCCATACGTGTCCGTCTGCTTCGGTTCTTCGCCGAACTGTCCGTATCTGGACACATATTCATGATCACAAAGACCCCGCGGATTCCCGGCACCGCTCTGGACGGGCGAAGCCCGAAATAGCCGATGTCGAGGCTTGCAAGAATGCGTTGGGGAGTCGGAGTCACCTCGTCAGGGGATGTAGCCTGGGGCGTTTGGCCCCAGGTTCTTCTCGTCGTCGAGGGCTGCGTCGCGCAAGTCGAAATAGCCGTCCGGCCGCCCGCCGTCGTTGGTGCTTCCGTCGCCGAGATCCTGGACGTCCGCGACGCCCCGGTCAGCATCAGGATTCGGCTGGGCGTGCGGGGACTCGTTGATGTATTGGCGGACGTCGACATCGAGTCCATTGGTAATGACTTCCTGATCAGCTTGGGCAGCAAGAGCGCTTGCCAGAAGCAAGGGACCGATTGTCACGCGGGCTAGATTTTTGGGGCTCAATTTGTACCTCGTCGATGGAACATTGCAGTTGGCTGGACGTTTATGTGCATGCATTTTGCCTAAAATAGCGGCGTAAGGCACATCTGCTGGATCTGGCCTGATACGCTGCTGGGCAGCCCGGACACCGGGCAGGCGTGTGCCCTTGTGGTGCATAGGTGCACCGATTCGCCGATCAGGCCAGAGTTGCAACCATTACCGATACCATTCCTGATCTCGTCGGCCCATATGTCGCAAACTGCTATTCTCGATCATCTGAGCCAGCTCTACGGCGACAACCGCGCACCGGACTTGGCCCGTGCCATCGCCCAGCGAATTGCAGCCACCCGGCAGACCCTGTCCGACTCCGACCAGGGCGACTGTTGGGACCAGCGCGACGCGCTGCTGATCACCTATGCCGACAGTATCCAGGCTCCGGGCGAGGCTCCGCTGGCCACCCTGCACGACTTCGCCGCCAGCCACCTCGGCGACGCCTTCTCGATGATTCACCTGTTGCCCTTCTTTCCGTTCAGCTCGGACGACGGCTTCTCGGTGATCGACTATCGCCAGGTGCGCCCCGATCTGGGTACCTGGGCGGATGTCTCGGCCCTCGGGGAGGATTACCGACTGGCCTTCGACCTGGTCATCAACCATTGCTCCCGTGAGGGACTATGGGTCGCGGACTATGTCGCCGATGTGGCGCCCTACAACGGCTATTTCATCGAGGCCGATCCGTCCGAGAACTTGTCGATGGTGACCCGCCCGCGGACCACGGCGCTGTTGCGGGAGGTCTATACGCATCGCGGGGTCAAGCATCTGTGGGCCACTTTCAGCCACGACCAGATCGACCTGAATTTCGCCAACCCGCTGGTGCTTATGGAATTCGTGGACATCCTGCTGGGCTATGTCGAGCAGGGTGCGCGGGTGATTCGGCTGGACGCGGTGGCGTATCTCTGGAAGGAGATCGGCACCCCCTGTATCCACCTGCCCCAGACTCACGGGGTGGTCAAGCTCCTGCGGCTCATCCTGGAGGCCGCTGCTCCCGGGGCTCTGCTGCTCACCGAGACCAATGTCCCGAACGCCGAGAACCGCAGTTATTTTGGTGAGGGGGACGAGGCCAATCTGATCTACGAGTTCAGCCTGCCGCCGCTGTTGCTGCATGGGCTGTTCACGGGCTCGTCGCGCTATCTGACGGAGTGGATGATGAGCCAGCAGCTCGACCCGCCGCCGCCGGGATGCAGCGTGCTGAACTTCACCGCTTCCCATGACGGGATCGGCCTGCGTCCGCTGGAGGGTCTGGTCCCGCCCGAGGAGGTAGCGCTCCTGCTGGACGGGATGCGCGCCCGGGGCGGGTTCGTGGCCAGCAAGTCCAACCCGGACGGCAGCAAGAGCCCTTATGAGCTCAACATCAGCCTGTTCGACGCCTTCCGTGATCCGCGCCTGGAGCACGACCCCTGGCATGTCCCCTCATTCCGTCTCTCCCAGGTGCTGGCCCTGAGCCTGCGCGGCATCCCTGCCGTCTATATCCATTCGCTGACCGCCACTCCGAACGACCCGCAGGGGGTGGAGCGCACCGGGCGAACGCGCTCGATCAACCGCAGACAGTGGGATAGGGGGGAGCTGGAGCGCCTGCTTGCCAACCCGGACAGCAACACCGCCCATGTCTTCCTGGGCTACCGCAAGATACTCCGTCTGCGCCGCCGCCACCCGGCCTTCCACCCGGATGGACCCCAAGAGCTGCTGCTGCTGGGATACCACATCTTCGGCGTGGCCCGGGAGGCCCCGGACGGCAGCGAGCGGATCATCTGTCTCTTCAACTTCACCCCGGACCTGCGCTCGGTATCGATGGATGAGCCCTTTTGGGGCAGCGAGCCCGGGACCCTGTGGCGCGACCTGATCGAGGACAGGCCGATCCCGATCGAGCGCGGCAGCCTGCAGGTTGCACCGTACGCGGCGTTGTGGCTGGTGCCCGGAGATTGATCGCCCCACGCTCGCTCAGGGATAACGGGACCGCTAGGGGCTGTTGACATTTACCTGAACGAGGGCGATTGCGAGGAATTTTTTCGTGCTGGCAAGGCGCGGTGAGGAGGAATAGCGGACCTATTGCGACGAGCCGCAACGCGGTCAGCGCGGGAAAGGGCCGCAATCGGACCGTGAATGGTAATTGTCAACAGCCCCTAACCGCCGGTGCTCTCCTGGGTCTTGGCCTCGGTCTCGGTCGGCGCCGGTGGATCGGGCTGCCGTGAGCGCGCTTCTGCTGTAGCGCGGACATCCTCTGCCACTGCCGTGACCAGGCGCCCGGGGAAGTCGGGGATCGCCGCCATCACCCGGTTCCAGTTCGGGATGAAGGGGACCTCCAGGGGATTGGCGAGGAAGCTCTCCCCCGCCAGGATCACTCCCTGGGCGAAGGTCTCGATCGCCTGTTCCTCGACGTGGCAATCGAGCCGCAGGCCGTTGATTTTCGCGTCATAGGAGTATTGGACCAGCATGTCCAGCGCGGTGCGGAAATAGGTGGCCTTGAGGGTGCGGAAGAAGCCCTCGGAGATGACAACCCCCTCGGTGGCGAGCTTGCGGTAGATGGCCTTGGCAATTTCGTGGCTCATCCGTGACAGGCCGGCATTCGAGTCCTGGATCGAAAGCTCCTGGTGCTTGTGGTCGTAATTGTCGGCGATGTCGACCTGGCAGACCTGGCGCTTGCTCAGGTTTCGGTAAATCTCGGAGAGGACGCCGACCTCCAGTCCCCAATCGTCCGGGATTCGGATCTGGCTGGCGACGTCGGTGCGCATCGAGAACTCCCCGGCCAACGGGTAGCGGAAGCTGTCGAGGAACTCGATGTAGTCGTTGCTGCCCAGGATCACCCGCAGCGCCCGAAGCAATGGGGTGACGAAGAGCCGGGTGACCCGCCCGGACAGGCTTCCGGCCTCGGTCACCCGAGCGTAATAGCCCTTGCAGAAGCGTAGGTCCGAGGCCGGGTTGGCCACCGGATAGAACAGCCGCGCCAGGAGCTGGCGATCGTAGGTCAGGATGTCGCAGTCGTGCAGGCCGATGCACTG
>CAYYHR010000100.1:0-12046 GCA_964471705.1 uncultured Chromatiaceae bacterium
GAGTCTATCACGCCCGGTTTGCGAAATCCGACGAAACGCACCCGTTCCAGGAGAGCTCGAATCATTTCCAGGAAAATGGGAAGCTAATAGCGCCCGCGGGATCTGGTGATGTAATTGGTCAATTCCCTGCTTTCCAGATTCATGCGCATGAGGTTGCCGTGCGTAATCCTGAACAACGCGCGCATCACCTTGTAGACGAGCAGGGGATGGGTCTGCAGCAATGCTTCGAACGGCTCGGGCTGCAGGGCGTACACGGTGACATCCCCCTGTGCCCGCAGAGTGGCTTTGCGTCCGGTGCGATCGACAAAGGCGCGGGTACCCGCACATTCCCCCGGACTCATCACATAGACCACGGTTTCTCTTTTGCCGCCTCCGCCGTGGGCGACCGCCAATCGACCACTGGCGAGGACAAAGAGGCTGTTGTCGGCAGCTCCCTCCGTCACCAGGACCTCGTCCTTGTGCAGGGTCAGTACGCGCATGATCTCTGCCAATACCTGGGATTCGCCTTCGTCCAGCTCCGTCCCGAGGTTGGACTCGCCGATTACGCAGGGACTTGCCTTCGCTTTCCTGGGCATTTCCGTCTTGCCCTCTGTGGATATGGATGCCTTTGCCGAGGCAGGAGCCGAGGAGTCGTCGGGTGTCGTGTTTGTGTTCTGGTTTGTTGTCGACATGATTGATACCTGATTTCAAGACGAGGGGGCATCCAGGACCGAAGTCGGCCATGCTGATAAGCTACGCCCCTAGGGCCATGTTCGGCAAGGGGCTCTGAGGAGTAATCCAATGGCAATTGGAGGGGTTGCGCGTTGAGTAATGCGAATGTTTCGCCGGAGCTGGAGACACAGACTTACAATAAGGTCGCCCGGCATCTGATTCCGCTTCTGTTTCTCTGTTACGTGGTGGCCTTTATCGACCGCGTAAACGTCGGATTCGCCAAGCTGCAGATGGCCCCTGACCTGCAGCTCAGTGACGCGGTGTTCGGGTTTGGAGCCGGGATCTTCTTCGTCGGCTATTTCATCTTCGAAGTACCGAGCAATGTGGTTCTCGAGCGCGTCGGTGCCCGCATATGGATCGCCCGTATCATGATCACTTGGGGCATCATTTCATCGGCGATGATGATTGCCAATGGCGAGACAAGCTTCTATCTGCTGCGTTTTTTACTCGGGGTGTCAGAAGCAGGGTTTTTCCCCGGCATCATTCTGTACCTCACCTACTGGTTCCCGGCGTCCCGGCGCGCGCGTATGGTGGCATTGTTCATGACGGCAATCGCGATTTCGAACGTCGTAGGGTCCCCGATCTCCGGGGCCATCATGCAGTTCATGGACGGCGTAAACGACTGGCGTGGCTGGCAATGGCTGTTCCTGCTCGAAGGGATCCCGTCGGTCTTGGTCGGTTTGCTGGTGCTTGGGCTGTTACCGGATGGGCCAAGGGCTGCGAAGTGGCTGACCCGAGCGGAACGCGACCTCATCGAGGGTCAGCTCCGTGAAGAGCATCTGGCAAAGGAACGCCTCTCTCAGCATCACAGCTTCGTGGACGCGTTTCGCGACGCCCGGGTATGGGCATTGGCAGTTGTGTACTTTTGCGGGGTGCTGTGCTTTTACGCGGTCGGCTTCTGGATGCCGACCATCATTCAGGAGCTCGAAGTCGGCAAAACCGATTACCTGCAGATCGGTCTGCTGAGCGGCATTCCTTGGGGCTCAGCTGCGATCGCAATGGTCTATTGGGGCCATCATTCGGACCGAAGCGGAGAGCGGCGCTGGCATTCCACTGCCGGACTCGTATTGGTCATCGCCGGTACTGTCGTGCTCGCGCTTGTAGGCAAGGACCCGATACCGGCCATGACGGGGCTGTGTCTGGTAGCCGTCGGGTTGATGTCTTGGCTCGTCACCTTCTGGTCGATACCGACCGCATTTCTGTCCGGTACTGCGGCGGCGGCGGGTATCGCATGGATCAACTCAGTGGGTAATCTGGGCGGATATTTCGGACCGGATCTGGTCGGTCGCATCCGCATGGCGATGAATGGTGCCGACGAAGCCGCGTTCTATGCGCTGGCGGCGGTGGCTTTTCTCGGCGCCATCATTACCCTCGTGCTGCCAAGGACGCAGCATCGGGCAGCTGTCGTAATGGCGAGTCGTGAATAATGCCGACGAACGTCTTGCAAGAGGCGGTATGTCCTTTGGCAGCTTACATCCCGGACGTCCGCTCGAACCACCAACAGCGATGCCAGCGCCGTGCGCTGATCTCTTGCGCCGCGCTCAGGCCGGCCGCGCGCGCCATCTGCGACAGGGTATCCGGATGCTCGGGAAAGTCACTGCTGCGTACATGCTCGCACACTGCCTCGCGGGAGCTTACCGGCAAGGTGGTCCAGGACGACATGATCCATCCGCAATAATGGTCCAGGTAGGTTGCTCGGTCCTCTCCCGGCTCACGAGAGACATCCAGGATGACCAGGACGCCGTTGGCTTCGAGCCGCCCGGCGACCTTCAGAAAAAACTGCCGCTTTTGCTCGGACTGCAGGTGATGGATGGCGAAACCGGAGAACACGAGGTCGAAGTCAGGGTCCTCCCGGTCGATGGCCTCGAGAAGATCGGCTTCGATCAGCTCGGTTTGCGCCGATCCCAAGGCGGGGAGGTTCTCCGCTGCGGCTGACAGGGATACCGGGGATAGGTCGACGCCCAGGTAACGGGTGACTTGTTGTCCTTCGAGTGCTCCGATCAAATGGCGTGCATCGCCACACCCTAGGTCGAGCACCGAGATTCCGCCGTCGGTGAAGCGTTCTCCGATAAAGGATGCCAGGTCGCGGTAGATGCCCTCATGGTGCATGTGGTCGCCATCCAGCACCTGCTTGTAGATCCACCACGAATCGGTGAAGATCGAGTCGTCTTGTATCGCTGCCATATCGGAGATCCAGATTCCTCTGTGAGCCGACCTCGCCGTTAGGGCCCGGTAGAAAATAACCTGTGCATATTGCACCGAACGGTGATGATCTGAGCACGTGCGGTGGGTAGAAGAATGCGCAGCACCAAGAGGCCCTCCCGACAGCCGAGTCCGTAAGCCGCCTCGCGAACGCCCCGCGGTACAGCGCGCAAGGCGAGCTCGCTGATTCGAGCGATATAAGGCAACATCATGATCGCCAAGGTGATGGCCCCGGCGAGGAGGGAGAAGTCCCATCCGAGATGGATCACCATGGTGATGTAGCCGAAGTAGCCCAGCACGATGTAGGGTACACCCACGAGGACGTCCGAGAGGAAGCGGGAGACTCGCCCGACCCAGCCATCGCCGTGCTCGGATAGGTAGATGCCGGCGCTCACACCGATCGGTGCGGCGAAGAGCAGCGCCAGACCGCAGAGCACGAGCGAGCCGACGATCGCGTTGCTGGTCTCGCCCAGTGCACGGCCCAGCGCCAGTATGGTCGCGCCGATCAGCACACGGCGTTGTGCGGGCAGCAGGATGCGGCGAACCACCTCCATGGGGGTCGGCGCCCAGGCCCAGCCCGGCCTCACGTAGAGGCACGGGGGTTGCCGCCAGGGCGTCGCGCAGCGTTGCCGCGATCAGTGGCACGATCATGAAGCACAAAACGATGCCGGCTGTGAGCAGCCCGTAGCCGCTGCCGGTCGGTCCCCGAAACATGGGTAAGAAGCTGCCGAGGGTTTGCTCGAGCCAGGGGTAGACGTGGTGGCCGAGAAAGGGAATGAGCACCATATAGCCCCAGAGGCCCTACACTACGCTGGGTACGGCAGCGAGCAGCTCGATCAGGAAAGAGCCCACCGTGCGGCTCAGGCCGCGCAGTCCCTCGCTGAGGAAGACTGCCGACAGAATCCCCAACGGCAGCGCCAGCACAACGGCGATCAGGGAAGAGAGCAGCGTGCCTGCGATCAGGAAGAGGACGCCGTAGTCGGCGTGCGGCAGCACCTGCTCGCCGTCCACCGTGACCGGGTTGCCGTACATGCTGCCCAGATTTCAGCTGTTGCTCACGAGAAAATCGAGGCCGTTGAAGCGTATCGCCGGCCAGGAATACGTGAGCAAGAAGCCGAAGATCGCCAACAGGTACAGAGGCAGCAAGACGGCCAGGGCACCGATGCCCCAGCGGAAATGGAAAAGGTTTCGTCCGGGAGAGGACAGAACGGGCGCCCCGTCAGGGCGCCCGTTGTCTGTGGTGGAAAGCGTCACCAAGGATACCTTCCGCGATGCGATCAATGGCGGATCTTGGTGATCTGCTCGGAAGATTGCCTGGCTGCCGCCGGCGGCAGCGCTACGAAGTGCACCTTCTCCATGAAGTGCGGGGCGTTGCCGCCCTTGGGGGAGATTGCCCACAACAGGAGCTCGCGCAGAGTCTTCGCCATCTCCTGCGACGGCTGCTTGCTGTTCACCAGGGCATATTCGTAGTTGATGATCGGGTAGCTATCCTTGCCGGGTGCGAAGATCAGGCTGATCCGCTGGTCCGCGGGGGTCTTCGGAACCATGGCCGCGGCCGCTGCCTTCACCGTCTTGGGATCGGGCAGGACGAAATGCCCGGCCTGGTTCTCGAGCATCGCCATGCCGAGCCCTGCCTTCGTGATCTGCTCCTGGTAGCTGATGCCGATGTAGGCGATGGCGTAGGGGTTGTTCTTCAACGCGTCCACCATGCCGGGATTTCCGACCGCACCGATGTTGCCCTGGACGGGCGCCCAGCTGATGGTCGTCCCGTAGCCGTACTCTTTCGACCACGAGGGGGTCGACTTGCTCAGATACTGGGTAAAGATGAAGGTCACCCGGGCAGAGTTGGAAACCCGGTCCTGGGTCCCATCTCGAAGCGGTCACGCGAATACAGGGGCGAGCTCTGCATATAGACAGTGATCAGTCTGGCGATGGATTCCAGGGCATCCTGGTGGATGCGCTCGTATCCGTGGGAGGCGTCGATGCCGAAGGTGACCAGGGCGGTGCGCACGTCGTTTCCGGCCTCCAGTGCCGCGGCGCTGTCGGAGCGGTAGTACTTGAAGACGTCGCGTTGGTGGGGGATCTCATGCTCCTGGCAGAGCTGGATGAGACGGTGGGTGAGGTGATAATCGAAGGGACCGCTCATGTCGGCCATGCAAATGGTGGCGCCGAATTCGCTGGAGTTCTGTCCCGGGGCCGTGGTGCCGTTGTCGATGGTCAGCATCTCCGCCACGTCCTGATGGAGTGCGGCCGAGGCCCCTGAGCCGACCTCTTCGGAGATGGTGAACAGGGGATGGCAATCCACCGGCAGCACGACGTCGTGCTCCCTGACGGCCTTGACGGCGGCCATCAGCAGGGCTGCGCCGGCCTTGTCGTCGAGATGGCGGGAGTTGATGTATCCCGTCTCGGTGATCTCGGGCTGGGTATCGATGGCGACGAAATCGCCGACATGGACGCCGAGGCTCAGCAGCCCTTCCAAATCGTAGACCCGCTCGTCGACGCGCAGCTCCACGTGGTCCCAGCCCCCCGGCTGATTATCGATCTCCGGACCGAATGTGTGACCGGATGCCTTCAAAGGGAGAATGGTTCCGCGATGCTGGCCGATATCCGTGAACAGGGTGCAGCGCGCCCCCTCGGCAAAGCGCGCGTTCCAGTGCCCCACCGGCGCCAGATGCAGCCGGCCGTTGGGCTTCAGGGACTTGACCATGGCGCCCAGGGTATCGATGTGCGCGACGATGGCCTTGTTCGGCCGCTCGCTCGCTCCCCGCAGCGTGGCCCGAATGGCACCGCGCCGGGTCAGCTCGAAAGGGACATCGAGCTGCTCCAGCTCCTCACAGACCAGGTGTACCGCGCGATCCGTGTAGCCGGCCGGGCTGGGCGTTGCCAGCAGCTTCAGCAGAATGCGGCGCAGGTAGTCGGTGTCGATCGGCAGGGGCTTCAAGAGCGGAGCTCCGGGCTGATCGTCTGGGGAAACAGCATGTCGATGAAGCGCTGCGCGGTCGGCTGGGGCTCGTGATTAGCGAGGCCGGGCCGTTCGTTCGCCTCGATGAAGACATAGTTGGGACCCGCCACATCCGGCACCAGGAGGTCGAGCCCCGTCACCGGGATGTCGAGGGCGCGCGCCGCGGTCCGCGCGGCCATTGCCAATGCCGGATCGAGCTGAGAGGTGACGTCGTAGATGGTGCCGCCGGTATGCAGGTTGGCCGTCTTGCGTACCGTCAGCACCTCGCCCTCGGGCAGTACATCTTCCATCTCGTGTCCACCCAGGCGCACGCAGCGCTCGGTCTCGCTGTCCATCGGAATCGATGATTCTCCACCGGTGGCGATGCGCCGGCGCCGGCTATGGCTCTGGATCAGCTCGGTGATGCTGTCATGGCCGGTGCCCACGACCTGGGGCGGGCGCCGGATCGAGGCGGCAACGACCTGAAAATCGATGACCACGATGCGCAGGTCGTCACCGGTGCAAAACTCCTCGAGGAGCACGGTGTCGCAGACTCCGCGGGCAGCCTCGACCGCTCTGGCCAGCTCGTCCGGCTCGCGGATATCGACGCTGATCCCGGCCCCTTGCTCGCCGCGCGCCGGCTTGACGACGACGCGCTCATGCTTGCTCAGAAAGGCCTCGGCCTGATCCAGTGCCTCGAATCTGCACTGATCGGGCACCCGCAGGCCGGCTCCGCGCAGCAGACGCCGGGTGACTCGCTTGTCGTCGCAGCGGCTCATGGCAACCGCCGTGGTCAGCTCGCTCAGGGATTCCCGGCAGACGATTCGGCGTCCTCCGAAGTGGAGGCCGAAATACCCGCCCTCGGCATCGATGATCTCGATGCCGATGCCACGCCGGCGTGCTTCGTTGACGATGATCGCCGCGTAAGGATTGAGCTCCGCCTCGGGTTGTCTGCCGGTGAACAAGGGCTCGTTGTATGCATTCTTGTTCTTCAGGGTGAACACGGGCACACGCTCGAATCCGAGCTTTTCATAGAGTCGGATGGCGCGCTGGTTATCGTGCATCACCGAGAGATCGAGAAAAGCCCGGCCTCGGGTCTGATAGTACTCGGCTACTCTCCGCACCAGTGCCTCGCCGATTCCCGGATAGGGCGCCTGGGCATCGACGGCAACCGCCCACAGGCTGGAGCCGCGCTCGCTGTCGCCGAATGCCTCGACATGGTCGACACCCGTGACGGCACCGAGAACGGTCCCGTCCTCGTCCTCGGCGACCCAATGCTGCAGAATCTTGGAGGCCCGCTCCGCCCACAGCAGCTCCGGGCTCGGGGGTACCATCTTGCGCCTGGCATAGAGCCGGTTCATCTCATCGGCATCGGCGCGGCGGTTGAGCATCCGGATTCGGAAGCCTTTCGGCCTCGAGGATGAGCTCTGGTAGCGGTCCAGCCACAGCCGGAAGGTATGGGAAGGGTCCAGGAACAGGTCCTGGGGCGCGAAGGAGAGGATCACGTGCGGGTCCCGCACATAGATCGCAATGTCCCGTTTGCCCGGCCTTTCCTTCTGCAGGCAGCTTGCCAGATGCTCCAGGTCCTCGAAGGTCTGGGCGAAGAGCAGTCTGCCCCAACCGCAATCCACCACCGCGTTCTGCTTGATCCCGGCATTCGCAGGCGAGCTCCGAAGGCTGTCGACCGAGGGCGCACGTTTTCTTTCCAGCCGAAGATGAGCTCGGTCCTTGGTGGTCATTGCGGATCTTCCTCGCGCTGTTCCGAGAAGGTTATGAGATCAGATGCCGTGCCGCTGCAGCCACAGCTCCAGCAAAGCGACCTGCCACAGCTTCGAGCCGCGCAGGGGCGTGATGTGGGACTCCGGGTGTGCCAGCAGCTCCTCCACGTAGGGGCGCTGGAAGAGATCCCGCTCCTGTGCCCGTTGGCTCAGGACGGTATCGCGGACCATGTCGAGGACCTCTCCGCGCAGGTATTTCAGCGCCGGAACCGGAAAGTAACCCTTGGGCCGATCGATGACCTCGGGCGGGATGATGCGGCGCCCGACGGCCTTGAGCACGCCCTTGCCCTCGTCGCAGAGCTTGTGCCGGTGCGGGATGCGCGCGGCGAGCTCGACCAGCTCGTGGTCCAGGAAGGGCACCCGCGCCTCCAGGCCCCAGGCCATGGTCATGTTGTCGACGCGCTTGACCGGGTCGTCCACGAGCATGATCTGCTGGTCGATGCGCAGCGCCTTGTCCACGGCGCTCTCGGCTCCCGCCCTGGAAAAGTGCGCGCGGATGAAGGCGCGGCTGTAGTCCTCGCCGTGCAGGCGCGGGTGCAGCGCGCGCAGATACTCCTCGTGGCTGCGGTCACAGAATACCCGGGAATAGTCGGCGGCTGGGTCTGTGCTCTCGACCAGGGGCGGATACCAGTGATAGCCGGCGAAGACCTCGTCGGCACCTTGCCCGCTCTGCACCACCTTGACGTGCTTGGCGACCTCCCGCGACAACAGATAGAAGCCGATCACGTCGTGGCTCACCATGGGCTCCGCCATGGCCTCGATGCAGCCGGGAAGACTCGGCAGCAGGGTGCTGCGCGAATCGATGCGGATCTTGTGATGCTCGGTCCTGTAGTGGCGGGCGATGATGTCGGAGTACTGGAACTCGTCCCCGGCCTCGTCACCGACGCTCTCGAAGCCTACGGAAAAGGTGTTGAGGCCGGTCTGCCCCTGCTCGGCGAGCAGGCCGACGATCAGGCTGGAATCGAGCCCCCCGGAAAGCAGCACACCTACGTCGACGTCAGCCACCAGGCGCCGGTCCACCGCGGTGCGCAGGGCGCCAAGCACCCGGTCCTGCCAGTCCTCGAAGCTCAGATCCCGCTCATCGGGTGCGGTCTCGAACCTGGGATCCCAGTAGGTCCGCTCGCGGACCTGCCCATTGGGCTCGATGACGCGCACGGTCGCCGGCAGCAGCTTGCGCACGCCGCGCAGGATGGTGTGTGGGGCCGGCACGACGGCGTGGAAGTGCATGTAATGGTGCAGGGCCACCGGGTCCAGGTCGGAATCGATGCCGCCGCCGGCCAGCAATGCCGGTAGGGTCGAGGCAAAGCGCAGGGCACCGGGAAGCTCTGCATAGTAAAGCGGCTTGATGCCGAGCCGGTCGCGTACCAGGGTCAGCCGTCCGCTGTCACGCTCCGCAACCGCGAAGGCGAACATCCCGTGGAAGCGGTCCACACAGTCCGTCCCCCACGCATGGAAGGCCTTGAGCACCACCTCCGTGTCGCCGTGGGAGAAGAAACGGTAGCCCATCCCCTCGAGCTCGGAGCGCAGATCCCGGTAGTTATAGATGCAGCCGTTGAAGGCGATGGTCAGCCCGAGCGCGTTATCCACCATCGGCTGGCCGGCATGGGTGCTCAGGTCGATGATGCTCAGCCGTCGATGCCCCAGGGCGACTCGCCCCTGCTGGTAGATGCCGCTGCCGTCGGGTCCGCGCGGCTGCATGACCGCATTGACGGCGCCGAGCTCGCCGAGATCGATCGCTCGGTCGTCGAAGCGGATTTCTCCGCAGAAGCCGCACATGGATGATTTCTCCTGGGATTTCGATGGTGTTCGGGCGGCGTCCGATTCGGTGATCTGGCGCACGAACGGGTGGTGAATGAGCTAAAGCTACAGACTGTTAAGATTAAAACTTAATTCTTCTTTAAATGATTGAACGGCAACCGGCAGACATTCCTCGATAAGCTTGAGGGCTGCGCCAGCGGGGGCGCGACCGGGGATTGCAGCTCCGTACGAGTCCGTACGAGTTGCCTTGCATGCTATGGCTTGCTTTGGATCGAATTGCCCGAGCCGGACTACCGCTCGAAGCTCTCTACGCCTGATTTTCGTCTCTGATGTGCCGGGACTCGACCCAGGCGGATTGATTCGCCACGCTGATGCGCTCGCGTGCTTCGACCGACCGGCGGGTACTGGCCCGGTAGTCCGGCGGGCGTCGAAGCGGCGCTTTCTCGAAATCACCTTAACCCTTCGGACGCAGGGCGGGCAAGTTATGGAGTCATGAATAATCGCGATAACTCCCGCACCTCTTTGGGATATCGGCAGGTTATTTACGGACGGGCACTAATTTCCCGCGCTGATCTCTCCGAGCTCTCTGTCTGTGAGCCTGCGGGCAGGGACCAGCATCAGGACCGAGAAATCCCTGTTGCCGTGGTACTCGACGGCCGCGCGAACGGCCTTTTCCATGATTTCTTCGAGAAACTTCGGTGGCGGCTCGACGGCCTGGAGCATCAAGCCGCAGCCTTTGGCGAGGCAAGCCTCGGCGGGCTTGACCCTGTGGGATTCCCAGTTCTTCATGAGCTTGGTCATCAGCCCCGAAACCGCGGGAACATCCGCACGACGGATATCCACCGCCAGCAGCTCGGTGTCCCGATGACTGATCGTATGGATGAAACAGATGTCATCCGGTGTTTGATCGGCGTCCCTGTCGTCTTGGAAGAAGGCGAACAAATCGCATCCGGATAGATCGATTTTTTCGCGAATCTCGTCGTGTGTCGGCAAGGTCAATCGTTGTCTCCTTAACCGTGTAGATTCAGTAGCTCGAGGCCGCCTTGGAATATTCCAAGGTGACCGCCTTGAAAAATCTCGGTGATGGGATCTTTCAAGGTCCCCCCAGAGAGGCGCTGCCGCCTCCGGTGAGGCTGCAGGCGGCCATGTCGCGAGCCCAGCTGCAGCCTAGCACAAGAATGCCCGGCGCCGCCGGTATCGCGCCACAGGCCCCTTGGGAGGGGGAGGGCATCCTGCGAACATTCTCCCGAAAAAACAATAGGGTGCCAGCAGGATGCCAGGTGGTCGAACGCCCAATTCCGATCAACGGACTATACTTTCAAGTTATGCTGAGGAGCTTCGAGCAGAGCCCTCACCCATGACATCACAGAGGACGATCAGGATGAATAAGCCGATCAACTTTACCAGCGGGGACTACAAGGATTGGTCCCTACATTCCGTTGAAGTCGAGGCCGAGCTGGAGAACCTGGACCGCCAAGCAGGCCATGAATATCTGCCCATGGACATCTACATCGATTCCGCGACCATCAAAGAGCACTTCGGGGGCTCGTCGATCCGCTCCCGGTGGATCGAGATCCACGGAGCCGCCGCCTGAGGGGGCAGCCCCCCGCTCCCCCGAGCACTCGCATCCGCTCGTCACAGCTCCCGTTCGTAGACAAGGCCGCGAGGCGAGTCTCCGTGCTCTAGACGATGGGGGCTCGCTTCCCGGCCTCAGCCAGTGGAATCCTGCATAAAGCTCTTGATGTCCCGCAGCGGCGGAGCACCGAATTGCCGGCTGTATTCCCGGCTGAACTGGGAAGGACTCTCGTAGCCGACTTTGAATGCGGCCCTCGAAGCGTCGGTCTGCTCAGTCAGCATCAGCCTCCGCGCCTCGTTCAACCGCATTCTTTTCTGAAACTGCAACGGACTCATGGCCGTAGTGGAGCGGAAGTGACTATGGAAGGCCGAGGTGCTCAAGCCCACCTTGCTCGCCAGCTCTTCGATCCGCAATGGCTTGTCGAAGTTGTCCTTCAGCCAGTCGATGGCCCGGGCGATCTGGAACCCATGGCCTCCAGCCGAGGTGATTTGCCGCAGGCGCGGCCCCTGCTCGCCGGCGAGCAGTCGGTAGAAGATTTCCTGCCGGACCAGTGGCCCCAGAGCAGCGATGTCTTCAGGCTGCTCGAGGAGATCGAGCAGCCGGTTGAAGGCGTCGAGCAAC
The DNA here is from genome assembly GCA_964471705.1 of uncultured Chromatiaceae bacterium. Taxonomy (GTDB): domain Bacteria; phylum Pseudomonadota; class Gammaproteobacteria; order Chromatiales; family Chromatiaceae; genus Thiosymbion. The sequence goes on from CAYYHR010000100.1 coordinate 11,588, forward strand.
GGAGCTGACAGAGCACTGACCGCCACCCCGAGCCGATCGTTCGAGGCACTCCCCGGCGGCTCCTCGTCGTTCAGCATGAGCTGGGCGATCACCCGCAGATCGAGCTCCATGGTCAATCCCAGGTAGGGCTTGTCGGCGCTCGCCTCGATGATCTGTGCCACCACCGGCAGATCGACCGAGGTGACGAGGAACCGGTGCGCATCGTAAACATAGGCCTCATCGCCGAGGAACAAACGTTTGCGTCCCTGGCCGATCAGGCAAACGCTGGGTGCGAGCATATAGCTCTCCGGCTCGGTGGGTGTTTCCCATCGATGCAGGCTCAGCCCTTGGATCGGAGTGTCGAGCCGGTTTCGGTCTGCGGTCCATCGAGCAATTCGACTCGCCAGGCTCGGTTGTCCGCTGCTCCCGTCGATCACTTGCTCGTCGCCAGAAGTTCACTCGTAACCCATAGAATCACCG
>CAYYHR010000101.1:0-12012 GCA_964471705.1 uncultured Chromatiaceae bacterium
CCTAAGGGCTGATCGAGCTCCACAGGGACCCAAGTACCTGGTCATGGCCTACTCCCAGGGCGCCTACGAGCGCATGGGACCCATGCTCGCAAACCTGGCAGGGGGCAACATGGAGGCGATCGCGTTCAGATATCTACAGGAGCTCATGACCGCCTTGAAGCGTCCGGCGGGCCGCAAAGGCCACACCAACGCGCTGCAACATATCCTGGGCCATTTCAAGCACAGTATCGACAGCAGTGCCAAGGTCGAGCTCGTCGAAGCAATCGAGACCTATCGCCGCGGCACAATCCCCCTCCTGGCGCCCATCATCCTTCTGCGCCGCCATCTGGAGCACCATCCGAACAGTTACCTGGCACACCAGCGCTATCTTTATCCCTATCCGGATGAGCTCAGGCTGCACGAGGGAATCTGATGCTGATGATTCCCGGTACGTCACGGCAGGTCGAACTGCCGATCGCATTCCCAGCGAGACCTGGGATTCCGACGATACCGTACCTCTGAATCGAATCCCCCAGCAAACGTCCGCGCGGGAGGAGTCTGCCACACTGAAATCCTGTGATAGCATTCTTCCATATGTTGTCTCTCCCAGCGCTCCGAATTCGTTGGAATTAGGATACTGAACTTGCCTGGAGGATTCGTGGAAACACGTCATTTTGAGCTCCTTGCGACGTCAGTCGGCTTCGTCCTCATCCTAGCCGGCTGCAGCACCACGGGGCAGACCAGATTTCACAGCTCTTCGAATGGACCCCAGACTTTTCTGGCGGGTGCGGATGTGCAACAAGCGAAGTCTCTGGCTATGGGCTCGGCGGTGACCAAAGGTTGGAAGGTCGTCGACACATCGGATGACAGGCTGCTGATTAGGCACTCTCTCGATACCGCTGCCGCGGAGGCAGCAGTCGAGGGGCCCGTCTCATCCGCATCGGTAGAGGTGACAACGGATTTCTCGCAGCGGCAGGACGGTGTCGATGTCACTGTCGGCGCCGCCCTGATCGCCGACAGGGCGGGCAAGGAGAAGGAAACACTCGATTTCACAGAGGGGTACAAGAACGAATTGGAGCGTTCTCTTTCCTCTCTACAGGAGGCTTGGGAGAAAAATCGCTGGCGGATTGCCTCCGCAACACCGCCCTTGCCTACTACTAATAATGCCGTTGCCGTACACGACAGCGCGGAAAACCTGAGCCCATCGCAGCAGGCATGGATGGAGGCTGTGCTCGGGACTCGCGGCGCGCCGGGACGGGAGGGATCTGCCTCGGAATCCGAAGCCTCCGTGGCAGCCGGCCCATCGGAGCCGGTGTCGAGCTATAGCGAAGCCGCAGCGCCCATTGAAGATCGAGGTGAGGATCAAGGCACCCCAATGGCCGCCGCCCCCCAACCCGCAGAGACAGCGACGGCCGGCCCCGATGAAAATATGCTGGTCCTGAATGACCCACCGGCCCCGGGCGTCTGGTCCTATTACGCAGAGCAGTTCGCCAGGACTCGAGGATGCGAGATCTCAGGCCAAGGAGCCCGGCTCGAGGAAAGACAGCCCGAATACGAGATTCACCGCATCGATTGCGAGAACGGCATGACCGTACGCGTGAAGTGTAACGCCGGTACCTGCCTCGGAATCCAGTGAGATGCGAGTCTTTCGCCTATCCTTCCTGAATCAGGGCAAGATCTACGAGATCTACGCCAAGCGGGTACAGCAAGGCGACCTCTACGGATTCGTCGAGGCGAAGGATCTGCTGTTCGAGGACTCCAGCAAGCTGCTGGTCGATCCATCTACGGAAAGGCTGAAGACGGAGTTCAAGGGCGTCAATCGGACCCTCATCCCCATCCATGCCGTGATTCGTATCGACGAGGTCGAGAAGGAGGGGCAAGGGAAGATCCACGAGATCGGGGACAAGAGCAACATCGCCACCTTTCCCTCTCCGCTCTTCTCACCCCCTACCGACAGAGACAAGTAACCTCCAAGACCACGGTTGTCATGGCTCCGTGCCGGCCACATCTTCAAATCCGAAGTATGTACGCACCAGACCCGGGGCAAAGACCATGAGCCGTGGACAACGCATTCGAGAACACCTTCAATCCGCCCTCTCTCCCCTGCACCTCGAGGTGATCGACGAGACTCACATGCACAACGTGCCCGAGGGAGCCGAGTCGCATTTCAAGGTGATCGCGGTCAGCGAGTTGTTCGCCGAGCACAACCTGGTGGGACGCCATCGGCTGGTGAATCAGACACTGAAAGGGGAGCTCGAAAGCGGCCTGCACGCCCTCGCCCTGCATACATGGACACCGGAAGAGTGGCTCCGCAAAGGCGGGGTCGCCCCGAGCTCACCCCAGTGCATGGGCGGAAGCCGGGAAATATAGCGCGCCACATTGCGTCAATATCTCCTTTGTTGCTCAACCTTCGTACCCGTAACGCTCGGGCACGCCCCGATTATCGACCGCCGAGGGTGTCTTCCAACCAGTCCATGGTCACGGCGTTGGACAGCGTCAGGTTGCCCAGTTGGCAGTGGGTGTCCGCGCCCTCGTCGGCGGTGAACAGACGACTCGTCACCGGACCGTCCACCCGATCACCGAGCACCTCGAACTGCCACTGTGGCTCGCCGCCCTCGCCTGTGCCCACCAGAGCCAGGGCCGGGCAGCCGATCTCCGCGGGGTCGACGGTGAATTCGCGCAGGTCGATGACGGGTGAGTTGGCGACCAAGGCTCGCGCCCTGGGCTCGTGCGCCGTGGCGCACGACATGAATTAGCCACCGAGCTGATGCCCAGCAGCGCGAGGCACTCGGCGTCGACCTCCGGGCGCTCGAGGGCCAGGTCGACCCACCGCGACACCCAGCTCTCGTTGTCCGGCACGAAGTACATACCCGGCTCGGTTCGTGCCGTGTCCATCTGCCCGGGCCCGCAGATCTGCAGTACTCGCCAGCCCCGTTGCAGCGCGGCGCGTCCGATCTGAAAGTAGGTCTCTTCCAGGGTCCCGTCGAAACCGCTGGTCGCGACCAGCGTCGGCCCAGGCCCTTGAGAGCCGGCCGGGACGAGCCAGTAGCTCGGAAGGCGCTGACTACGCCAGGGCAGCCACAGCTCTTCGACGGCGATGCCACCGACGTCCGCGGCCGCCAGGAACGCCGCGCGGCTGGTCAGCCCGAGCTCGACGTGCCGGTCGCCGCCGAAAGGCGAGAAGTACTCCGCGGCACGGTAGCTGTGGACGACTGCAGAAAGCGGTCGCAAGCGCTGATCGAATGGCCGGCCGCGGAGCGCTGTTCGGCGTCGGCCCGCGGGTTGCGAAGGCCAGCGGCAGGAGGGGCGCTCGCTTGGAATCGGTTCAAGAACAAGTGACGGATCCATCTCGCCGAGGCGCGCTCAGCCTCTGAGAATGCGACCTGTATATGCAGTGGTTGCCCTCGAGCCTTGACTTGTCCTCGCGCGCCCGTTGCGGCGGCTCGGGCATCGGGGTATCGTGAATACACTTCGACGTCGCCTCGACGCCCGCCGGGACCCGGGCATCTGCCCGCCGGTCGGTCGGGGCAATCGCGGAGCGATCTCCGCAAATCAATCGTTCGGACAGCAGTCCGACGCGTAGCCTGACAACTCGGTGAGTCGATCCAACCCTGCCTCTTCGGCCGCCTGAGCGGTCTTCTGCAGCCTGTCGTCGCGCTGGCGTTGTCACGTCCAGATCACGGCTGGGCATGGGGCTGCCTCGCATGCGTGGCTCGCCGACGGCTCGCGTATCGACCACCCGACAGAGGGGTGGAGCCGTTCGATGGGGGCCGGCAAGCATGACCGACAAGCTGGTGGTTCGCGACCTGTGCAAGGTGTTCGGGCCGGATCCGCAACAGGCGATCCGCCTGCTCGATCAAGGGCTGGACAAGGACGCGATCTTCGCCCGCACCCGCGCCACGGTGGGCGTTCGCGATGCCGGCTTCGCGATCCGCGAGGGCGAGGTCTTCGTGATCATGGGTCTGTCGGGCTCGGGCAAGTCCACCCTGGTGCGGATGCTCAACCGGCTCATCGAGCCCACGCGGGGCCGGATCCTGCTCGACGGCGAGGACGTCACCGCGATGGGAAGGCGGGCACTGATCGAGATGCGCCGCACCCGCATGAGCATGGTCTTCCAGTCCTTCGCCCTGCTGCCCCACAAGAGCGTCGCCGAGAACGCCGCGTTCGGGCTCGATGTCTCCGGGCATAGCCGCGACGAGCAGAGGAGCCAGGCGCTCGATGCCTTGCGCACGGTGGGCCTGGAGCCGTTCGCCGACAGCTATCCCCACGAGCTCTCCAGCGGCATGCAACAGCGTGTCGGCCTGGCCCGTGCATTGGCCACCAAGGCGCCGATCCTGCTGATGGACGAGGCCTTCTCCGCCCTCGACCCATTGATCCGCACCGAGATGCAGGACGAGATCGTGCGCCTACAGCAGCACGAAGCGCACACCATCGTCTTCATCTCCCACGACCTCGACGAGGCGATCCGCATCGGCGACCGCATCGCGATCATGGAGGGCGGCGCCGTGGTCCAGATCGGCACCCCGGAGGAGATCGTCACCAATCCGGTCAACGAGTATGTGCGCTCGTTCTTCTACGGGGTCGATGTCAGCAAGGTCTTCAAGGCCGGCGATATCGCCGAGGATACGGCACTGACCGTGTTCGAGCGCTCCGGGGTCAATGTCCGCGCCGCCCTGGCCCAGCTGCGCGATCGCAACCGCACCCTCGGGATCGTGCTGGAGCACGGCGAGCGCTACCGCGGCATGGTCTCGGTCAACTCCCTGGCCGAGGCGGTCGACAGCCACGGCGAGACGCGTTGGGACGACGCCTTCGTCGACAAGGTGGCACCGGCACCGGCGGACATGGACCTCAGCGAGGTGCTCAGCCTGGTGAGTGCTAGCGACTATCCGCTGCCGGTGGTGGATGGCCAGCGGCGCTACATCGGCACCATCGACAAGCGCATCCTCCTGCAGACACTGGACAAGGCGGGCTGAGCATGAGCGAGCAGTGGTTGGATTTCCGTATCCCGGTCGGTCAGTGGATCGAGCTGGGCGTCGACTGGGTCCAGGACAACATGACCGGCGTGCTCGACGGCATCTCTGACGGCCTCGACCTGGTGATCGGCAGCTTCGAGGACACCCTGCTGGCGATCCCTGCCCCGCTGCTCGCGGCCTTGATCATCGCGCTGGCCTGGTGGCGGGTCGGGCGGCGCTTCGCGTTGTTCGCCGTCGTCGCGATGGTGCTCCTGTTCGGGATGGATATCTGGAAGGAGACGGTCCAGACCCTGGCCCTGGTGATCGCCTCGAGCCTGGTGGCACTGCTGATCGGGATACCGGTGGGCATCGCGATGGCACGCAGCGACCGAATCGAGGCGGTGATGCGCCCGCTGCTCGACTTCATGCAGACGATGCCGCCGTTCGTCTACCTGATCCCGGCCGCGATCTTCTTCGGTCTCGGCAAGGTCCCGGGTGCGATCGCGACCCTGATCTTCGCGATGCCGCCGGCGGTGCGACTGACCAGCCTCGGCATCCGCCAGGTCAGCCGCGAGCACGTCGAGGCCGGCCAGGCATTCGGCTGCACGCCGACCCAGCTGCTGCTCAAGGTCCAACTGCCGCTGGCACTGCCCTCGATCATGGCCGGGATCAACCAGACGATCATGCTGGCCCTGTCAATGGTGGTCATCGCCTCGATGATCGGCGCCGGCGGGCTCGGCAACACGGTACTGACCGGCATCCAGCGTCTCGACGTCGGGCTCGGCTTCGAGGGAGGACTCGGCGTGGTCCTGCTGGCGATTCTGCTCGACCGCATCACCCAGAGCTTCGGCCGCGCTCGGACCTCCGCGCACATGTCCACTGGAGCGGTCGGTCCACTGACGCGTTTGCGCCGGCTGATCTCTCGCTCGCACCGCACCGACTCCGCCGAGACCGAGAAAAGGCAATAAGAGTTTTTTGCCGCAAATGAACGCAAATTCAAGATGAATTTCGATTCCTTAGTCCGACGCAATCTTGGCCTGCCGGCGCCAGCGATGATGCGCGCCGGAGGCCCGGTTCATCTGCGTGAATTTGCGTTCATTTGCGGCTGATCGATCCGAAATCGAGATGAGCCCATCCGACCACCCAATCTGAGGAGGAACGCTCGACATGAAGAGAATCAACCGACTCGCACGGGTCCTGGCCGGTGCGCTGGCACTCTGCCTGGCCACCGGCGTCGCCGCAAAGGACACGATCCGGATCGGCTGGACCGCCTGGTCCGACGCCGAGTTTGCAACCAAGCTGGCCGCAAAGCTGCTCGAGGACCGCATGGGCTATGACGTCGAGCTCCTGCAGACCGACATCGCGCCCCAGTACCAGGGCATCGCCACCGGCGACATCGACGTAATGCTGATGTCCTGGCAGCCCAAGACTCACGAGGACTACATCAAGAAGGTCGGCGACAAGGGCTTCGACCTCGGCCTGCTCTATACGAACGCCCGTCTCGGCTGGGTCGTGCCGGCCTATGTGCCGGAGTCCGAGGTCAAGACGATCGCCGACCTCAACAAGCCCGAGGTGCGCGAGAAGCTCGACGGCACGATCACCGGGATCGACCCGGGTGCCGGACTCACCCGCCTGTCGAAGCAGGCGATCGAGGACTACGGGCTCGACTACGAGCTGCAGATCTCCTCCGGCGCCGGGATGACCGCGGCCCTGGAGCGTGCCGTGCGGCGCAACAAGTGGATCGTCGTCACCGGCTGGAGTCCGCACTGGATGTTCGGCGCCTATGACCTGCGCTACCTGGAGGACCCGAAGGGCGTCCTCGGCAAGGCCGAGCGCGTCCACGCCTACGCCCGCACCGGCTTCTACCAGGACCACCTTGATGCCGCCGCATTCCTCTCGCGGATGCAGATACCCCTCGACGACCTGCAGAAGGCGATGCACGACGCCCAGGAGACCTCTTACGAGGAGGCCGTCGAGAAGTACATCCAGGGCAACGAGGACCGGATCTCCTACTGGATCACCGGCGAGCTTTGATCCCGGAGGGCGCCGCTCATCCGCCGATTGCCGTCCCCACGACCAAAGTGCCCCGCCCCGTGCAGCGTCCATCCGGAGGTGTCCACAGATGACCCGAGAGCCCCGGCGCTTTTTGCGCCATCCTGCCGTTGCGATGGCCAGCGCCGTGCTGTGCGCTGGCATGGCGACGTCATCGCCGATTGCATTCGCCACCAGTGCGGACCTGGCCGCCCAGGAGCGGCGTGTCGCCGAGCTAACACGGCAGCTCGAGCAGGCCAAGCGCGAGCTCGCCGCGGCCCGCAAGGAAACCGCGGAGGCCCAGACCCGCGCAGAGGAGGCAGAGGCGGCCCTAGAGCGCAGCGGGGCGGCCGAAGCGAGCGACATCGAGCTCGGGCCGCTCACGATCGGCGGCGCGATACGGGCAAACTATATCCTCGGCAGCTACAAGGGAGGCGGCGACGGCCCGTCGCGCGGTGGCAACGGAGGAAACTTCGAGCTCGACACCTTCCGAATCAACGCGGCCCTCGACTGGGACAACGTGATCGGCAAGCTCGAGTACCGCTGGTACGACGGCTACAACTTCATTCACACCGGCTGGCTGGGCTACCGCCTCGATGACGCAAGCCAGCTCGAGATCGGCGTCACCCGAAAGGCGTTCGGCCCCGGCCCCTACGGCATCTCCGAGAGCTGGTTCTTCGACCAGCACTACTATGTCGGCCTGGCCGACGACCCGGATTTGGGAATCAAGTACTCGACCAAGCTCGGCGACTGGAAGCTGGATGCGGCCTATTTCGTCTCCAGCGAGTGGAACGGTAACGGTCGCTCCCTCGACAGCACCCGCTACGGCTACGACGCGATACGCTGGCGCCAGACCGTGGACAAGAACGGCAACGTCACCTACGGCGCCATGGACAACGGCTTTGAGGAGCGCAATCAATTCAACCTGCGCGTGATCTACGACCTGAGCGACGTGGCCGTACCCAGCGAGCTTGGTATCTCACTGGAGTACGGACAGCTCAAGGGTCAGCGTGTGGATAACGGCAGCCACTGGGCAGCATCCGCCCACATGATCAATCACATCGGGGACTGGCGGATCGCTAGCCAGATCACCCGCTACGAGTACGACATCGACAGCAACAATCCCTGGAGCAGCGACGAGCTGATCCCGATGGGCGCCTATGACTTCTCCTGGCCGGTGGCGACCAAGGCCTGGATCCCGGCGATCTCCATCAGCTACCTGAAGGAGACCCCGAGCATCCCGTGGCTGGACTCGGTGCGTCCATATCTCGAATACAGCAACATCGTCAAGGATGCCAGCGATCAGAACGACAGCCAGTTGTGGATCCTCGGCGCAGCCTGGGCAAGCGGCGGCTGGTACATCTACACCGACTTCGCCTGCTCGGACGGCAACCTGTTCGTCGGTAACGAGGCGGCCAACGGCGGTACCGACAACTATTCGAGTGTCTACGGCGTCGGCGACTTCGGAGACGACGGAAACAACGAGTGGAACTATCGCTTCAACATCAACTTCGGCTACTACTTCTGACCGGGAGGCATGATGAGCCACTACACCGACGAGCAATCAGCGCGCCGCAAGCGCCAGCTGGCCCGCGAGCTCAAGCGCATCGAGCGCGAGACCCGGCGCAAGGCGATCCTCGAGCGCAGACCCTTCCTCGGCCTTCAGGTCCAGCCCACAGCCTCGGTCGAGGACGATGCCGAGGGCCGCGAGCCGGGGGATACGAACTGGAGCGGATTCGGCTTCGACCTCCATCCCCATGTGACCTTCATCTCCGCGGCGGTGCTGGTGGTGTTCATCCTGCTCACGCTGATGTTCGACGCCAGCGCGAAGACCTTCTTCAAGTCGGCTCTCGAGTGGATCACCACAACCACCGGCTGGTTCATGATCCTGGCGTCGAACATCTTCATCCTCGCCGCCCTGTTCTTCGCGTTCAGCCACTTCGGTGCGATCCGTATCGGCGGCGTCGACGCCAAGCCTGAGTTCTCGACCCCGGCCTGGTACGCGATGCTGCTCAGCGCCGGGATGGGCATCGGACTGATGTTCTGGAGCGTCGCCGAGCCGATGTTCCATTTCGCCTCGCCATCGCCGATGTTCAACGGGATCGAGCCGCGGAGCCCACAGGCCGCCCAGGCCGCGATGGGGGTGACCTACTTCCACTGGGGCATCCAGCCCTGGGCGATCTACGCGATCGTCGGTCTGGCGCTGGCCTTCTTCGCGTTCAACCGCGGTCTGCCGCTAACGATCCGCTCGGTCTTCTATCCATTGCTCGGGGAGCGGATCTACGGCTTCTGGGGCAACGTGATCGATGTCCTCTCGGTGCTGGCGACCCTGGTCGGACTCGCGACCTCCCTCGGGCTCGGGGTGCAGCAGATCAACGCCGGCCTCGATCAGCTCTTCGGGATCGGCATCGATACCACCACACAGGTGATCCTGATCGCAGTCATCACCGGCTTCGCGACGATGTCGGTGATGGCTGGACTCGACAGCGGCGTGCGGCGCCTCAGCGAGGCCAACATGGCGCTGGCGGCCCTGTTCCTGCTGTTCCTGCTGGTCGTCGGGCCGACCCTGACGATCCTGAAGGGGGCGACCCAGAACCTCGGCTTCTACCTGGAGATCTTCCCGGAAATGGCCCTGTGGACCGAGACCTTCAAACACACGAACTGGCAGGGGTCCTGGACCGTCTTCTACTGGGCTTGGTGGATCTCCTGGTCGCCGTTCGTCGGCATGTTCATCGCCCGGATCTCGAAGGGGCGCACCGTAAAGGAGTTCGTGATCGGGGTGATCCTTGTACCGACGCTGCTGTCGTTCACCTGGATGTCGGTCTTCGGCGGCTCGGCACTCTATATGCAGATGAACGGCATCGCCGACATCGTCACCGCCGTCAACCAGGACGTGGCCACCGCGATGTTCGCAATGCTCGACCAGCTCCCGCTGGCCCATGTGCTGTCGATCGTCGCGATCGTCCTGGTGACGATCTTCTTCGTCACCTCCTCGGATTCGGGCTCATTGGTTGTCGATCATCTCACATCCGGCGGCAAGCTCGACTCCCCGACGCCACAGCGGGTCTTCTGGGCCGTGATGGAGGGGGTCGTGGCCGCGGTACTGCTCCTCGGTGGGGGACTAGCGACCCTACAGACCGCCTCGGTGAGCACCGGCCTACCGTTTGCGGTGGTGCTCCTTATCGGGGTTTACTCGCTCTATATCGGACTCGATCAGGAGGCCTATGTAGAAAGCGCAGTGAAGCGTGCTATGACCAAGGCCGAGTCCGATCACCAGCTCAAGGAGGCGGTATCCTCCGTGGTCGGGTTGGAGCAGGCGCAGTCATGATTCAGAAGGGTTTGAGCGTACCGGAATTTCTGAAGCAGTACGGCACCGAAGAGCAGTGCCGGCAACAGGTGCTCGACTGGTGTTGGCCGGACGACTTCCGGTGTCCCGAATGTGGGCATAGCAGCCGCTACGAGATCGCCGTGCGCGGATTGTGACTGTACCAGTGCAATCACCGCAGGGGTTACGCCGGGATTGGGGCGCACAGGGATTGGGTTTGGATCTAGCTTGTAGCTGCGCGCAACGAAGCCTGGGAAGTTGGACACGGGTCAAATCGAATTAAATGACCCTGGCCCGTCGGGTATACACCTCAATTATCGACCGCAGAGGGTGTCCTCCAGCCAGTCCATGGTCACGGCGTTGGACAGCGTCAGGTTGCCCAGTTGGCAGTGGGTGTCCGCGCCCTCGTCGGCAGTGAACAGCCGACTCGTCACCGGTCCGCCCACCCGAGCACCGAACACATCGAACTGCCGCAGTGGCTCGCCGCCCTCGCCTGTGCCCACCAATGCCAGGGCCAGGCAGCCGATCTCCGCGGGGTCGACGGTGAACTCGCGCAGGTAGTGGAAGGTGCTCAGGAACGTCCGTTGGCCGAACCGTCGGATCAGCGAGCGCGACATCTTCTTTATCGTGGAGGGCATCTCCTCGTCGGATATCTGGTCGATGTCGTCGAGGCTGAAGTCCTCTTCCGGGCTGATGGTCTGCTCCGGGTCACCGCCGATGCCGGCCACGAACGACACCATGTAGGCGTGCAAGTCGATGACGGGTGAGTTGGCGACCAAGGCTCGCGCCCTGGGCTCGTGCGCCGCGGCGCGCGACATGAAATAGCCGCCGAAGCTGATGCCCAGCAGCGCGAGGCGGTCGACATCGACCTCCGGGCGCTGGAGGGCCAGGTCGACACACGGCGACACCCAGAGCTCTCGGTGTCCGGCACGAAGTACGTACCCGGCTCGGTGCGCGCCGTATCCATCTGCCCGGGCCCGCAGATCTGCAGTACTCGCCAGCCCCGTTGCAGCACGGCGCGTCCGATCTGGAAGTAGGTCTCTTCCAGGGTGCCGTCGAAACCGCTTGTCACGACCAGCGTCGGACCGGGTCCCTGAGAGCCGTCCGCGGCGGCCAGGAACGCCGCGCGGCTGGCCAGCCCGAGCTCGGCGTGCCGGTCGCCGCCGAAAGGCGAAAAGTACTCCGCGGCACGGTAGCTGTTGGACGCCTGCAGAAAGCGGTCGCAAGCGCTGATCGAATGGCCCGCCGCGGAGCGCCGTTCCGCATCGGCCCGCTGCCGGTCGGCCAACTCAGCAAACGCCTCGGTCCAGCCGTCCTCGCCGATGTCGCGAATCCGGGCGGCCACGGCCAGGCACTCGCCGACCGAGGCTCCGCCTTAGGGCGCCGACCCGAGCTGCCGGAGCAGTTGAAAGTCCAGCTCGGGGTCATCGAAGCCAGCGACACTGGTGCTGCTGCGCAACGTTTTATCGGACATAGTGTGCTCCATGTATCGCAGTGCAACTCCACCCCGAGCGGGCCGAATCAGGTCTGGACCTCGGATATCACCTGTCCCTCTGGACCGATGAAGGCTGGCTGTATCTGGCCATCGTGCTCGATCTGTTCAACCGCGAAGTGGTGGGCTGGTCGCTCAAGCCACGTATGAGCGCCGACCTCGTTATCGATGCGCTGAGCATGGCCTGGTTTCGACGCAAGCCAGCCCCAGGCCTGCTCCATCATTCCGATCGC
>CAYYHR010000102.1:0-2339 GCA_964471705.1 uncultured Chromatiaceae bacterium
GAGGCTCAGCCGCCCGCCGGCGAAGAGCCCCTCGATTGGCTGCTGTTGACCAACCCCCCGGTCTGAATTCTGCAGTTGGAACCGCCAAGGCACAGAGGACGTCAAGAAAAACTCCAAGATAGTCGTAGTGGGGCTCTCCCCCGAATAGTGGTCGCCGTATTCGGGAATTTTCCTTGTGAATTTTGGCGATCTTGGCGCCTTGGCGGTTTAACTGCTCATTTTAGGGTGAAGAAAGGGAGACAGGAGAGATTCTCGCAATCAGCCCGCGTACGGTGAACAAGCATCTCAAGCATGTATTCGAGAAGCGCGTTGTGGAAACGCGCACGGCAGCTGCGCCCAAGGCGGGGGGCTTTACGCGGTTGATTTGAAAGAGATCGCCTTATGCCCTACTTCCCGTAGCGGCTCACCAGGTCGTCCTCCAGCTCCGTAATGGCGATCTGAAGCCTGTCGTTCTGGTAAGCGTCCGTATAGCGCTCGTCGAGGACGAGCTCGCGTTTGGTCTTCTCGGTAACCCGCACCTCCAGCTCCAGACCGTCCCGGCCGTAACCGGGGGCTCCGACCAGCGTGGGCTGGATGATGATCTCCGCCTCGTTTCCTTCGTCCGGGCGGTCGAGGGCGACCACGCCGGCGAAGATGCCGGAGCTGTCGAGCTGGTGTCGGATGCTCTGCTGGATCTCGGCGCGAAGCCGCTCGTCGGCGGGGCCACCGCCGGTCCGCCGGTCGGCGACCGGTGCGACAGCCGCGGTTTGCGGGCCCTTGTAGACCTCGGATGCGTCGACCTGGCTCTGGGCCGTCCTGACCGGACCGGCGAGCTCAAAGATAGGGTCGCCGAGGCTTGCGACCGGGCTGCTGGAGCTCGGGGCGCTGGCGCTGCTCATTGCGGTCCGGCGCTCGATCGAAGAGCAGGCGCCGAGGAGACCGGTCAGCAGGCAAAGGAACAGGATCTTGTACATGGTAGTTTCCTTCGGGCGGTGTTGTTGTCCAATTGTCACTCGGTCGCTGCTTCGGCGAACCCCGCCAGCGCCTTGTCGACCTTGCCAAGGGCTTTTTCACAGCCTTTCAGCCCGTGCCGCCGGCCGAGGTACCTCGGGTCGTTGTAGCTGAGCCAGGTCCGGCCATGGTCATCCTCCCAAACCAGCGCTTTGAGAGGGAGATCGATGCCGATCGAACGTCCGCACTTCATCAGGACCGTGCCGACCTTCGAGTTGCCGAAGATCACTAGCTCCGTTGGGGGCAGACTCATCTCGACCTGTTTGGCACCCGCGGCGTGGTCGACTTGGGCGAAGATCGTCATGCCGTGTTTCACGAGGACGTCCACGAGCCGGTTGGTCGTCGTGGCGACGTCATGGGCGCTCTTGACCGAGATGAGGCCGTTGTCGGCCGAGGCGGCGACCTGAGTAAGGCCGGCGAGAATCAATGCGAGAAGCAACCGTTTCATGTGCAGTCTCCTCCGCATGGAAGTGAAGGTATTTCGAAGACCAGGCTCGGGAATACGCTTGGCCGGGGCGGGCATCAGGTCTCCTCACCCCTTCGCAGCTGGATCGTGAGCTTCTCGAATTCCCGCTGCAGCTCCAGGTTTGCGAAGGGCCGCAGGGCCGGTACCTGGCGATCCAGCAGGCCGTCGAGCAGCTTGCCGCTGGACCGGATCAGCACCACCAGCTCTCCGGAGACGCGGACGGTCTCGTAGGTGTTCCAGGCGGCGGCGATGTCCGATGCCAGCTCCCGGCGTGCTTCGGAGACTTTGCGGCCCTGCTCGCTCAGGTAGTCGCGATAGATGCCGGCCGCCCGGATGGTCAGCCGCTGGGCGTCGAGGTTGGCGGCGAGCAGATCCGCCTTGTCGGGGGAGCGCTCCTGCAGGGCGCGTGTCTCTGTGCCGAGCGCCTCGGCGCGGGTGATGATGGCATCGATCTGCGGGATGTAGCTCCCGGAGATGGCCTGCTCGACCTGCCGCTGCATCCGGTCGAGACACTCGATCAGGACCACATACATGCCGTAGTAGCGGCGTGCGCTCTGCAGGTCCTCACCGCTCTTCTCGATCAGCTTCTCCAGCTGGAGTGTGATGGCCTTGACGTTGTCGAAGACGACCCCGAGGTCGACGAGGTTGTCGCCGACCACCGTGGAGAGCAGCAGCTCGATCTGCTCGTCGCTGAGGTCGAGGCCCGTCTCGCGCAGGTCTTTGGCGAATGCCTGGCGGATCCGGGACAGATCCTTTTGGTACCCTGCGATTTCAGCCTCGCGCGCCGCGATCGCACGGTCGAGATCCTCGATCGTGTCCTTCACCATGGACTTTCGGGGCGCCGAGACGCGGCGCTGGCGGTCGTCCGCGATGGCCTGCCGGG
>CAYYHR010000102.1:2439-11954 GCA_964471705.1 uncultured Chromatiaceae bacterium
CTCACCGGCACCTTCGCTTGAACGCTGCCACCAGTCCTGCATGCCCTGCCGGGTGCGATCCCAGGTATCCGACTGGGATCTTTCCGGCGGCGGATGCCCCTCGTCACCGGCTGGTGCCCCGGATACCAGGGCCAGCGGGCCAAGGAGTAAGATCTTCGCTGCGGGCTTCATCGCCTTAGCTTACTATGAAATTCGCGAAGTACGTTTGCTCCCTCTTGCTTTATGGGAGTGGGTAGAGGTGAGGGAATGATCCGGGGCGAAGCGACTTTCTTTGCCCTTTGGGTGGCTCGACTCGCCCCATGATCGTTAGCCGGTTCCATGCTGGAAAAGATAGGGCTCTTACTGCTGATCGTCACGGCCAACGGGGCGCCGATCCTGCTCGACGACCTCCTCGGGCGTCGCTGGGACTGGCCCCTCGACGGGGGTTTGCGGTTTTTAGACGGGCGCTGCCTGTTGGGGCCGTCGGCGACGGTGCGCGGACTAGCGGGGGCCCTAACACTCACCACGGGCGCCGCGCTGCTGTTGGATCTCGGGGTGCGGACCGGCGTGCTCATCGGCCTTTTCGCCATGGTCGGGGATGCCCTGTCCTGCTTCGTCAAACGGCGTCTGGGGCTCGAGCCTGGGGAGCGCGCGATCGGCTTGGATCAGGTCCCGGAATCCCTCCTGCCGCTTCTGGCGGTGATGAAGGAGCAAGGATTGGACTGGTGGGATGTCGCCCTGCTGGTACTCGCCTTCACCCTCTTCAGTCTGGTCGTGTCACGCATCCTCTTCCGTCTCGCGCTGCGCAAGAAGCCTTATTGAGCTTTCGGCTCGGTCGGTGGCGGCTTTGTAGGTGGACAAAGCGAAGCGTGCCCACCAAGTCGATGTTTCTGTCTCTGAACCCTCAGCGACCCTCGTCCGGGCTGGCGGCACCGGGATCGGACAGGGCCAGGGACTCGACCCACATGACCTCGCAGTTCCGGTCCCCGAGGATCGTGGAGCTGGTGAGCCGCACGTTTCCGCGCGGGTCCGAGATCTGGACCAGTTGACCATCCAGGCTGAGGACCTGTCCGGGCCGCAGACCCTTCAGGGCCTTTTCGATCGAGTCGTCGGCCGGGATGGCGTGCAGATGGGTGAGCTGGGAGAAGATGGCGTCCCTCTCGGCGGGGGGCCAGTGCTGCATGGGCGCGTCCCGGCGGATGCTGATGGAGAGGAAGCGGGTACCGCTGATGACGGCGTTGTACTCTCCCATGTCCAGCTGTTCGATGATGCCGGAGTCCGACATGCGGCCCCATCCGAGGCCCAGGTCCACCGGGCTGATGTCGGCCCAGCTCCCCAGCTTCACGTTGCTGCGGCTGAGCAGCCGGGCGCGGATGTGGAGCCGTTTCAGGGGCCGGTAGCGCAGGCCGTCCGCCTCGGTCCAGGGGCGACGGTCGGTGCTGGAGACTCGAGGTAGCTCGGGTACCAGGATCCCGGCCGGATGGGAGACCGGCCGCTCGTAGAGATACCAGTTGACGCCGCCGGCAATGGCCAAGCCGGTCAGGATGAGCTTCCAGTTCATGGGGAGAGTCGCAGCAGTTGTCCTCGTCGATGGGCCCGTGGAAGAGAAGCAAGGGGTCTTCGGCAAGACGGTCGGAGCAGGAGCGGCTCACAGGCCGGCCAGGTTCACCCAGTCCAGGATGGACACCGCGTAGACCCCGCTGGCAAGTCCCAGTATCGCCCGCACGATGGGTTGCTCGCCGATCGGGGAGTAGGCGCCTTTGCGAATGCCCTTTACCAGGGGAATCATCCCTTCGATCTGCTTCTCCATCGTCTCCGTCTCGACCTCTTCCGGGCATCGGCCACTGATCTTCAGCAGGCACAGACGCATGTCCTCGAGGGCGTGTGCGCGCGTCTCCTCTGCTGCCTTGCGTAAGCGAATGGCGGCGGCCAGCATCAGGATACCGGACACGGCGAAGATGAGGTAGAGCGACAGGGGGATGTGCCAGCCGTCGAACAGACTGGTCCTGGAGACCACCAGAAGAAAGAGGATCACGAACGGATAGTAGACGAGCCCTTGGACACCCGCGGTCGTATCGGCGAGCAATTGAACGTCCAGAAATTCGCCGAAGTAATCGCTGGAGAGGCCCTTGCGCCAACCGAGCCGCGCGAGGGTGGCGGACGGCCAGGAGGGTTGCGTGGTGAGACTTTTCGCGAGCCAAATGGCGCGCTTGCTCGCATTCAAGCTGAAAAACAATAGCATGAGAAAGCTCGCGACGGTGGCGAAGAGCACGATCCGGTCTAGGGCGAGCATCGCTTCTCCGCGCGCCGGTGTGTGCGGGCTGCCCAGAGCCAGGGTGAGTCCGACACCGACCAGCAGAAAGAGGAGCGCCGGCCCGAGGCTCTGCAGCACGAAGTGGCGTTTTCGCCAGGAAGGTGCCACCGCGGTCTGCCTGTTGGCCAGACGCCGGGTCAGCTCATCGACGCAGTGCTGGCGGGCCCGGTAAAGGCGCCAGATATCCCTCCGGGGAACCCGTCCCGAGCCTGTTGCGGGTAGAGGAGCACAGGGGTCGTCGTCACCGCCCTCGTCCGCTCCGTCCTGCGCCACGGCGTGGAAAAGGCGCCTTTGGGTCTCCTGGTCACAGCGTCTGAGGCGTCTGATTCCGCGGAGAAAGAAGAAGGCCGAAAGTGCCAGTGTGAGCAGCCGCAGAATTTCAGTCGGCCATGCGCTTACTCCCTCTACCCAGGAGAAGGGCTCACCCAAGGGAGCGGGTAGACTCGCGATCAACCAGGTCGTTACTACTGTAGCCATGACGACAGTCGCGGCGAGAAGGCGCCAATGGCCCAGCAGGAGACGCCGGAATCCAGCGGAGAGCACAGCGGCCAGCGCAATTCCCGCCGCCAAGGTCAGTGCAGAGCCCAAGAGAGTGCGCTTCACCGGGCCGGTGTCCGTCGCGGGTTGCCAGTCTTTGCAGTCGAGCCAATCGCTCCGCTGGGGGTCGCAGGTCCCCGCTTCGTCGGTGCTCGGGCTGGGCGGGTTGCTCAGGCGCACCGGCACTGAGCGGCCGATCTCGAACAGCAAGGGAGAAATGCGCTCGTCGATCTCCTTCTGGGACAGCTTCGGTGGGCCCGCGCCCGGTGATTCGAGTGCGAGGGAAAGCCGCGTGGCCAGGTAAGTGGCGGTTTGATAGCTGGAGCGAAAGGGCGCGAAGCCGGCCTGAAGGGCAGGCTCCAGCTCCAGACCGAAGGCGCTGGCCACCACCAGATTGCGCGTGCTTCGGTTGTCGATGGGATGGAGCATGGAGGCTTCGAGGTCCGTCGTGAAGAAGATGGCATCCGGAAAGGCGTGGCGCAGAGCCCGCAGCACGAGCAGCTTGTCGTGGTAGTCGTTTCCCAGGACCCCGACCGCCCGAATCTCCCCCGAGGGCTTGAATGCCTGGTGCTGGCGCGCCAGCTCGACCGTCAGGCGCCGTAGGTAGTCGATCTGGCTGTCTCCCTCCGGTCTTTCCACCTGCTCTTCACGTGATTCGGCATTGCCGGTCTTCTTCTTGTCTCCGTTGCGGTCGCTCCCCTTTCCGTCTCCAGGCTTTTCGCCGTCGATGCCTCGCAGGTAGTGGACGGTGATCACCTGAATCCTCTCCGGCGGACGGAAGTTCTCTTCGAGCCCTTTGTGGAGCAGGTTAATCAGGTTGCGAGAATAGGCGGTGTCCAGCTGTCCGACCAGGGCGACCGTGTCCTGCGATTTGAGGCCGCGTCGTTTCAGCTCCTGCACCAACATTTCCGCGAGCTTGCTGTCCTTTGCGATGACCCGCGTGATGGGCAAGGGACCCGGTTTTCCCGTCGTCTCCTTCCACGCCTTGTCGGAGGTAGCGCTCGCCGAGTACCAGTGCGCGCTCCTCAGCAAGGGCACCTCGCCGCCGGAGGGTTCTTGCTCCTGCGGTGCTGTCTTCAGCTCGCTGGCCAGCTTCGAGAGCGTGCCGGAAGAGGAGGGACCGAGGATGTCGAGTCCTTGCATCCCGGGAACGTTCAGAGGCTCGAGCAGCTGTTGCAGGCGCGGCAGGATCGCGCTGTGCAGCCCGCCGCTGGTCGGATCGTAAAGCTCGCGAGTCAAGGCATCCTCGTCGAGCCAGAGGAGCAGCACACGCTCCTTTTTCTCGTCCGTTCCCTCGCGCTGCAGCCATTCGAACGGCAGTACGGGCGGCAGTCCGGATTCCTGCTCGACGAAGCCGATGTGCTCCGTGTCCTCGGGTATGAATCCGTGGCGGCTCAGCCCGGCCAGCACTGCATAACGCTTATTGCGGCGCCATTCCTCCCCGCCCACGTACGGGCTCCCGAAGACCATCACCCCCAGCAGGCGGCAGGGCGTTTTCTCGGTGCATTTCTCCGCTGCGACCCCTGCCAGCCAGCTCAGGTCTCTCCCCTTGGCTTGCACGGAGGGTCCGCCTTCCCGGTACCTCTGCACGACTGCGAACGGGTCCTGCCACAGACGCCCCGCCGCCTGTTGAACCCCCTCGACCTGGATGCCGACAGCGGACTGCGGTGGCCGTTCACCCTGCAATGGCCAGGGTATCCACCAAAAACTGCCGACCGCGAGCAGCAGCAACATCAGGAACGGGGGCAGGCTCTGCCAGCGAGTCCCATTGTCTTCGCCCATCATGTTTCTCCCTTTCCGATGGTTACCACGCACCGGGTTGGCCCGGATTGCCGGTTTCGCCCTAGCGATCCCCCTGACAGGAGTCCCCCATGTTTAGAATTGTAGACGGTGCTGGCTTTCTGTCGGGGGCGGTCACAAGGTGGCGTGGGAGTGAGAGCTTGCCGGTGTCTTCGCGTGGCGACGGCCCGGTTCGCCGCTCCGCCCCTGGCGGACTCTGTAGTAATCTCCCGGCTGGATTGATTTCGCTCGCGAGGAGAGTCAGCTATGAAGATCCGAGATACCGGCCTGTTGCGACAGCAGTGCTATATCGGCGGAGATTGGGTGGATGCCGATGACGGGGCCTTGCTGGATGTCACCGATCCGGCCACCGGCGAGGTCATTGCCCAAGTGCCGGCCGTGGGTGCTGCCGAGACCAGACGCGCCATCGAGGCCGCTGAGAGGGCCTGGGGTCCCTGGCGGGAGCTGACCGCCGCCGAGCGCTCGGATGCGCTCCGGAGCTGGCACGCCCTCATGCTGGAGCACCAGGAAGATCTCGCCCGCATCATGACCGCCGAGCAGGGCAAGCCCCTGGCCGAGGCCCGCGGCGAGGTGGTCTACGCAGCCTCCTTCATCGACTGGTTCGCGGAGGAGGGCAGGCGGGTCTATGGTGATGTCATCCCGCCCCACCAAGCCGGCAAGCGGATCCTGGTGCTCAAGCAGCCGGTGGGCGTCTGCGCCCTGATAACCCCCTGGAATTTTCCGGCGGCGATGATTACCCGCAAGGCCGGGGCCGCCCTGGCCGCCGGCTGCACGGTCGTTTCCAAGCCCGCCGAGGACACGCCTCTGACCGCCCTGGCGCTGGCCGTGCTGGCGCAGCGGGCGGGGATTCCGCCGGGGGTCTTCAACGTCGTCACCGGTGACCCGGTAGCCATCGGCGCGGAGCTGACCGCCAATCCCATCGTGCGCAAGCTGAGCTTCACGGGCTCCACCGAGGTGGGGCAGCTGCTGATGCGCCGGTGCGCGGACACGGTCAAGAAGCTCTCCCTGGAGCTCGGCGGAAATGCCCCCTTCATCGTCTTCGACGACGCGGACCTGGACGCCGCCGTCGAGGGTGCCATGCAGTCCAAGTACCGCAACAGCGGCCAGACCTGCGTCTGCGCCAACCGTCTCCTGGTGCAGGACAGTATCTACGACGCCTTCGCCGAGGGTTTGGCGACCAAGGTCGCGGATCTGAAGGTCGGACCCGGGACGGGGGAGGGGGTCGCCCAGGGGCCCCTCATCAACGAAGATGCCGTTGAGAAGGTCGAGGCCCATATCGCCGATGCCCTGGGCAAGGGCGCGCGTCAGGTCACCGGCGGTGCGCGTCACGCCCTGGGTGGCACCTTCTTTCAGCCCACGGTGCTGGTTGATGTGACCCCGGACATGCGCGTCGCCCGCGAGGAGACCTTCGGCCCGGTGGCGCCCCTGTTCCGATTCCACACGGAGGAGGAGGCCATCGCCATGGCCAACGACACCCAGTACGGGCTGGCCGCCTATTTCTACAGCCGCGACCTAGGGCGGGTCTGGCGCGTCGCCGAGGCTCTCGAGTACGGTATGGTCGGGGTCAACAGCGGCATCATCTCCACCGCCGTCGCCCCCTTCGGCGGGGTCAAGCAGTCGGGTGTCGGCCGGGAAGGGGCCAAGTACGGCATCGAGGAATACTTGGAGATCAAGTACCTGTGCCTGGATGTCACTACCTGAGGTGAGAACAACAACGACGTCCTCCTTTGCCGAGCTCAGAAGTGGGGCGGACTGAGCACGCCACCGCTGCCGGTCGATCGGTGGGAGATTTGGAGTTTAGAGAGATCTGGAGTGGTTGATGATGGCTATTGAGCGAGGTGAGATCAACGTCGATGGGGGTGCGACAACCCTGCGCTACCTGGAGTCGGGTCAGGGTCGCCCGGTCGTGCTGCTGCCGGGCTGGTCCCAAAGCGCAGCCCTGTACGGCGCGCAGGTGGAGGCCCTCGCCGATTCGCATCGCGTGGTCGCACTCGACCACCGCGGGCACGGACGCTCCGACTCGCCCCCCGTGGGATATCATGTGCATCGACTGGCGGCAGACCTCCACGAGGCGTTGACGGCGTGGGACCTGCGTTCGGTTACCCTGCTCGGACATTCGATGGGGTGTACCGTGATCTGGGCCTATCTGGAGCTATTCGGCTCCGAGCGCCTCGACTCGCTCGTGTTTGTCGACCAGATGGCAAGCGTGCTGCGGAACCCCAGTTGGTCGGATGAGCAGGCCGAGGCTGTGGGTGCAACCTTGGATGTGGAGTCCCTCTTCGAGTTTACGAACAGCCTGCGTGGTGAAGGTGACGATCCCCGTGTGGCGTTTCTGCACACGGTGACGTCTGACGGGATTGACCCGAAAACGCTGGCGTGGCTGATCGAGCAGAACCTTCTGTTCGACCGCACGCACGCTGCCGAGCTCTTGTTCGACACGGCGAGCTTCGATTGGCGCGAGCGGATCGCGCGGATCGATTTGCCGACTCTCATCGTTGCGGGTGACTCCGTGAACGTCCCGATCCGCTCTCAGCACTGGCTGCACGATCATATCGCCGGCTCGCGTTTCGCTCGGGTCGCGGGCGTCTCAGGGGGGACGCATTACCCGTTCGTCGAGCGCCCCGACGAGCTCAACAAGATCGTCGCGTCCTTCCTCGCAGAGCCGACCGCGCGGTGAGACCGCTATGAAAGAGGTCTGAGGATCCTCGGGGGCTTATCTACGTATCGGCACCGACCGATGCGATCTTACGGAAGGGTCCGACCGACCGCACGGCTTGCCTCCACTCGACTTGCGCCGGGAGCGTGTCGGCGGTTTGCGAAAGAGGAAGGTCAAGGCGGTGGCTTGTTCGCAAACGAATGTTCTCGGCCTCTCGGCCTCCGCGACGAGCCTTCGAACTGCGTCCAACTCAAAGATCTGGGAGGGCTGTCATGCGGAGTTTCCGAGTACCCGTGATCGGGTTCGTCGCCCCGAGCGGGAGCGGAAAAACCAGGTTGCTTCAGGCGCTGGTGCCGGTGCTCACGGGGCGCGGTCTGCGGGTCGGTTATCTCAAGCATGCCCACCACCGCTTCGACCTCGATGTACCGGGCAAGGACAGTTACCAGATCCGCGAAGCCGGCGCTGAGCAGACCCTCTTGGCGTCCAGAGAGCGTTGGGCATTGCAGTCGCAGCAGACCGACAGGGGTGAGGATCCGTCTCTGGAGGAGATGCTGGGGAAGCTCGAGACGGATCGCCTGGACCTGATCCTGGTGGAGGGATTCAAGCATTCCGCGTACCCCAAGATCGAGGTCCACCGCCGAGCGATGGGCACACCTGTGCTCTACCCGCTGGACCCGGACGTGATCGCCGTGGTCACGGACGACCGCTTGGCCGGCAACGACCACCCGCCGGAGCTTTCGCCGGATGATCCCGAAGCAATTGCCGATTTCGTACAGCATCGGATGCACACCTGGTCCCCCGATACTGCGGGCCTGCGCGCCGAGTTGGTCTGCTATTATCAGTGGCTGCGCCGCTATGGCTGTAACGATTCTCATTCCGGGAACGCCTCGGTGTGCGTCGGCGACACCTTTTGGGTTACCCCGACCGGTGCCTGCGCCGATACACTGGAGCCCGATGACCTGATCGCCTGCCCCTTGGATGGCCCCAGTCCCGAAGGTGCCTCCCTCGACGCTCCCCTCCATGGCCGGGTGTATCGACAGCAGCCCGAGGCAAGGGCCGTGTTGCACAGCCACGGACCCTATTCGGTGGCCATGAGCTTGTCCGGACAGGACTTCCGGCCCGTGGATTTCGAGGGACAGTCTTATTTCGAGCGTGTCCCGGTTCTATCGGTGAGCTACGAGGATTACCTGGAAAAGGCGCCGGAGGCGGTGGCGGAGACCCTGGCCCGGAACCGTGTCGTCATGGTCCGGGGCCATGGCGTTTATGCCTGGGGCGAGACCCTGGACCGGGCCTACAAGTGGACCTGTTCCCTGGAGCTCTCGGCAAAGATCTACGTTATTTCTCGGCCGTGAGATACGCGATCCACCCGGCGTCCGGCTCGCCTTCTTCCGCCGGCATGAAGACCCCGTCCGGGTTGCCTTCCTGGTCCCAGCCCTGCCAGTAACAGGTCACCCGCTCGAATCCGACCTCGTACAACAGCTCGCGGATCTCCGGCAGGGTCCAGAGACGCCAGTCGTAGCTGAAGGCCCGATCCATGCGCGAGCCGTCGGGAAAGGCGAAGTGGATATGGCAGACCAGGCGGCCTGTGATCGGATCGTACTTTTCCTGCTCCCAAACATAGGTGAAGTCGCCGCCGTCGCCCTCTACGGCCCGCTCTTGGGTAATGACCCTGAAGGAATCGTAGCCACCGTAGGCGTCGAGAAAGAAGACCCCGTCATCTTTCAACAGCCGGTGCACGCGTTCGAAATAGTGCTTCACGGCGCGGCGCTCCTCGAGCAACCAATAGCTGAAGTTCAGCGCCGCGACGACATCCGGTGAGGTTCCGTCGAACCGGAGCACGTCCTCCTGGACAAGGCGCACCCGCTCCGCCGCATGTGCGGTCAGCGCCGAAAGGTTGTGTGTCCTCGCCCAGTCCAGAACTTCTGGGTCGATGTCCACCCCGACAGCCCGGTTGGCCCGGCGGCGTTGGACCCATTCGCAGCAGACCGATGCCGTGCCGCAGAAGTCTTCCCTCAACAGGCATGCATCGTGGCCGCGCAGCCGACGAAAGTTCTGGTCGATGAAATCCACATCGGCTTCCGCGCACTGGACGGAAAGCTCGTAACACCTGTACCGGTCTGCCTCGTCGGCAAGGGAAGGTCCGTTCGCGAGGGGACGTGAGCTGTGTTTTGGCATAGATAGCACTTGACGCGTTAGAAGGAAGTAGCTAGAGTACGCTGCTCCCGTGGA
>CAYYHR010000103.1:0-11842 GCA_964471705.1 uncultured Chromatiaceae bacterium
CCCGTCGATCACTTGCTCGTCGCCAGAAGTTCACTCGTAACCCATAGAATCACCGAAGTATTCTGAAATTCCATTCATGCATGCCTCTCTCGGAGACATTAGCGCCACGATCTCCGAGGCCACAACAGGACAGCTCAAACATAGGCAGAATCAGGCAAGATTTCAGGAGGATTGTTCTACCGCCTGCTTGGCCCTGAGACCTAGATTTACAGCAACGAAATCGAGTCGCCATTCGTGAGGAGTCAAGAGATGAAGTTCGAATATCACAATCCCACCCGGCTGATTTTTGGCGCCGGCTCCTTGTCGCGCTTGGGCGAGCTTGCCCGGCAGTATGGCAAGCGCGCCTTGCTGGTGACCGGTGGTGGCAGCGTCAAGCGCAACGGCACCTTTGAGCGTGCGGTCCGAAGTCTCACCGACGCGGGTGTCTCCATCTTCGAGTGCGAGGGCGTGGAGCCAAACCCCAGGATCTCGTCGGTGAAACGCGGTGCGGCAACGGCCCGTGACAATGATTGTGACCTGGTGATCGCGCTCGGTGGCGGCAGCGTCATGGACGCCTCCAAGGTCATCGCGGCGGCCGTCCTGTACGACGGCGACCCGTGGGACATGATCTTCCACGGTCAGCCGGATCCGTATATCCCGACCCGGGCACTGCCGCTGATCGCCGTCCCGACCCTGGCGGCGACCGGTTCCGAGATGAACTGCGGCGCCGTTATCTCCAACGAAGAGACCAAGGAAAAGTCTTTTGTCAGCACTGAATGTCTGTATCCCAAGGCGGCTCTGCTCGACCCCGAATTGACAGTGACCGTCCCAAAAGATCAGACGGGATACGGCCTGTGCGATCTGATCACGCATATCACCGAGAGCTACTTCAACGGGGCCGGTGACACACCGATTCAGGACCGCTTTGCCGAAAGCGTGATTCTGACCGCGATGGAATACGGCCCCAAGGCCATTGCCGACGGCAAGGATCTGAACGCGCGCACTCAGGTGCAGTGGGCGGCCACGGTCGCTTTGAACGGCTGGATCAGCTCCGGCAGCGGCAGTGCCGGGTATCCGGTCCACATGATCGAGCACACCGTCTCGGCCTACCACGACATCACCCATGCCACGGGTCTGGCCATCATCAACCCGGCCTGGATGCGATTTGCCGTAAAGACCAATACGGCAAAATTCGTGCAGTTCGCCGAGCGCATCTTCGGCCTGACGGCAACGGGTCCGGACGACATGGAATGCGCCCTCGCCGGGATCGATCGCTTCGAGGCCTTCCTCGCGTCCAATCGCCGCCTTGACCGCAAAGGGCGATCTGGACGCCCTGAAAGCCGCGATCCCAACGGGCTTGAATGCCGGCTCGAGTATCAACGAGATCAAGGAGGTTCAGATCCATCTCTACGCCTATGCCGGCTTTCCCCGAGCCTTGAACGGCCTGACCACACTCATGAGCGTCGACGAGGCGCGCAAGGCCGAAGGCATCATCGACCCGGTCGGTAAAGCAGCGAGCGCCTTGCCGGACGACAAGAACAGCCTCGAAGTCGGCAAGGCGGTACAGACCGAGCTGGCCGGACAGCCGGTTTCCGGGCCCTTGTTCGACTTCGCACCAGCGATCAACCAGTTTCTGCAAAGCCACCTCTTCGGCGACCTCTTCGCACGCGACACCCTGGACTATCAAAGCCGTGAAATCGCAACGGTCTCGGCCTTGGCGAGCCTCGATGGCGTCGAGTCTCAGCTCGAGGCGCATATCGGAATCGCATCCAATGTCGGGTTGACAGAGACACAGATCAGGGAATTGGTCGCCGTGCTGAGTCAGACCGTGGGCAAGAAGGAAGGGCGTCGCGCCGAACAGGCCATTCGCGCAGCCCCGCCTGAGCAAGACGAGCGCCCAGCGTCAGACTCGTAACACCGTCGTTGCTCGAATCGGGTGGGAAAGCACAGCGCATCCCGCCTATTCCGGCGCCAACTGGAGTGCGACTGGGACTCGCCACTTTAAGTCATCCGAGCAGATCGCTGTGTGATCTCCGCCGGGCCAAGGGGAGCGTTTCCTCGTCCGGCTTGCGGTAGATCAAGAATGGGTCTGGCTTGATGTGGCATTCCCGGAATACCTGCACAATCGTCGATCAAGGCGTGGTCTCGATATGGCTCCGGAAGCGCTTGATCATCGATCAACTGGGTCGTAGCCTTTAGGTGACGCCGGAATAGCCGGGTAGGGTTGGCATCGCCCACCATCGTTGACAAACGGTGGACGATGTCCACCCCGCGGGACTGCGAAAGAGGGGCTGAAATGGACGACGGGCGTTCGGCAATTGCTCATGTTCGAGAGGACGGCGAGACCCATGATCTGGAAGATCATTTGCGCGCGGTCGCAGCTCGTGCATCGCAGTTTGCCGATGCGTTCGGGGCTGGCGATTGGGCGCATCTGGCTGGTATCCGGCACGATTTGGGAAAGTACCAAGCGGCCTTTCAACGCTACATCCGGGCTGCAGGGGGGCTGGATGCCCATATCGAAGGCGCCCGTGGCAGGGTCGATCACTCCACGGTCGGCGCGCTGGGCGCCTTAGAAACGGCTGATCACGGCATTCCGTTGAGAAAGGAGGCATCACATCATGTTCAATCCCGGACACTACTACAGTCATAGCTCGAATAAGGCAGGCAGCCCGCCGGAGCTGGCAGCGGAACATGTTCGGCTTGTCGCCGAGCGGGCTTCACGCTATGCCGCTGCATTCGACGCACAAGATGAAGCGCTCGTTGCGGGTACTCTGCATGACTTGGGGAAGTACAGTGGTCTTTTCCTCCGTCGGTTGCGCAATCTGGAGTCGGGT
Organism: uncultured Chromatiaceae bacterium; assembly: GCA_964471705.1. GTDB lineage: Bacteria > Pseudomonadota > Gammaproteobacteria > Chromatiales > Chromatiaceae > Thiosymbion. The sequence goes on from CAYYHR010000103.1 coordinate 2,814, forward strand.
CTCGATCATTGGACCGGCGGTGCGTTTGTCGCACTAACGAGGTACAGGTTGCAGGCAGTCGCCGCGGCCTTGGCAGTTCAAGGACATCACATCGGGCTTCAGGAAGGTGCCTTCACTGCTTCCTTTAAAACAGGCTTCGACCTGACCGCAAAGTCCACATCGGATGGCCGCTCTTTGCGAGTGACCGAAACCGATGCGAACGCATTGGTCCAGCGTTTGGAAGCAAGCGGGATCTCGATGCCGGCAGCGCCTGCCGAGTCGATCTACGACCACAAGGCCGAGGCGCTGGCGGGCATGCTCGATGTGCGCATGCTGTTTTCCGCACTCGTCGACGCGGACTTCATCGAAACCGAGGCCCATTTCCAGGGGCAGGCAGATGGCACGAAGGTCTATCGGAACAGCGGTCCGAAGCTGGATGCCCAACAAGCCTTCGAGCTGGTGAGATCGCACTTGGAGGCTCTTACGGAAAAGGCCAGCTCGTCCGACGAGGTTGGCGCCATGCGCCGGGAGCTCCTCGCTTCCTGTCTTGAAGCCGCGCAATGGCCGACCGGTCTTTTCACCCTTACCGCCCCGACCGGTGCCGGCAAGACGCTGGCCATGTTGGCCTTTGCGCTCGAGCATTCGAAGCTGAATCCGCACATTCGGCGCATCGTTATGGTGGTGCCGTTTCTCAGCATCATCGAGCAGACGGCACGAGTCTATCGTGACTTGCTGAAGCCCCTCTTTGGCGAGCACTTCGTGTTGGAGCATCACAGCCTGGCCAATTTGCAGAAGACAAGAGAAGAGCGCGATGCAAACCCGGACAATGAGCAAGAGGCACGACGTACGGCCGGGCTGCTGGCGGAAAATTGGGACGCACCGTTGATTCTGACGACCAGTGTTCAGTTCTTCGAGTCGCTCTTCGCCAACCGTCCCGGTAGGTGCCGCAAGCTGCATCGACTTGCGAACAGCATCATCCTGTTCGATGAGGTCCAGACATTGCCGCCGCGCCTCGCCGTGCCCTCACTGGCAGCGCTTTCGCGCCTAGCCGAGCGCTACGGGTGCTCAGTCGTATTCTCCACTGCCACCCAGCCGGCGTTCGATCATCTTCACGACAATGTGAAGCCGCATGCGGCGAAAGGCTGGCAACCCCGAGCCATTGCGGGGAATCCTGAGCGTCTGTTCGACCGCGCCAGGCGCGTCCGTTTCGAATGGCGCATGGACGAGTGTCAATCCTGGGACGCCATCGCCGACGAATTGGCACAGCCTGCGAACGAGCGTGCCCTCTGCATTGTCAATCTCAAGCGCCACGCCCGCGCGCTCATTGAGCGGTTACGCGATCGACTCGGCACCAACGATGGTCTGTTTCACCTTTCCACCAGCATGTGCCCTATGCATCGGGAACGAGCCCTCGCCACCGTGCGCTCGCGGCTCGCATCGAAGGAGCCGCAATCCTGCCGTCTGATCGCCACGCAGTGTATCGAGGCGGGGGTCGATGTGGATTTCCCCAACGCTTGGCGTGCCTTTGGCCCGCTCGATGCCATCGCCCAGGCCGCCGGGCGCTGCAACCGTGAAGGCCGGCTGGATACCTTGGGACGAATGGTGGTCTTTCTCCCTGAAAAGGAGCATGACCGCGAGTATCTCTATCCGCCCGGTGGTTACAAGGAGGCGGCGGAAACGACGCAAACGCTGCTCAATCTGAAGCGAAACGAAGCGGAGAAGAAGGGTATCCCCTTCGAAGATGCCTTTGATCTCTATGATCCGGCGCTCTTTACAGAGTATTTCCGGCTGCTGTACGACCTGACCGGAGTCGTCGAATTCGATCCCGACCGCAGCGAGCTGGCCGGTGCGGTAAAGCGCCGCTCCTTCGTCGATGTCGACAAGCACTACCAGCTGATCGAGAAGCAAAGCATCAGCCTGCTCGTCCCCTATGCGCGAGAGCTGGAACTGTTCGAGTCCCTGAGAGAGCGGCTGATCACAGATGGCCGTCTGACGCGCCGGTGGATACAAGACGCCCGTGGGCTGACGATCAGTCTCTACAGTCCGAAGGACGGCGACACCGTCTGGAACTACCTCGATCCCGCTCCCCTCGCGCGCGGTGAAAAGGCGGACGACTGGTTCGTCTACCTCAATCCGAAGGACTATGATCCGCTTCTCGGCCTTACACCGCCGGACGCAATCGACACCTGGACCATCTGACGAAAGGACACGAAATCATGAAACCCAACCCGCAAGTCCTCGAAGTCTGGGGCGACTTCGCCTGCTTCACGCGACCGGAGCTCAAGGTGGAGCGCTTCAGCTACCCCATCATCACCCCCAGCGCGGCGCGCGGAATCTTCGATGCTATCTTCTGCAAGCCGAACAGGGATCCGGCGCGCGCCCAATTCCGCTGGCAGATCACCTGCATCGAAATGCTGAAGCCCGTGGCCTATATCGCGTTGCGGCGCAACGAGGTCGACTCGGTCGCCAGCGTCGCCAATGTCAAAAAATGGATGAGCGGCTCCGCCGAGCCGCATCCGTTGATGGTGACCCAGGCGCAGCAGCGGCAAACCATGGCCCTCAAGGACGTGAGATATCGCCTTACCGGAGAGATACGCACTTTCCCCGGCCATGAAGGCAGGCAGCAATCGCTGGAGGCGCAATTCGTTCGCCGCGCGACACAGGGCAAGTGCTTTCATCAGCCTTGTTTCGGCTGCCGCGAGTTTCCCGCGTACTTTCGTTACCTGAACCCGGAAGCAAAGGATGAAAAACCAGCTCCCGTCGACTATTCGCAGGATCTGGGGGTCATGCTCTACGATGTCTTCGACTTGCGAGTGCCCAACGATTCGTCGGCGCAGCCGTTCGTCAGCCTGTTCCGCGCCCACATCGAGAAGGGTGTGCTGCAGATCCCGCAGTACGACAGCGACCAAGTGCTCAAACCGATAGACGAAACAAAGGGGCAACACTGATGCTTCATGCCCTAACCGAATACGCTAATCTCCACGGTATTCAAGGAGAAGCCGGATTCACCACCAAGCGGATTCGCTGGCTACTGAATTTCTCTTCAGACGGCGATTATTTGGGCCTTATCGAGCTGAATCAGCCTGGCGCCAAGCCCGGTGTGGGAAAGGAATTTAGCAACATGCCGCATTTGAAGTTCTCCGGCGATACCACCATGCGGCAATTTCTCGTCGATACGGCACAATTCGCCGTGCTTCTCGGCGAGGACGATCCGTCGAAAAAGCTGCTTGCCAAGCGCGGTTTTTATCTAAGGCTCTTGCGTGACGCGGGAGAAGTCGTTCCGTTTCTCGCCAAGGTTGCGAGTGCGCTGGAGGATGAACGAAGCCGCCGAATGATTTGTGACGATCTGGCACGGCAAACCCCCAAAGCAAAACCCGCTGATAACCTGACATTCGCCGAGATCGATGCGCAAGGCTCGCGGATCATGGCCGAGCAAGATACATGGCGCGATTGGTGGCGGGGCTATTTTCCTACCCTACTGAAGAAGAAAAAGGCCGCAAATCCTATGCGCTGCCTGGTTTCCGGCGAGATGTGCGAGCCGGCGGCCACCCATCCGAAGATCAAGGGCATCGGTGGCGACATCGGCGGAAAGGTGGAAACCAGTCTGGTTGGCTTCAACCTCGATCCCTTTTGCTCCTATGGCCTGGAGCAATCAAGCAATGCAGCGATGGATGCCGAACAGACCGAGCAGTATGCCGCTGCATTAAACGATCTGATTGCGCGTCATTCATACCGGCTCACGGGAAACAAGATCGTGCACTGGTATTCGGGAAGAGACGAAGTGTCCGACCAGCTCGATCCCTTTTCCTTTCTCACTGAGCAGGCGGACACAGAGAGTGACGAGGCGGACGCGCAAGCGGTTGCGGGCAGACTGCTTGACTCCATTCGCACAGCGAAAAGACAAGACATTCTGGGTTATCGGTTCTATGCGATGACGCTGTCCGGCTCATCTGCCCGCGTCATGGTTAGGGATTGGATGGAAGGAAGATTCGAGGATTTGGTCGCAAGCGTTGACGCCTGGTTCGAACATCTGGCCATCGTGCGCCGCGATGGTGACGGCTTGGCACCAAAGCCCAAATTCCTGGCCGTTCTGGGTGCACTGGTGCGCGAGCTGAAGGACGTACCACCACCTGTTGAGGCAAAGCTTTGGCGTGTCGCCGTGCGGAAGGAGCCGATCCCGGAATTCGCCATGGCTCAGGCGCTGGCTCGAGTCAAGATCGACATTATTGCGGATACTCCCATGCGACACGCGCGCATTGGTTTGTTGAAGGCCTATCACATCAGGAAAAACCGAGAAGGAGGCGCGGAAATGAAACCCTACCTTAATGAAGACCATCCGGATGCCGCCTATCATTGCGGTCGACTCATGGCCATTTACGCCGACTTGCAGTATGCCGCGTTGGGCGATGTTGGCGCGGGTGTCGTACAGCGCTTCTACGCTGCCGCCAGCGCAACCCCCGCCCTTATCCTCGGGCGCCTCAGCCGTGGCAGCCAATTCCACCTGAACAAGCTCGACGGTGGCTTGGGGCATTGGTACGAGCAACGTCTGGCCGACGTCTGGGGGAAGATCAAAGATGCTCTACCCAAGACGCTGACACTTGAAGAACAGAGCCTATTCGCTTTGGGCTATTACCAGCAGAAAGCTGCTCCTAAAAAGCGCGAAGAAATCGATGTGGCGACCAGCCCTGAAGGAGACGAATCATGAGCCAGACCCCAATTGCCAACCGTTACGAATTCCTATTTTTGTTCGATTGCCAGAACGGCAATCCCAATGGGGACCCGGACGCCGGCAACGCCCCGCGTATGGACCCGCAGGACATGCGTGGTTTGGTTTCAGACGTCGCGATCAAGCGCCGCATCCGAAACTACGTCCAGATCGCAGGGGACAACGAATCTCCGAATTGCATCTTTATCGAGCAGGCGACGAACCTGAATCGGCCAATTGCCGTAGCTCACGAGAAAACAGGTGGCATGCCAGACGCCAAGAAGGGTGCCAGTAAGGACAAGGTCGCGAAGGCGAAGGAGTACATGTGCGAGCATTTCTTTGATGTGAGGACCTTCGGTGCGGTCATGAGCACCGGGGCCAATGCCGGACAGGTGCGTGGACCGGTCCAAATCGCCTTTGCGCGTTCGATTGATCCGATCCTTCCCCTCGACGCATCGATCACCCGCATGGCCGTAGCTGAAAACGTCAAAGGAGCCGGCTCCAGTGCCGCGATCAAGAAGTGGGAAGACGAGCAGCCGGAGGACAAGCTGCGCACTATGGGCCGCAAGTCTCTGATCCCATATGGCCTCTATGTAGGCAAAGGCTTTATCAGCGCCAATCTGGCCGATCCGAAGCATGGCGGCACGGGCTTCTCGGAAGCCGACCTGAAGCTGCTCTTCGAGGCGATCCTCAACATGTACGAGCACGACCGTTCCAGCAGCAAGGGCCTGATGACCGTACATGGCAAGCACACGTTCGTCTTCAAGCACGTTGGCACCGACACCGACGCTGAGCAACGCGCGCGTCAGGCAAAGCTCGGCTGTGCGCCGGCTCATGAGCTGTTCGACTTGGTGGAGAGCAAGATTCCACACGTCGAGGTACCAGCGCCACGCTTGATCAAGGATTACGGAGACCTGCCGACGGCTGAGAGCATCCAAGGCGAGCTGCCTAACGGTGTGGAGGTTTTTTCGATGCCTGAGCTGATCGGGCAGGCGTGAGCTCTACTCTGCTAACACCGCTCTTGAAGGTGAGACGGTATTGCTTGATCCGTAGTTAGTTCCTGGAAATATCGGAGGATTGGAGAAATAGAGCTTACGAGAGACCTCATTACGCAATCGCGAGTAATCGCAAAGGGTGAGCGTATCCGGGATGTCCAGAGGCTCGTGGACCGATATGGCGGTCGGCGTTCAAAATGAGTTAAGAAAAGCAGTCCGGTGCTCGAGGTCGAAGGATGCCTCTGCGAGTATCATTGGTACGAGCACTACGGTATCGGCAGATTCGAAATCAAGCTGAAGGTCATTGCAGAGAAATGATAGTAAAACCGAAGTCCAAGAATCCCTTGTACCCCGACCTCTCAGAAGAGCAGCAATACTTTGTTCTGGGAATCGAGGCAGACGACTATAGGATATTGAACGACGGGGGGAAACCCTATCTTTACTCACCGGAGCTGTTCAACGTTGTCGATCCGAAGGAGCCGGAAGATTGGGTAACTGAATTTGGCTCGGATGGCGAGCGCTATGCATATCCCACTCCGTTGAACGAGGCCGGATTCTTTGAGGATTTCTTTGATCAGAAGCCCAAACAAACGTCGATATTTTGGCGCATCGTAAATCAAAAGCTTGCCCGCGCCGCATGAGCACGGTTGCGCTATCCAGAGAGGTCAATAGCGATATGACCGAAATTCACTTTCTCGTTGAAGAAGTCCAAGAGGGCGGTTACACCGCCCGAGCGGTCGGATCCGACATTTTTACGGAGGCCGACGATATCTCGGAGCTCCAATCGCAGGTCCGAGATGCTGTGCGTTGTCACTTCGATGCGTCCGAGATGCCGAAGGTGATTCGCCTTCATTGCTGATTCGCGTTGCTGGATGGATGCCTCGATGTATACGGAAGACGATCTGCTCCCTCTGTCCGGCCTGCAGCACTTGGCGTACTGTCCGCGCCAGTTCGCGCTCATCCACCTGGAGCAGGCATGGGCCGACAACCTCTTCACCGCGGAGGGGAACGTCCTCCATTCCCGAACGGACGAGGCGGGGGCCGAGACGCGGGGTGACATCCACATTGCGCGCTCGTTGCGCCTGCAGTCGCTCGCGCTCGGCCTCGCCGGTATTGCGGACGTCGTGGAATTCCACCGTGTCGGCCAGAATGCACCCGGCCTGGAGCTGCCGTGTCTTCGCGGGCGCTGGCGACCCTATCCGGTCGAGTACAAACGGGGGCGCCCGAAGGCGAGCGATTGCGACGAGATCCAGGTCTGCGCCCAGGCGTTGTGTCTCGAAGAGATGCTGGGCCTGGAGATCGCCGAAGGGGCGCTCTTCTACGGCAAGACCCGGCGCCGCAAGACGGTTCGATGCGACGCCAAGTTGCGGGGGAGGACCGCGGAGTTGGCCGCGGAGATGCACAGGCTCTGGAGATCCGGACAGACTCCGCCTGCCGTCTTTGGCCCGAAATGCGAGCAATGCTCGCTGCAGGAGCTCTGCATGCCGCGGACCGTCAAGCGCGATGCAGCCGGCTATCTGGACCGGATGCTCGACGACCTGATTAATGACACGAGGGAACCGTGAAAAAGCTGCTCAACACCCTGTTCGTGACGACCCAGGGCGCTTACCTCGCCAAAGACGGTGAGACCGTCCTGGTCCGCATAGAGAAAGAGAACCGTCTGCGTATCCCCATCCATACCCTCGGCGGCATCGTTTGCTTCGGACAGGTATCGGCCAGTCCGGCTCTGATGGGACTCTGCGGCGATCGCGATGTCCTCCTGTCGTTCCTGACCGAGAATGGACGCTTTCTCGCGCGGGTGCAGGGACCGGTCTCGGGGAACGTGAAGCTGCGTCGGGAGCAGTATCGCCTTGCGGACGACCCCGAAGCAGCCGCCCGAGTGTCAGGCGCCATCGTCAGCGCCAAGATCGCCAACAGCAGGAACGTCCTCGCGCGGGCACTTCGGGACCGCCCGGAGGCCGGGAACACCGCTGCACTCTCCGAGACCATCCGCCACCAGGGCCATCTGCTGCAGGAATCCCGCAGGCGGAGCGTCGACGTGGATACCGTTCGCGGCTGGGAGGGAGAGGCGGCACGGGCTTATTTTGCCGTGTTCGATCAGCTCATCACTCAGCAAAAGGTAGATTTCCGATTCGAAAAGCGTACGCGCCGCCCGCCGCTCGACAACGTCAACGCGCTGCTTTCATTCGTCTACACCCTGCTCGTGCACGATGTCACAGGCGCTCTCGAGTCCGTCGGGTTGGACCCGCAAGTGGGTTTTCTCCACCGCGACCGACCGGGTCGCCCCGGTTTGGCTCTGGACCTGATGGAGGAGTTGCGGGCCTACCTGGGAGACCGGCTGATTCTCTCGTTGATCAATCGCCAACAAGTCAAGCCGGGTGGCTTCGAACGCACGGAGACGGGAGCCGTTATCATGAGTGCCGACACCCGTAAGACCCTGTTGGTTGCCTATCAGGAGCGTAAGCGCGAAGAGATCCGTCATCCCTTCCTCGGCGAACAGATCGCTATCGGCTTGATCCCATTTGTTCAGGCACTGCTCCTTGCACGCCACCTGCGCGGGGACATGAACGCGTATCCCCCATTCATCTGGAAGTAAGCGAGGCTCTGAAATGCTCGTGCTGGTGACTTACGATGTGAAGACCGCCTCACCGGAAGGAGACAAGCGGCTACGGCGCGTCGCGAAGATCTGCAAAGATTACGGTCAACGCGTGCAATACTCCGTGTTCGAATGTGTTGTCGACCCTGCGCAATGGACCTACTTTCGACAACGGTTGGTCGACGCGATCGTGGAATCGGAAGATAGTCTTCGATTCTATTTTCTCGGCTCCAATTGGAGAAAGCGCGTGGAGCACGTCGGCGCAAAACCGAGTTACGATCCCGAAGGTCCCCTCGTTGTCTGATCCAGGATCGACGTGATTGGTCCTGGAATATCTCCCGCACCCCATTGAATCTCTAAAATGGGAGGTGGCACAGCGCAGCCTGATGTGATAGCGCTATCCGTGATAACGTGCCCACGACCAACTTGCGCGAGCCTGGAGCTGTCAGGAAAACCCAGGCAGGTTCGCGCTGTGTTGTATGTGCATGTTTTTGGAAGGAATTAGCCAATCGGGATGGTTGTGCCTTCGAGGAATGTCGGCACAGATAAGAAGGATCTCAGTCGGTTCGCGCGAAGCTCGTTTGGATGCCATATGGCACAGGCCCTCGCGTGACCGCTATCGCCCCCCGCGCGGGGGCGTGGATTGAAACCTACGCAAAATCAATGCGTTGCGAGCGCTCCTGCTCCTATCGCCCCCCGCGCGGGGGCGTGGATTGAAACTTGCTTAGCATGGTAGGACTCTCTCGAAGCTCCA
>CAYYHR010000104.1:0-2000 GCA_964471705.1 uncultured Chromatiaceae bacterium
ACCTTGTCCTCGCGGATCAGGTTGCGGATAGCCGGGGTGCAGACCATGATCTCGTGGGCTGCGATACGCCCGCCGCCGACCTTCTTCAGAAGGGCCTGCGAGATCACGGAGCGCAAGGACTCGGACAGCATGGATCGCACCATACTCTTCTCTGCTCCCGGGAATACATCGACGATACGGTCGATGGTCTTGGCCGCCGAGCTGGTGTGCAAGGTCGCAAAGACCAGATGCCCGGTCTCCGCCGCCGTGAGTGCCAAACGGATGGTCTCCAGGTCTCGCATCTCGCCGACGAGAATGATATCCGGGTCCTCTCGCAGGGCTGAGCGCAAGGCCTCGCTGAAGCCCAGCGTGTCCCTGTGCATCTCCCGCTGGTTGATCAGGCACTTCTTGCTGACATGAACGAACTCGATCGGATCTTCGATGGTTAGGATATGCCCGTAGACTCGCTCGTTGAGGTGGTCGATCATCGCTGCGAGGGTGGTGGTCTTGCCGGATCCGGTCGGACCAGTTACCAGCACCAATCCGCGCGGAACATCGATGATCTCCTTGAATACCTTCGGCAAACCCAGCTCTTCGAGCGTTTGCACCTTCGAAGGAATCGTGCGAAAGACGGCTGCGGCACCCCGCTTCTGGTTATAGGCATTAACGCGGAAACGGGCAACGTTCTGGATCTCGAAGGAGAAGTCCACCTCCAGAAACTCCTCGTAGTCCCTACGTTGCTTGTCGTCCATGATGTCGTACACGAGTGAGTGCACGGTGCGGTGCTCCATGGGCGGCAGATCGATACGCCGCATGTCCCCGTCCACCCGGATCATCGGAGGCATTCCAGAGGAAAGGTGCAGATCGGATGCGTTGTTCTTGACGCTGAAGGCGAGCAGCTCGGCGATGTCCACTTCGAGGTCCCTATACTGGTCAATAGAACGTGTTATGCAGAGGTTCCAAAGAATAACGCGAAAAAGGTACAAGAGGAAAAGCGGCCCGCAAAGACCGGGGCGACGAGCCCTCAGAGCTTGTAAAAAATCCTGACGCTGTAGCGAGGGCGTCTCTGGGCGTTAGAGACAAACCGCATCAGTTGTCCCGCAGTCCGCTTCATGTACTACCCGTAAGGATCTCGGATCACTCATCCGGCAGGTACCCTCGAGACAGGCGCCGACCTGCCACAAGAGGGTGCGACCGCGATATTCCGGGCGCAACCGTAGTCTCGTACGAAACTCGTAACCTAGATCCATGTCGGGGGATGAGGCAAACGGAGGTCGCTCTTGGCGGATAGGCGCTCGATTGATCTGCGGATCATCGACAGCTGCCTCGAGCCAGATGGGCTGCGGTACGCCTTGCCGCGTGCCCGACTCGCACCTTCCCTTCTGCTCGTCATAGACACAGATGAGCATGGTGTCAGCATGGTGCGGGTTGGGAACTCGTGCGCTCGGCATGCCGTGGCGCCACACGAGCTCGACGGACGGGGGTACGGCGCCCACAGGATAGGAAATCAGGCTTCCGTCGGGCGGATCTTGGGGTGACGGTGCCACGAGCGGATCGTTGATCTGTGCTACCTCGGCGCGCTTCCAAACGCATCCCGCGGCCAAGAGAGCAATCAGCGCGACCTCGAGAATGGCGGCGCTTCCTGACGCTCCTGCCAGCGACCATGGATGGCAACAGAATGGCGACATAGCGAATGTCCCGGGTAGCTCGCTACGCGACTGGTGGCTCATGCCCTGAGATCGATGTGGGCCGAGGGTGCCTAGCTAGCTGGCGACAAGAATACGATTAGCATAACGACGCGACTGCGGGTGCTCAAGACTCGTCCTTGCCCACCCTGCGAGCCATCGGTTATGTTGGGGGTGATGAAATTCGCCGAGGCACTATCCGAGAATGGTAACCTGATTCTGGCCTATGAGCCGGGTCGGGTTCTCGTCGATGATCGAGCTTACACCGAGGGGCTGATCGTCACCTCCGAGCACATCGTGCCCGGTTGGGGTCCGGCGTGCGCAGAAGACCTCGCC
>CAYYHR010000104.1:2100-11528 GCA_964471705.1 uncultured Chromatiaceae bacterium
ACGCTGGGAGAGACGACGCTTGCCGGAGTGCGCGCAGCCTTCGCAGAGGATGGCAAGATCAATCTCTTCTCGCATGCGCATGGCGCAGACGGGTATTCGGTCGAGGCCTATTTCGAGCAGTTATATCTCGAGGGGCTCCGTGCGGATCTGATCATCACCCTGGAGGCCGATCAGCAGATGCTCGCGGCCATGTACGAGCGCGGATTGCGCATCAGCCGGCTCGGCAGCGGCGACAAGAAGGTCGAGCTGGCACCCGCGGACATCGATGCGCTGCTCCAACAGCCCATTCAAGCCATCACCTACCTTCCGTGGAAAAGCTTGGACGCGGAGATCCTGAGGAAGCGCTTCGGCAAGCCCAAGGAAATCCTCTCGGAGGAGAGCGGAGTCTCCCATTGGCTGTATCCGGACAAGGGGATGGACATCGGCCTGGACGAAGGCGGCGGGGTCGTCATCCAGTACGTGAATCCGGAGGAATTCGAGAGCCTGATTGCGCCCTTGAAGGAGCCATCGCGGCGGGCGGAGCCGAAATCGGGCGGGCCCGCCGTGAAAGCGGTGGCCGATCCCGCCCCTTCCTGAAAGGGCTGTCCACTAAGTACTCGCGAAACTGGCGGCCCGGCCTGAGCCTCAGGGGTTGTCAGCACCCTCGAACTCGGCGATCAGGCGTTGCACGGCGACCGTCGGCGGCATGCGTCCCCACATGACCTCGTGCTCGATCTCGGCGCGGATACGCTCGACCCCCGCGTGTTGGAAAAAGCTGGCGCGCAGGTGCTCCTCGACCATCGAATAGACCCAATCCAGGGTCTGGGCGCGGCGGCGCTTCTCCAGGACACCCGAGTCCATGGTCCTCTTGCGAAAATCCTCGACCACCGACCACAGCTCCGGGATACCCTCGCCGGTCAGTGACGAGCAGGAATAGGCACGGGTCTGCCAGCCGTCGGTCGCCGGTGCCAGATAGTGCAAGGCGCGGTTGTACTCGAGCTTCGCGGCGTTGGCGCGCGGTTTGTTGTCACCGTCAGCCTTGTTGACGAGGAGGGCATCGGCCAGCTCCATGATGCCCTTCTTGATCCCCTGCAGCTCGTCCCCCGCGCCCGCAATCATCACGAGCAGGAAGAAATCGACCATGGAACGGACCGTGGTCTCGCTCTGCCCGACCCCGACCGTTTCGACCAGGATCACGTCGAAGCCCGCGGCCTCGCAGACCAGGATGGTCTCGCGGCTCTTGCGCGTCACCCCGCCGAGGGTCCCCGACGATGGAGATGGGCGAATGAAGGCTCGCAAGTCCCTGGAGAGCAGCTCCATCCGGGTCTTGTCGCCGAGGATGCTGCCGCGCGTTACCTTGCTGCTGGGATCCACCGCCAGGACCGCGACGCGGTGACCCTTCTCGCAGAGATACAACCCGAGGGCCTCGATGAAGGTGCTCTTGCCGGCACCCGGCACGCCGGTGATGCCGATTCGAATGGAGCGACCCGAGTGCGGGATCACCCGGCGCAGCACCTCCTGGGCCATGTCCATATGGGTATGGGCGTTGCTTTCGACCAGGGTGATCGCCTGGCCGAGGACGTTGCGATCTCCCGCCAGGACGCCCTTCACGTACTCGTCGACGCCGAGGCGGCGGCGGCGGGGAATGCCGGCGGTTGCCCGGGCTTGGGCGCCTGCCTGCCCGGGCATGCCGTCATGTCCGCCGGAGACGCCGTGCATCACTCGGGTGGCGAACTCCCCTCCGGCGTCCTTCGGAGCCCATTCGGGCTTGTTGCTTTTCTTGGACACAACGAGTCCCCTATCGATAACGGCCAGCCCGCAGGGTACGGTGAACGAGACGAACCGCACCATCGAGCGATGGGTGCGGTTCGTCCATCGGGATTCCCTACGCGGCGAGCCGCTGGTCGAGCTCCTGGAGCACCTTCTGCGCTGCGATGGGAACCACGGTTCCCGGGCCGAAGATGGCGGATGCCCCGGCATCGTACAGATACTGGTAGTCCTGCGCGGGGATGACGCCACCGATGACGACCATGATGTCCTCCCGGCCCAGTTTCTCGAGCTCTCTCACGAGCTGGGGCAAGAGCGTCTTATGACCTGCCGCCAGCGAGCTCATCCCCACCACGTGGACGTCGTTCTCCACCGCCTGGCGGGCGACCTCCTCCGGGGTCTGGAACAGGGCGCCGATGTCCACGTCGAAACCGAGGTCGGCGAATGCAGTGGCGATCACCTTGGCGCCACGGTCGTGGCCGTCCTGACCCAGCTTGGCCACCAGGATGCGCGGCCGGCGTCCCTCCTTCTGCTCGAACTCGTCGGCCATGCGGCGGACGGTCGCGATCTCTTCGTTCTCCCCGAACTCGCTGCTGTAAACGCCGCTGATGGAGCGGATCACCGCCTTGTGGCGCCCGACCACCTTCTCGATGGCATAGGAGATCTCGCCCAGGCTAGCGCGCGCGCGTGCCGCCTCCACCGAGAGCTCCAGCAGGTTGCCCTCGCCGGTCTCGGCGCTCCTGGTCAGGGCCTCCAGGGCGGATTGGACCCTGGATTCATCGCGATCGGCGCGCAGCTTCTTCAACCGCTGAATCTGGGATTCGCGCACCGCCGAGTTGTCGATGTCCAGGATCTCCAGCGGGTCCTCCTGCGTCAGGCGGTACTTGTTGAGCCCGACGATGGTCTCCTTGCCGGAGTCGATCTGGGCCTGGCGGCGCGCAGCGGCCTCCTCGATGCGCATCTTCGGCAGACCCGTGTCGATGGCCTTGGTCATGCCGCCGAGCTCTTCGATCTCCTGGATGTGGGCCCAGGCCTTCTTCATCAGCTCGTTGGTCAGGGCCTCGACATAGTAGGAGCCTCCCCAGGGGTCCAGGACCTTGCAGATGCGGGTCTCATCCTGCAGGTAGAGCTGGGTGTTGCGGGCGATGCGCGCCGAGAAGTCCGTGGGCAGGGCGATGGCCTCGTCCAGGGCGTTGGTATGTAGCGACTGGGTGTGTCCCAAGGCCGCCGCCATGGCCTCGATGGCGGTGCGCGCCACGTTGTTGAAGGGGTCCTGCTCGGTCAAGCTCCAGCCGGATGTCTGCGAATGGGTGCGCAGGGCCATGGACTTCTCGTTCTGGGGATTGAACTCCTTGACGATCTTGGCCCAGAGCATGCGTCCCGCCCGCATCTTGGCCACTTCCATGAAATAGTTCATGCCGATGGCCCAGAAGAAGGACAGGCGCGGGGCGAAGGTGTCGATGGACATGCCCGCATTCACGCCGGTGCGCAGATACTCCAGCCCGTCCGCCAATGTGTAGCCCAGCTCGATATCCGCGGTGGCCCCCGCCTCCTGCATGTGATAGCCGGAGATGCTGATGCTGTTGAAGCGCGGCATCTCCTTGGACGTATAGGAGAAGATATCCCCGATGATGCGGATGGAGGGTGTCGGCGGATAGATGTAGGTATTGCGAACCATGAACTCTTTCAGGATGTCGTTCTGAATGGTGCCCGTGAGCTGCTTGTGCTCCACGCCCTGCTCTTCGCCCGCCACGATGAAGAAGGCCATGCAGGGCAGGACCGCCCCGTTCATGGTCATGGACACCGACATCTGATCCAGGGGGATGCCGTCGAACAGGACCTGGGCATCCAGGATCGAGTCGATGGCGACCCCGGCCTTGCCCACATCGCCGGTGACGCGCTCGTTATCCGAGTCGTAGCCGCGGTGGGTGGCGAGATCGAAGGCGATGGACAGGCCCTTCTGGCCGGCGGCCAGGTTACGGCGATAAAAGGCGTTGCTCTCCTCCGCCGTGGAGAAGCCCGCATACTGGCGCACGGTCCAGGGCCGGGTGACGTACATGGTCGGGTAAGGACCGCGCAGAAACGGCGGGATGCCGGCCACATAGCCCAAATGACCGAGTCCTTCCAGGTCCGCGTCCGTGTACAGTGGCTTGACGTCGATGTGCTCCATGGTCCAGGAGATCAGCTCGTCCAAGCTCTTTCCCGAAGCCGCTTCCGCAGCGGCCTTCCACTCGTCGAAGCCGTGGCGCGGGAAATCCACGGCGTAGTCCATATTGGCGAAATCTGGATTGCTCATTATTGGGCCACCCCTATACGGTTCTGAAGATTGTCGAGCAGCTCGTAACAGTTTGCGCGCATGTAGATGAAATCGTCCACGCCCGCCTGCTCGAGGGCATCTATATGATCCTTGGGGTAACCCGCCACGAGCACCATAGCCTCCGGCTTGGCGTCCTTGATGCCCTTGACGATCGGCGGCACCAGGTCCGGATAGGTCTTGTCCGTGGAGCAGATAACGACCACCGGGGCACCGGAATCCAGGGCGGCTGCAACCGCCTGATCCGGGGTCTCGAAGCCATTGTTTCCGATGACTTCGAAGGCACCTACCTCCAGGAAGCCGCGGCTGAAGTCGGCCCGCGCCTTGTGCTGGGGGATCGGACCCATATTGGCCAGGAACACCTTGGGTGCTGCCCCGGTCTTTTTCGCATGGTCTTCGGAGCGTCGGCGCAGCCTCTCGAAGGCATCCGCACCCCGCTGGATTTTCACCGGTGCGATCACCGGGTCCATCTCCTCGCCCGTCGCCAGCGCCAGGCAGAGGTCACCGATGGTCGCGCCGCCCAGGACGGCATGCACGGCGGCCTCGACCCGTCCCTCCGGGGCGGCCTGCGAGAGCTTCTCCAGTGCGCTCTTGCGCCATTCGTCGTCCGCCGCGTTGCGATAGGACTGGAGAGCTGCAGCGCGCGTCCGCTGCAGGGCAGCGTGATCGATATCCGATATCTCCAGGGGCTTGTCGGACGGATTCGGGTACATGTTGGTCCCGACGAAGATGTCCTTGCGCACGGCATAGTCCTTGGCCCGCTCGGCGGCGACGGCGGCTACCTGCTGCTGGGCGAATCCCGTCTGCAGCGCCTTTGCCATGCCCCCTTGTTTCTCCACTTCGCGGAAAAGATCCCAGGCCGTACGGGCTACACTGTCGGTGAGGCTCTCGACATACCAGGAGCCGCCCGCCGGATCGACGGATCTCGTCAATCCGGCCTCGTCGCGCAGAACCGTATGGGCGTTGCGGGCGACGCGACGGGTGAAGTCGCTCGGGATGCGGGCCACCTCGTCCATGGGACCGATATGCATGCTGTCGCAGCCACCTAGGACACCGGAGAACGCCTCGGTGGTGGCCCGCAGCATATTGACGTTGGAATCGTAGAGCGTCTTGTTCC
The DNA here is from genome assembly GCA_964471705.1 of uncultured Chromatiaceae bacterium. Classification (GTDB taxonomy): domain Bacteria; phylum Pseudomonadota; class Gammaproteobacteria; order Chromatiales; family Chromatiaceae; genus Thiosymbion. The sequence goes on from CAYYHR010000104.1 coordinate 7,278, forward strand.
AGGCCGAGGTGCGGGCGTGAATGCGCATCTTCTGGGCGTCCTCGCCGCCACCGAGCTCCTTGACGACCTTCGCCCAGAGGATCCTGGCGGCCCTCAGCTTGGCGATCTCCATGAAGAAGTTGGAGCCGAGTGAGAAGGCGAACAGGATGCTCTGTGCGGCCTGGTCGGCGGATACGCCGCGCGACTGCATCTCCCGCAGATATTCGACGCCGGTCGCGATGGCGAAGGCGAGCTCCTGAACCGCGCTGCCCCCCCCGTCGTGGTAGGGATGACCGCGTACCAGCACGGTCTGCAGGCTCGGCGCATTCGCGGCAGCCCAGGAGGTGAGCTGCGCCATGTCGTCGTAGGCCCCGCCCATGGAGCGCGGGATCCTCCCCTCGCGCGCCAGCTCGCCGAGGGGATCGGCCCCGATGCAGCCACGGAGGGCCGCTTTCGACCCGGATTGCTTCTCGACCAGGGCGGAGAGCATGGCCGCCATCGGTATTCCGGACGCACCGACTTGGATGTAGATGGGCGTCTGCGCCAGGTCGACGCCCCGGAGCGCGGTGCTCAGGTCATCCAGGCAGGAGATGGACACCCCGCCCTTTCCCACGTACGCGGTCTCCGGCGTGTCCGCGTCCTCACCGAGCAAGGTGGCGGTGTCGAGGCGCATGTTGACCGCAGTCTGACCGCGCTCGAGATCGGCTGCCAGCGCCCGGTTGAAGGCCTCGGGGGTATTCTCCACGATCTCTTGGCTCACCTCCCAGGGGGCGAGCTTGTACCCGAGCGGCTCGGTACCGCGCACATAGGGTGCGAAGCCGGGAAAGCCGCCCACGTGGGAAAGGCCTGCCACATCTTCGGCCCGATACATGGGCTGTAGGTCGATGCCCTCATGGGTACGGGTCACCAGGACCTTCTCGAATGGGGCACCCTTGATGGCCGCCTCCGCGGCTTCGCGCCATGCCTCGTATCCCGGAACCGGAAATTCGGTGAATGCAGGAGTGCTCTGCTCTTCCCCCGGCTGCCTATCGGTGGTTTGTGTCGACATTTCTGCTCCTCGGAGTGGAAATCTTGAGTCTTCGGGTTTTTCGATCGACGCCCGGGCTCGGCAGGGGCGCATCTGTACACTTCTTGTTTATCGTTTTTCTGCAGAGACTTAGCCGCTTACCGAGGTCAGAGTCTCTGTCGGATTTCTGGAAGAAGTCGAAGCATAAGAAATCCACTGCCATTTTTCTACAATCGATCGCGAAACCACCCCCCGCACTTTTCGGGGTGAGAGGGGGAGCGGTTTATACTTTTCAGAGCGTTCGCTGAGCGGCCGGGGAGACCAAACATGTCAGACAGCGTCTACAAAGTGATCGAGCTGGTAGGTACGAGCACCGAGTCCTGGGAGAAGGCCGCGGCTCAAGCCGTGGAAATGGCGGGGGAGCATTTGCGCGACCTCAGGGTTGCCGAGGTCACGGAGCTCGACATGCAGCTGGGCGATGGGCGCATCGAAGCCTATCGCGCGAGGGTGAAGATCTCCTTTCGGTATGAAGGGAGCGATTGAGGTCCGGCCCAGGGCTTCGGTTTCCGCGTAGAGGGCCCTAATCCGGCCAGAGTCCGCGGATCGCCGCGACGCCTTGCCCACCCTTGCTGAAGGCCTGATCGAGGTCGGCAGGCCCCAGACCGCCCAGGGCATATACCGGGAGGGAGGCGGCATCGACGAGCCGGGCAAAGCCCTCCCACCCCAGGGGCCGCGCGTCCGGGTGGCTGGTCGTGGCCAGGACGGGGGAGAGCAGCGCATAGTCCAGGCCCAGGACCGCGGCACGTGCCAGATCCTCGGCACCGTGGCAAGACGCCCCGACCAGGCACCTCCCATCCAGCGGTCGCCGCGCCAACCCCGCAAGACGACTCGCGGTCAGGTGCAGACCGTGGCAAGGCAGGTCTCGGACCTGGGACGGGGCCCGGTTGAGCAGCAGGTGCGCGCCGTGACGCTCGCAGAGCTGAAATGCACTCTCGGCCAGATCCGCATACTCGGCGTTTCTCCTGGCATGGGCCCGTAGCTGTACCAGGCGGATACCCCCGCTGAGGGCGTGGGACAGGCGGTCCAGGAAACGATCGGGCTCACTGGGGTCTTCGCCTGTGATCAGGTAGAGCTCGGGCAGGCGCAGCGCCGTGATGACGGGACGGTCCGCCGCTGGGAAGGTCACCGGGTCCATAACATCCGGACGTACCCATGCCATCGGCTGGCCCTCGCGTCCGCTGGGATCGCCGTCGAAGGCGGTCACGCGGTGCACGTCGAGCAGGATGCGGCGATCTCCGTAGTCGTGGTGGACCCGGATGAGGGGACGGGAAGAGAGGACTCGGATACCGAGCTCCTCCCGAAGCTCACGGGCCAACCCCTCCACCGGCGTTTCTCCGGGCTCCAGCTTTCCGCCGGGGAATTCCCACAGACCGCCCTGGTGGACGGCGTCGGGCCGCCTGGTGATCAGAATCCGCCCCTGGGGGTCTCCCACGGCCCCGGCGGCAACATGAATCTGCTCTGTCCTCAAGTCCGATACTCGGCGTTGATGCGCACATAGTCGTAGGACAGGTCGCAGGTGAGAAGCTCGACCGCGGCATCGCCGAGGCCGAGCGCCACCCTGATCACGATATCCTCTCTCTCCATGACTGCCTGCCCGGCGCTCTCCGTGTAGTCCGGGTCCCGTCCGCCCCCGCTGACGATGCGCAGGTCGCCGAGCCATATGCGTACCGCCTCGATATCCAGCCGGTCCACGCCGGCACGACCGACGGCGGCAAGAATCCGGCCCCAGTTGGGATCGGAGGCGAAGAGGGCGGTCTTGACGAGGGGGGAATGGGCAATGGCATCGGCCACGCGTCTCGCCTCGGCGATGTTTCGGGCCTCTTCGACCTGGATCCTCACCAGCTTGGTGGCGCCTTCGGCGTCGCGCACGATGGCGGTCGCCAGCTCCCGGCAGACCGCTTCGACAGCAGTACGGAAGGCCGTGTAATCCGGAGACTCGGCGTCATCCAGAGAATCATTGCCCAGGGTGCCTGCGGCGGCGAGGACGCAGGCATCGTTGGTGGAGGTATCCCCATCCACCGTGATGGCGTTGAAGGAGACATCCACCGCCTCGCGCAGACAGCGCTGCAGCAGCTCCCTGTCCACCGCCAGGTCGGTGGCGAGAAAGGCGAGCATGGTCGCCATGTCCGGACGGATCATTCCCGCCCCCTTGGCCATGCCGGTGACCACGGCGGTGCGCCCGGCCGCGCTGAAACGGCGCGAGGCCAGCTTCGGGACCGTATCCGTGGTCATGATTGCCCGCGCCGCCGCCGGCCAGTTGGTCTCGAGCAGCTGCTCCAGTGCCACCGGAAGTGCCGCTGCCAGTCTCTCCACGGGGAGACGCTCGCCGATCACACCGGTAGAGAAGGGCAGCACCTCTTGGGTTCGGCAACCCGCGTGTGCAGCGAGGGCGGCGCAGCTGGTCTCGGCGTCCTCCAGACCCTGCATTCCGGTGCCCGCGTTGGCGTTACCCGAGTTGACGAGGAGAAAGCGCGGCGAAGCGTCCGCCAAGTGGCGTTTGGCCACAACCACCGGGGCGGCGCAAAAGGCATTTTGTGTGAAGACGGACGCGCAGCTCGTACCCTCGGGAAGCGCCATGAGCACCAGATCGTCGCGGTCCTGGTACCGGATTCCCGCCGCAGCAGTGGAAAGCAGCACACCGGGGACGGGCTGGTAGGAAATACTGTGATCAGTCATCTCGATTCCTTACTCCTGTTTGAGAGGCGCCTCGCCGTCGAGAGCGTGGAACAGGACCGAGTAAAGCACCGGCACCACGACCAGCACCAGAGGGGTTGCGATCGCGAGACCGAAAACGAGGGTCACCGCCATGGAGACGAAGAGCCCGTCCTGCAGCAGCGGCAGCAGGGTCAGGACGCTCGAGACCGCAGCTAACCCCACCGGGCCTAGCCGAGCTCCCGCAGCCCGCAAGATGGCCGAGGGCACCGCCCCGCCTGTCCGTACCTCTACATCGATCCGCTCCACCAGCAGGGTGGCGCCTCTCATGATCATACCGGACAGACCCATGAGCCCGAGCAGAGACAGGAAGTCGAAGGGCCGGCCGGTCAGCAGTAGTCCGATGACGACCCCGATCGAGACCAGAGGCACGGTGAGCAGGATCACCAGGGGTTGCCTCAGTCCCCGGAAGAGGGCGACGAGGATCAGCAGGATCAGGCCGCCACAGAGGGGCACCCAGGTCCGCAGCTCGACACGGGATGCTGCAAGGCCCT
>CAYYHR010000105.1:0-11527 GCA_964471705.1 uncultured Chromatiaceae bacterium
GATTCGAACCCTCGGTACGCTATTAACGTACACACACTTTCCAGGCGTGCTCCTTAAGCCGCTCGGACACCTCTCCGGGAAACCGCTGGTGGGGTGGTCGGAAGAGTTACAGTCGTGAGCGCAGAACTTGCGCTTCCCAGTACTGCCGCGGGGCAAAAAGGATATACGAAGCCTCCCGCCCGTGCAAACTCAGAGCCCGCGGGCTCGGCTGATGGTCTCGTAGGCCTGCCGGATCTCGTGTGTCTTTTCGGCGGCGATCTTCATCATTTGCTCAGGAAGCCCTCTGGAAACAAGTTTATCCGGGTGGTGCTGGCTGAGAAGGCGCCGGTAGGCGCGTTTGACCTCTGCGTCCGTGGAGCTGCGCTCGACACCGAGGACGGCATAGGCCTGATTCAGGGATGGCCCTGCGGGAGGGGGCTGTTGCGGGGCGCGTCCACCCTGTCCGGAAGCACCGGGACCACCGGACGCGAAGGCGTGCTGCAGGCGGACCAACTGCTCCAGGTGCCGGAACAGAAGCTCCGAAATGCCCAGGCGACGGCAGATGTACAGGAGAAGCCGCTCCTCGTTCGGCCCCGGATGGCCGTCCGCGTAGGCCGCCTGGATCTGGATCTCGAGGAACATCTGGATCAGGGTGCGGCGACCGCGGCATTCGCGCTGGAACTGGTCGAGCACCTCATCCAGGCGGAACCCGTCCTTCTTCCCTTCCTTGAACAGGGCTATGGCCGTACGCCGCATATCTTGCGGCAGCTCCATGCGCGCCATCACGGCCTCGGCCAGGGCGATCTCCCGCTCGGACACCCGACCGTCGGCCTTGGCGATATGGCCCATGACGGAGAAGGTCGCGGCAAAGAAGGCGGATTGAATCCTCTCGCGCTCCCCCGCATCCAGTCCCTCGGCGCCTTTCAGCGAAGTCATTCCGCGATCCAGGCCGTGGCCGAGGGCGGCCCCGAGGATCGCCCCCAAGGGCCCGCCGAGCATGAGCCCGAAGGCGCTTCCGACCAACTTGCCCCACCATGCCATGCTCTCGCCCCCTGTTCGCCTGCGATGTATAGCTTCTCACCTAAGAAGTCCGGGTGAAATCCTGTTGCACGAATGCTATTCTGCTAACATTCGGTACTGTCGTAAATCGTGTGTCATGCTCAGCGACCCTCGCGCAACCGGCAGGAGGGCGGGCAGAGAATCAGGCGGGTTTGTTTTCCCCGGATCTCTGGAAGCGCCCACCATCATTAATATTCGACAATCCTCAGAGGGGACACATAGTGGATAATGGAAATGTAGTCTGGCATCATCACCCGGTAGATCGATCCGTTCGCGCGAGGCTGAAAGAACAGCGTCCGGTGGTCATCTGGTTTACGGGTCTGAGCGCCTCGGGAAAGTCCACGTTGGCGGGCGCACTGGAGGAGGTCCTTGCGGCCCAAGGCTATCACACCTACTTGCTCGACGGAGACAATGTGCGCCATGGATTATGCGGAGACCTGGGCTTCAGCGATGCGGATCGTAAGGAGAATATCCGTCGGATAGGCGAGGTCGCGGCGTTGATGGCAGACGCCGGCTTGATCGTCATGGCGGCCTTCATCTCCCCATTCCGGGCCGACCGGCAGACCATTCGCGATATCCTCCCGGAGGGGCAGTTCATCGAGGTCTTCATGGATGCCTCCCTGGATGTTTGCAAGGACCGCGATCCCAAGGGTATGTATGCCAAGGCGGAGCGAGGGGAGATCAAACAATTCACCGGAATAGACAGTCCCTACGAAGCACCACCTCATCCTGAGGTGAGGGTCGATGCGGATCGCCTAAGCGTGGCGCAAAGTATGAATCTGCTGCTCGACTATCTGCACCGGTCCGGCATACTCGAGGGCGGATACCGAAAGGTCGAGGAAGAAGGGGTCGCCTGACCAAGCGGTGCCCTCTGGCCCTCTGCGCCCAGGACGAGATCGTCCAGAAGGCTCTGATTTCCGAGCTCGGTTAGCCTTGGTGGCGAGCCTTTTCGAGTTTTTCTCGACCCGAGGCCGCGTGGGAAGGGCTGCGGCGTAAGGGGATCTATGGCCATGAATTTCATCGAGCGCTGGCGCCATCAGATCTTCGATGTCGAGATTTCGGAGCATGGTCTGCTTGGTCGGACAGTGGTCTTTTCGATCCGCTTGGCTGTAGGCATCGTAGGGTTGTTTCGCGACGAGAAGCTGCATTTGCAGTCGACCAGTCTCGCCTATACGACCCTGCTTTCCTTCGTTCCCTTCCTGGCCGTTACCTTTTCCGTGCTCAAGGGACTCGGTGTCCAGAACCAGTTGGAGCCCATTCTCATGCGGTCGCTGGAGCCGCTTGGCGAAAAGGGAGTCGAGATCGGCCAATACATCCTGACCTACGTGAGCAATCTCAATTTTGCCGTGTTGGGCTCTTTCGGTATTGCCATCTTGTTCTGGACCGTAATCTCACTGCTCACGAAGATCGAGGAGGCCTTCAACGCCATCTGGCACGTCCCCGGCGTTCGCAGCTGGGCGCGTCGTTTCAGCGACTACTTGAGCGTAGCCTTGGTGGGGCCCGTATTCATCTTCTCCGCACTCGGCGTTACCGCCTTCGTTTTCCAAAGCGAGGATGTCCATCGGGTGGTTGGCATAGAGCCCGTTTGGCGCCTCCTCTGGATGCTGGGAAGCATCGTACCCTATCTGCTGGTGTGCCTGGCGTTCGCCTTTCTGTACGCCTTTCTCACGAATTATCGGGTGCGGCTGGCCCCTGCCCTGATCGGCGGGGTTTTCGCCAGCCTGGCCTGGTATGGCGTCGGCCATCTATTTGCTCTGTTGGTTGCCGGCTCTTCGAAATATTCGGCGATGTACTCGAGCATGGCCGCTGCAGTGCTCTTCATCATCTGGGTCAACATCGGTTGGTTGATCATCCTAGTGGGGGCGCACATCACGCGTTACGTTCAGCACCGCCATCTGTTGGCACATCACCGGGACGGCTCGAAGATCGGAAGGGCCCACGACGAAGCCATTGCCCTGGATATCATGGCGTTGGTCGGTCATGCCTTCCGTTTCGACGAGCCGAAATGGACGCTGGAGTCCCTGTCCGCACGCGGCTGTTGTGGCTCACTGCGAGAGACTCAGCAGCTCCTCCAGTCGCTGACGGAAGGGCGTCTACTGGTAACGACCAACGACCAGCCCGAAGCCTATCTCCCTGCCCGTTCCATGGAGACCATACGGCTCGAAGAGATCGTGGCCGTGGCGCGGGCCCGCGGCCAGAAGCCGAAGAGGCAGGCGGAAGTGCAGCGGGTCATCGACCGGATCGAGACAGCCATAGCCACGAGCCTCGCGGGAGAGACATTGAAGGACTTGGTATCGGTTGGCGGGGACTCTCCAGAGGAGTCTAAGGTGCGGGCTCCTCCGCACTCCAACTCGGTCTGACCGATAGCGTCGATCGATGAGAGACCCGGATGAGGCCGGCGGAATGGAGACTACGAAGCCCAGTAGCGACCCCGGAGCCGGCGGGTTGCGAGGCTCGATGCTTGATGTGTTCGGGTTGCGTCTGGAAGCTGTTCTTCTGGATGCCGCCGGGACCCTGATCCGGCCCCGAGAGCCGGTGGGAGAGACCTATGCCGGGATGGCCCGGAGATTTGGTGCGAAGCTCGACCCGGGCCGCCTATCCCGCACATTTCCCGAGATCCTGGCCGACATGCCGGACTTGGCCTTCGCGTGGACCTCGACCGCCGAGCTGCAGAGACGAGAGCGCGATTGGTGGCGCGCCCTGGTCGGTCGCGTGCTGGACCGTGTCGGCGGCAACGTCGGTGATTTCGAAGGTTTCTTCGACGCTCTCTACCGGTACTATGCAAAGGGTTGCGCCTGGGAGTCCTTTCCGGAGGTCCCTTTGGTTCTGAGCGCCCTGCGAGCCCAAGGGTGCAGGCTTGCCGTCGTTTCCAACTTCGACTCTCGGCTTCCGGGAATACTCCGTGACCTCGGCCTCGCCGACTCGGTGGATGCGATCATCTATTCCTCGAAGGCGGGCAGCGCCAAGCCGGATCCGGTCATCTTCCAGGCGGCGCTGGCCGCACTCCGGGTCTCGCCCCAAGCGGCGATCCACGTAGGCGACAGCCCCCTGGCCGATGTCGGGGGCGCCGCGGCGGCAGGTATTGTGGGGTTACTGATCGGGCGCGGTTACACGCCCGAGCTCGGATTTGAAGGGATGGTACCCGACCGGGTCATCGGGAGTCTGACCGAGCTGCTTCCGGCAATCGCCTGAGGCGATTGCCGGAAAAGAACATACCGCTCAAGTCTCGGCGGTAACGGGGATGATGGTGATGTCTACCCTGCGGTTTCTGCTGCGCCCCTGCTCGGTGCTGTTACTCGCGACGGGATAGCGCTGCCCATAACCCGTAGCGGTCATCCGAGCCGGATACACCCCGTCGTCGAGCAGGTAGGTCCGAACCGCCCCGGCGCGCCGCTCCGAGAGACCCTGATTGTATGTTGCGGAGCCCGTGCTGTCCGTGTAGCCGGCGATGGCGAGCTGGGTCTTGCCGTACTTGTTCACGACGTTCGCGATCTTGTCCATGGTGCTGTAGAAGTCGGGCTTGATCTGAGCCGAATCGACTTCGAAAGTGGATTCGCTGGTCATGCCCACCAGGATCTGATCATTCGGCAGCTTCTGGACCTGGATGACGCCGGCCGCGATCTCCGGGGCCAGAACCTTCTCAAAGTCGCGGCGCTGCTTCTCCATGTAGTTGCCGACAAGGCCGCCGACCAGGGCACCACCGACCGCCCCGAGTGCAGCACCCTTGGCGGACTTGTTCGCTGCCACGGCGCCGATCGCCGCCCCCGTGAGGGCACCGATGCCGACGCCCATCTCCGTCTCCGTCAAGGGCCGCCGATTGCCGTATTCGTCCGTCGCGCAGCCAGCCAGCACCAGGCTACCGCAGACGATCAGAGTACACGGCTTGATCCATCGTTTGTTCATTGATTCACCTCTCAACGGAAAGCACGAATTGGCACGTCCGGATGGTTTTCCGGGTTGCGGCGGGATGTTACCAGACCAAGATCCGGTCCGCCCGCTGTTCTGTATTTTGAATCCTGTAAGATTTTCCCACGCAAGTTATCATTCACGGCCTTCTACGCATAACCTCTGGAGCTCAGACTCTGCGATGAATACACCGAGCCGTACCGGTGCCGCCGTCTTCCTGGATGTCCTCGCCAATCTGGGCGTCGAATACCTCTTCGGTCATACCGGTGGTGCGGTCATTCCCTTACACGTGGAGCTGAACCGGCGCATGAGCCGAGGGGAGCCGGCGCCCAGGTTCCTACTCTTCCGTCAGGAGGGTGGGGCCGGCCATGCGGCCGAGGGTTACGCCCGGGCGAGCGGTCGGGTCGGTGTCGCGTTGGCCACCTCGGGTCCGGGGGCGACCAATCTGACGACACCGATCGCGGATGCCTACAAGGATTCGGTGCCGACGGTCTTTATTACCGGGCAGGTGCCGAGCTTCGCGATCGGTACCGATGCCTTTCAGGAGGTGGACACGCTCGGTGTGACGCGCCCGGTCTCCAAGCACAATTTTCTGGTCAAGGATGTCGCAGACCTGGAATGGACCCTGCGTGAGGCCTTTCGTCTGGCCGCCACCGGCAGACCAGGTCCGGTGGTCGTGGACATCTGCAAGGACGTGCAGCTCGCGACCCTCGAGGAGGCGAATCGTCCGAGCAAGCGCCATCGCGAGTCGTTTCCCTTCGATGCCGCCGGGGCGAATGCCATCCTCGACGCCTTGATCGTGGCCGAGCGTCCGGTGGTCAAGGCCGGGGGAGGCATCATTCACGCCGGGGCCTCGGACCTTCTGCGCCGTTTCGTCGAGCGTTACGACGTGCCGGTAACGACCACCTTCAACGCTCTGGGCTCGGTGAGCTTTGCGTTGCCGTACAACCTGGGGATGCCGGGCATGCACGGCACCATCCCCGCCAACTATGCGCTGCGGGATGCCGATCTCATTTTGACCTTTGGGGGGCGCTTCGACGACCGGGTGGCCGTCAAGGGCTTCGCCGCCGGCAAGCGCATCGCCCACGTGGACATAGATCCCTCCGAAATCGGCAAGGCGGTGCGGGCAGACCTTGCCTTGGCCGCCGACCTCAATGTCTTCTTGCGTCACGCGCTGGCGTCGGACCTTGGTGCCCGGCATCCGGCCTGGATGGCGCAGATCGCAGACTGGCGGGAGCAGATGCCCAAGCCCTACGCCAATGGCACCCACATCAAGCCACAGGCGGTCGTGGAGCTGATCTCTGAGCTGACCGGGGGCGACGCGACACTGGTCACGGGGGTGGGGCAGCACCAGATGTGGGCGGCCCAGTACTACCGCTTCTCGCGGCCGCGCCAGTGGATCAGCTCAGGCGGATTGGGGACCATGGGCTTCGGATTGCCGGCCGCCATCGGTGCCTGGTACGCGAATCCGGGCAAGCCCGTGGTGCTCATCGACGGTGACGGCAGCTTCCAGATGAACATCCAGGAGCTGGGGACCCTGGTTGCCAATCGCATCCCCCTGAAGATCTTCGTGCTCAACAACGGGTATCTGGGGATGGTGCGCCAGTGGGAGGACATGATGGACGAGGGACACCATTACGAAACCTGCCTCTCGCGAACTGCCGAGTGCGATCCGCACTGCGTCGATATCGACCAGAATTGCCGGACCCAGCTCCCCAACCTCACGGGGTTTCAGTTCGTTTATCCCAGGTTGAAGACGATGCGGGTCAGGGATCCCCGGCAGCTCGAAACGATCGTCCGGGAGGTGCTGCTGCACGATGGCCCCGTCCTGGCGGATGTCTGGATCGACAAGGCGGAGAACGTGCTCCCCATGGTCCAGCCCGGACGCGGACTGGGAGAGATGATCGAGGCCTGATGCAGGCAGCCCAGGTCATGGAATTCGATACCGAGCCGCGGGGATCTACCCCAGCGGCAAGGGCTCAACGCCTCTGCCGGGCCTCCATCGACCCAACGACCTCTTGCTGTACCAGGCTCCAGACGCTGCGCTTGAGCTCGATGAAGCGATCGGTGATCTGCACGTCCATACTGCGCGGGCGCGGCAGGTCGTTGTCATAGACCGCCTTGACCCGACCCGGGCGCGCGGACATGACCACCAGCCGGTCGCTGAGCACCAGGGCCTCGTCGATGGAGTGGGTGATGAAGAGCACGGTCTTGCCCGTCTCCGCCACCAGGGTGAGCAGCTCCTGCTGGAGGATCTGCCGGGTCATGGCATCCAGGGCGGCGAAGGGCTCATCGCAAAGGAGGACGTCCGGATCATTGGCCAGGGCGCGGCTCAAGGCAACCCGTTGCCGCATGCCGCCGGACAGCTCGCCCGGATAGGCGTGCTCGAATCCGTCGAGCCCGACGGCGGAGATCCAATGCCGGGCCTTTTCCTGCCGCTTCTTGCGCGAGATCCCTTTGAGGCGCGGGCCGAACGCGATGTTGTCCAGCACCGTCATCCAGGGAAAGAGGGCGTAGCTCTGGAAGATCATGCCGCAGCGCGGATCGATGCCGCGGATAGGCCGCCCCTCCAGGGAGACCTCGCCGGCAGTGGGGCGCAGGAATCCGGCGACGATCTTCAGGAAGGTGCTCTTGCCACACCCGGATGCACCAAGGATGCAGACCACCTCGCCCGATTGCACCTCGATCCGGAAGTCTTCCAGGGCGGTCAGGGGGCCCTTGCGGGTGGAGAAGGTCATGTTGACCGAGCGGGCCTCGATGATGGGCGTCGTCACCCTGTTCCCCCGCGCTGCCAAGGCAACAGGAGCCGCTCGAGGCCCCGGAACAGGATATCCAGCAGCAGCACGGTGGCGCTGATGGACAGCATGCCGACCAGGACTTGGCCCGTGTCCGACCACTCCTTGGCGGTCCAGATACGGAAGCCCAGCCCGCTGTTGGCCCCGACCATCTCTGCCGAGATCACACAGGTCCAGGCGATGGCCAGTACCACCTTGAGGCCGCTCAGGATGTCGGGAAGCGCCCCCGGCAGTACCACGTGGCGGATGACTTGCAGGCGGTTGGCACCCAGGTTTTGAGCCGCGGCAATGAGTGTCTGGTCCACCCGCAGGGTGGCGTCGATGGTGTAGACGAGCACGGAGGTAAAGCTGCCCATGAAGACGATGGCGTACTTTTGCTCCTCGCCGATGCCGAGCCAGAGCATGGACAAGGGGATCCAGCTCAGGGCAGGAAGGGGCCGGATGATGGAGATGATGGGATTGAGCGTGGCCCGGACCACCGGGCTCATGCCCATCACCAGGCCAAGAGGTATGCCGACGAAAGCGCTCAGGACGAATCCGGTAAGCACCCGGCTCGCGCTCATCCCGATATCGTTCCAAAGCACGGCATGAGGACCGCTGGTAAGCTGGATCATGCGCTTCAGGACGGTGCTGGGGGCTGGCAGAAAGTAGGGGTCGATGAGCCCAATGCCTACCAGGAGCTCCCAGCCGCCGAGGAAGGTCAGCAGGCCCGCCGAGCCGAATACCAGGACTTGCCAGAGCCCCAGCTCCCTCGATCTCATTGCGCCGATCCGGGCAGCAGATCCAGGCGCACCCAATCGCGAAAGGCGGGCTCGACCGGCAGCGCGCCCATCTGGTCGTGCAGAATCGAGAGGATGTAATCGGCCTGGGCGAAGATGCCGTTGTCGCTGAGCAAGCGCCGATTGTCTGCCGCGTTCTGCCACTGGAATTTTCGGAGATTCGCCTCGATCACCGCAGGCTCCTGCTGGATATAATGGCCGGCCACCAGGTCGAGGGTCTCTTGCGGGTGTGCCTTCACCCAATCGAGGGCCTCGAAATAGGCGGTCAGGAAACGCTTGGCGCGCTCCGGATCCGCGTCTGCCCAGGCCTTGCCCATGATCAGGACGTCGGGACCCGTCATGGTGCCGAAGCGCTTGTAGACCTCGGTGTCCGTGTCCATTCCCAAGACGGTCGCGCCCTCCACCTCCTCGAGCTGCGAAAAGCCGGGCTCCCAGATGAGGGCAGCATCCACGTTGCCAGCGCGAAACACCGCCGGAACGTCTCCTACCTCCAGGTTGACCAGCCGCACATCCCGCTTCGGGTCCAAACCGTGCTGACGCAACAGCATGCGCGCGGTGAGATCTACGGAGGAGCCGAAAGGAAAGCCGATGCGCTTGCCGTGCAGTTGATCGAAGCTCGCGATACCCGGTCTTGCCACGAGCCCTTCGAATCCCGGTGCGATGTCCTGGCTGCCGACCCAGTAGAAGTGGGTATTGCCCTGGGCCATCGCCGAGAGCATTGCGATCTCGCCCAGGCTCGCGAACTGGGCCTCGCCCGATGAGATCGCATTGAGCCGATCCATGCTCTTGCCGATAAAGTGCCACTCGACCTCGAAGCCATGGCGCGCAAAAATACCGCGCTCGATGCCCACCCACACGGGGATGTGCCCGTACCACTGGGAGCCGACCGCCACCACCTCGTCTGCGCCCGATCCCTCCTCTTCGGCCTGTTTACCGTCGCCACAGCCCGCGACAGAAATCAGCAGGACGGCGATGCAGAGCCAGGACAAGTTTGTGGTCGAATTTCTGCGAAACATGCGAAATCTCTACCCGATCGAAGCAGGGGATGGTCAGCTTACCAGCAAATGGAAGCGACTTCTGTGACCAGGGGAGATCACCGGCAAGCCGGCAACGGGTCGGGCGTTGGATGATCGGAAAGCAGAAGGCCGGAGACGAGACTTACGCGTCACGCAAGCCGAGTATGGAATCGTCCGCGTGCAGACCGCGGACCGCCGAGGCGAAGATTGCCGATGCGCCGAGCACCTCGACCTTGCGGTGGACCAAGTCGGAGGACAAACGAAACGGCTGGATGGAATCCGTAACCAGGATACGTTCGAGCTCTTCGGCAGCCAACACCTCCTCGGCCTCTGCGGAGAAGACACCGTGGGCCGCAGCTGCCACGACCTGTCGTGCCCCGGCTTCTTTGCAGGCCCTGGCCGCACCCACGAGGGTACGGCCGGTGCTGATAAGGTCGTCGACGATGACGACGGTGCTGTCCCTTACCTCCCCGACGAGGCGACCGATTTTGAGCACTCCCTTGCCGCGGCTCTTCTCCATGAGCGCCAGCGGCAACTCTCTCCCGAGACGTGCGCCCAAAGATGCGCGGAAGCGCTCGGCGCGCTTGACGCCCCCCGCGTCCGGGGACATGACCACCAGGGATTCGTCTCCGTCAAGAAAGGTAAGCAGCCCGTCGACGAAGAGGCCGTCGGGCATCAGATGCTCGGTGCCGCATCGAAAGGCGTTCTGGAAAGCCGCGAGGTTGTGTACCTCCAGGGTCACCAATCGGTCCATTCCGACCGACTCGAGCATCTGGGCAAGATAGCGGATGGTTACCGGATCACGGGGCTGCGTTCTGCGATCCTTGCGTGCATAGGCCAGATAGGGCGCCAGCACAGTGATTCTGCTTGCGGCGGCGTCCTTCAGGCATCCGATCGCGAAGAGAAGGCGCACCAGCTTGTCGTTGACGCTCGAGCGAGCGTCGGAATGGAGCGATTGCAGCAAGTAGGTATCCTTGCCACGCACGCTCTGAAGCGGGCGGATCTTGTGCTCCCCGTCCTCGAAGTCGCGCTCCTCGTGCTCGGCCAGGGAAATCCCGAGCGCCGTCGCCACGCCCAGGGCGAACGGGCGGCTTCCGGCCAGCCCGAACAGCGCGAGGGCGTCGCCATGCACCGACCATTGTCCTCCTATCAGATGGCTTCCAGGGCCGCCATGGCCAAATCGTAGTTGGGCTCGTCGCCGATCTCGGGGACCAGCTCCGTGTACCGCACCGTATCGTTCTCGTCCAATACCACGATCGCCCGAGCGGCGAGCCCTTTCAGGGGGCTGTCGACGATCGCCACCCCGTAGTCGGAGGTGAACCTGGGTGTGTGCATCAGGGAGAGGGTAACCACATTCTCCAGGCTTTCATCCTGGCAGAACCGGGATTGGGCGAAGGGCAGGTCGGCGGAGACCACAAGGATCATGGTTTCCGGATGCCCCTTGGCATAGTCATTGAACTTCTTGGTGGAGATTGCACAGGTCGGAGTGTCCAGGCTCGGTACGATATTCAGGAGTTTTTTCTTGCCCTGATAATTTCCCAGCCCCACGTCCTCCAGGTCTTTGGTGGTCAACAGGAATGCCGGAGCCTTGCTGCCCACATTCGGCAGCTCGCCGTTGGTTGTCACGGGGTGACCCAGGAAGGTTACTTTAGCCATGATTTTCGGTTCCTCTGATTTGGATTTACGGCGGGTGTCGAACCTCTCGACAACCCGGCGCCGCTGGAGTCCGGGTATCTTGTGAGTACCGACCGTAGGCAGGAACAAGTTGCCTGCTCAGATCCGATCTGCTCGGGCCGTGGTCCGGACCCGAGAAGAAAAAGGCGCCCGTCAGGCGCCTTTCACCTCGGTCTTCTCGCCCTTACGCCGAAATCTCGAGCTGGAACTTGACGGGACCGCGGTAAGTGCTTCCGTCCTTCGCCTTGAAATAATCGTTCACCGGCGATTTCTTATTGTATGGGCTGGTGAGGATGGCCACATGACCGCCCGGGAAGGG
>CAYYHR010000106.1:0-7433 GCA_964471705.1 uncultured Chromatiaceae bacterium
TAGGTATCGAAGCTGGAGAAGGCCTGGGCACCGGCCCACTCGTTCTGGAGAGTGCCGAGGAAGTTGACGATCTGGCCCACGGCAGAGGACAGGTGCTTGGGCGGTCCGGCCTCGACCTTTCCCGGCACGCCGTTCAGCCCCTCATGCAGGAGGGTGCGCAGAGACCAGCCCGCGCAGTAGCCGGCGAGCATATCCAGGTCGTGGATGTGGAGGTCCCCCTCCCGATGGGCCTCGCCGATCTCCGGCGGGTAGACGTGGGAAAGCCAGTAGTTGGCGATCATCTTGCCGGAGCTGTTCAGGATCAGCCCGCCCAGGGAGTAGCCCTGGTTGGCGTTGGCCGCGACGCGCCAGTCGGAACGGTCCAGGTACTCGTCGACGGACTGGGCCACATCCACCAGGGTGCGGCGGTCCTCGCGCAGCCGCGAGTGCTGCTCACGGTAGACGATGTAGGCGCGGGCGGTCTCGAAGTGGTTGGCCGCGATCAGGGTCTGCTCCACCACGTCCTGGATGCCCTCGATATCCGGGATGCGGCCAAGACCGAGGCGGTGGCTGACGACCTTGATCACCTGCGTGGTGAGCAGGCTCGCCTCCAGGTCCGCGAATTCCCCGCTGGCCTGGCCGGCGCGCAGGATGGCGGACTCGATCTTGCGGGCGTCGAAGGGGACTTCGCGTCCGTCACGCTTGCGCACGCGGGTCGGAAGGGTTGCGAGGCGGGGCAGATTCTCGTGCATGATCTCTCCCGGATCTAGTTCGTTGCACAATATGTTGTGCACGAGATTATAGAAGTAACTAGATATTGTTTTTTGACCGAGATCAACTCTGGGCCTGAATCCCCTCGGTTGATTCCTGGTTTCCCGGGCGTCCAAGCATTGCTTTGACGCCCGGGAAACCAGGAGATCACAGCTGCTTCGCCCCCGCCAACCCCATCCGCAGTACCCCGACGCCCAACCCCTCGATCACCAGATCCTGGGTCCGCAGATCCACCGGGATGGGCTCGAAGCTCGGATTTTCCGGCAGCAGTTGTACCCGATGCTGCCAGCGGCTGTGGCGGCGGAAACGCTTGACCATAACCTCGCCCTCCAGCCGCGCCACCACGATCTGGCCGTTCTGGACATCGCTGGTGCGATGTACCACCAAGAGGTCGCCGTCCAGGATGCCCGCGTCCCGCATGCTGCTTCCGTGAACTTGCAACAGGTAGTCGGCCCGGGGCCGGAACAACCCTGGATCGAGCCGGTGGTGGTCCTCGATGTGCTCCTCGGCCAGAATTGGGCTGCCGGCGGCCACCCTGCCCACCACCGGCAGGAGGAACTCGTCATCCGCAGCCTCCAGAAGGCGGATGCCGCGGGAGATGCCCGGCTGCAGCTCGATCACCCCCCGCCGGGCCAAGGCACGAAGGTGCTCCTCGGCGGCATTGGCCGAGCGAAAACCGAGCTTCCGCGCGATCTCCGCCCGGGTGGGGGGGAAGCCCGTGTCGCGGATATGGTCGCGGATGAGCGCCATGATCTGGCGCTGGCGTGGCGTGAGCTCGCGGGGCATGATTCTTTCCCTCCTGGGATAGTAGGAAAATCAGCGATAACGATCGCGGAAGATGCGGCTCGCTTTGCACACCATATCCCGGTATCTGTATGCATGTACAGTATAGCCAACCTTGCAATAATTTTTCTGCAATCGGCCTCTGCCGGTATTCTTATCTGCTTGTTTCTACTTTGTCGGATTCCCCATAACTTTATGATTTTCAGAACACAACTGATAACTCGCAAGCCCATGAGAAAGCAGCAGGCACACAATCCGACAAAGTAGAAAATGAACAAGGAAAAAAGATGCGCCATCTTCGAGCGGTTGCGCGCCGCTAATCCAGAACCCACCACGGAGCTCGAGTACTCCACCCCCTTCGAGCTGCTGGTGGCGGTCATCCTCTCCGCCCAGGCCACCGACAAGGGGGTGAACCGGGCCACTGCCGACCTCTTTCCGCTGGCCAACACGCCCGAGACCATCCTCGCCCTCGGGGAAGAGGGGCTGAAACGCCACATCCGGTCCATCGGTTTGTTCAACAGCAAGGCCAAAAACATCATCAAGACCTGCGCCATCCTGGTTACGGAGCATGGGGGGGAGGTTCCCGCGGACCGCAGGTCCTTGGAGGCACTACCCGGGGTCGGACGTAAGACCGCCAACGTGGTGCTCAACACCGCCTTCGGGGTGCCGACGATGGCAGTGGATACCCACATCTTTCGCGTCTGCAACCGCACCCGCATCGCACCCGGCAGAACGCCCCTCGAGGTGGAGAAGAAGCTGCTGCGATTCGTGCCCCGAGAGTTTCGGAAGGATGCTCACCACTGGCTGATCCTCCATGGCCGCTACCTCTGTACCGCTCGCCAACCCAGGTGCCGAATCTGCATCATCCGCGACCTATGCGAATTCGCGGACAAGACCGAAGAACCTCAGGACAGTAAGGCCTGACTAGAAACCTCGAGGGGAGGAAACCTTTGCTGATGAGTCAAATCTGTTTGCAGAGCATGCCCCATGTGCTATTTATAAGAATCCTTACCACCCCGGTCGGTAATTTTGCCCGGACCTTTGAGCGGGGGATTGCCGGCTACTAACAACCGCCCAAAAATTGCAACTCCGGAGGAAACCATGACTGAGAAGACCCGTGCCAGATCTGTTGCCGCCGTTATCGGCGCCGCCCTCGCAGGAGCCCTGTGGGCAGTGAATCCGGCTGCTGCTACCGAAAATCCTTTCACTGCTCAGCAGCCAGGCGACCACATGGTCGTCGCCAGCAACGACGAAGGTGGAGAAGGAAAGTGCGACCATGACAAGAGCACGGCGGAGGGAAAGTGCGATCACGACAAGAGCGCCGCGGAAGGAAAGTGCGATCATGACAAAAGCACCACGGAACAGAAGTGCGGCGACGGCAAGGACACGAAAGAGGCCAAGTGCGGCGGTGAATAATGCCGTCTGATCCGTGGTGAGCGTGGCGAGCTGCCCTGCTCATGGCGTTTTCCCGGTCTGCGGCACCACTTCATCGGTGTCGCGGCCGGGACAGCCCCGTCAGAACGATTTCCGAGCGCTCCCTGCCCCCTTAGGAAAGCGTTGATGCCTTGATCCTAAGTTGCGCGCAGGGTGAGTCGGCACTGCCCGTCGGGTCTGATCCTGCCGCGAATGATCCGATCGATCCGCCGCCCCGGCGATGTTCCATTCCTCAGCTGCCGACACCTACCCACGGGCAGCAGACGCTCCCTCACGAGCGCACCTGCAGATACATTTCCGCCCACCAGACTGCACCTCCTGTGACCGTTCGACGGGGCCCTTTCCCTACCCTGTGCATCATTTGGACCTGTTACACTCAAAGTAGAGGTCGGGACCCGGGTAAGGACTCGGATGGCGAGCGGGTACGGCTTCTCAATAGCACATTCGCCTTCCCACCTGGCGTCAGAGGTGGCTCGACGGGAGAAGTATAAGAAAATGGCAATCTGGGTCTTAGTAGCGGACAACAGTCGGGCTCGGTTCTTCGCTGCCGAAACGTCCACCGGCCCTCTCCAGGAGATACGCGATCTCCTCTATCCCGAGGCGCGTCTGCATGAAGGCGACCTGGTAACGGACAGGTCCGGAAGCGACCAGAATCCCGGAGCCGGCACCCATGGTTTCGGTGCGGATGCCTCGCGCAAGGAGGAAGGGACGGACCGCTTCGCCCTCCAGGTCTGCGGCCAGCTCGAGGCAGCCCGCAACGAAGGTGCGTTTCGAAAGCTCTACGTGGTCGCTGCCCCCCATTTCCTGGGCTTGTTGCGCAAACATCGGTCCACTTCCCTCGAGCAGACGGTGGCCGGCGAGGTGGACAAAAACCTGACGACCCAGGATAGCGCCGCGATACGCAAGCACCTGCCGGAACATCTCTAGGCGATCATCGGAACGAGGGATGATTCCAACAGATTTGCCGCGACCGCTCCCTGCGGAGGATCTCTACCGGACCTGCGATCTTTCCGCAGTCGGCTTCGAGACCACTGCCGACCTCGAGCCCCTGGGCGCCAACATCGGGCAGGAGCGGGCCATGGAGGCCATCCGGTTCGGTGTCGGCATGGATCACGAGGGCTACAACCTCTACCTGATGGGCAGCGCGGGGCTCGGCAAGCACGCCCTGATCGCAAGCACCCTCGAAGAGCGGCGTCACGCGGCGGCGGCACCGGACGACTGGTGCTATGTCGCCGACTTCGACGATCATCACCGCCCCACCGCCTTGCGCTTGCCCCCGGGCCGCGGACGCCATTTGCGCAGCGACATGCATCAACTGGTCGAGGACCTGCTCAACGCCGTCCCCGCGGCCTTTCAGAGCGAGACTTACACCCGCCGGGCAGAGGAGATTCAGCAGGAGTTCAAGGATCGTGAGGAGCAGGCGGCGGGCACCATCGGCCACGATGCCAAGGAGCGGGGGATTGCGCTGATTCATACCCCCAACGGCTACACCCTGGCGCCGGTGGTGGACGGGCATATCCTGAGCTCGGAGGAGTTTGCCAAGCTGCCGGAGGAGGAGAAGGAGCGCATCGGAAAGGTCATCGAAGATCTCCGCGAGGAGCTGCAGAAGACCCTGAGCCAAGTCCCCTTGTGGCAGCGAGAGATGCGGCGGCGTTTCAAGGACCTCAACCGGGAGATCACCGAGACCACGGTGACCACCCTCATGGCGGAGCTGGAATCCAACTACGCCGATCTACCCGTGGTGCTGGATTATCTGGCCGCCGTCAAGCGCGATGTGATCGATAACGGCCAGGTGTTCTGCGAAGGGGACGGCCAGGAGGGCAAGGCGCCGAGCCCGGATGATCCCCCCTTCGTCCGCTACCGCGTCAATCTCCTGGTGGACAACGCCGACCTCGACGGGGCGCCCCTGGTCTACGAGGACAACCCGAGCTATCTCAACCTCATCGGGCGCGTCGAGCACATCGCCCGCATGGGCACCCTCGTCACCGACTTCAGCCTCATCAAGGCCGGTGCCCTGCACCGCGCCAATGGCGGTTTCCTGGTGCTCGACGCCTTGCGCTTGCTCACCAACCCCTTCGCCTGGGACGCCCTCAAGCGGGTGCTGCGCTCGCGCGAGATCCGCATCGACTCCCTGGAGCGCCTGCTGAGCCTGGCGAGCACCACCTCCCTGGAGCCCGAGGCCATCCCTGTCGATCTCAAGGTCGTCCTGGTGGGGGAGCGCCTCCTCTATTACCTGCTCAAGGCCTACGATCCGGACTTCGGCCAACTCTTCAAGGTGGCGGCCGACTTTGCCGAAGACATGCACCGGTTGCCGGAGAACGAGACCCTTTATGCGCGCCTGGTAGCGAGCCTGCAGCAGAGCGAAAAGCTGCTGCCGCTGACCAGGAGCGCGGTGGAGCTGGTCATCGAGCTGGCAGCGCGGCGCGCGCAGGATGCCGAGCGCCTGTCCATCCATCTGGGAGGGCTTTCCGACCTGCTGCAGGAGGCCGATTACCTGGCCCGCCGATCGGGGGACGAAACCCTTCGCCGGGAGCACCTGGAAAGTGCCCGCAAGGCACAGCACCACCGGCTGGATCAGATGCGCGAGCGCCTCCAGGAGGAGATTCTGCGCGGCACCCTGCTCATCGATACCGCCGGCGTCCAGCTCGGACAGGTCAACGGCCTGTCCGTGATCCAGCTCGGCGACTATGCCTTCGGTGCACCCACGCGCATCAGCGCCACGGCGCGCATCGGCAACGGCGAAGTGGTGGACATCCAGCGCGAGGTGGACCAGGGCGGCCCGATACACGCCAAGGGTGTCCTGATCCTCTCCTCTTACCTCGGCCGCCGCTATGCCAGGTTTCAGCCCCTATGCCTCTCCGCCAGCCTGGTCTTCGAGCAGACCTATGGAACGGTGGAAGGAGACAGTGCCTCCGCGGCCGAGCTGTGCGCGCTGCTCTCGGCCATCGGCGACATCCCCCTCAAACAGTCGTTGGCAATCACCGGCTCCGTGAATCAGCATGGGGAGGTCCAGGCCATCGGCAGCGTCAACGAAAAGATCGAGGGATTCTTCGACATCTGCACCGCCCGCGGCCTGACCGGCGACGAGGGGGTAATCATCCCCGAGGCCAACCGCAAGCACCTGATGCTGCGCGCGGACGTGATCGAGGCGGCGGCTCAGGGCAAATTCCGAATCTACTCCGTGCGCCACGTCGACCAGGCATTGGAGCTGCTGAGCGGGCAAAGGGCGGGTTTGCCCGATACCTCCGGGGAGTACCCGGCAGACAGCCTGAATGGCCAGATTCAGGCCCGGCTGACGGAGATGCTCCATACCCGCCAGCAGCTCAGCTCCGAAGCCCGAGGGGAAGACCAGAGGTTACCGTGAATTATGGATCCGAAACGACGGCCTGCACCTTGATCCGACCCGACCACCCAAGATAACCTGCATTCTGGGTTGCCAAAGGGAATGGCTCTCCTCGTTCCGTTCCCTTGTTTGACCGACCAATGGACCCGCTTTCCCCACGGTACGACCCATCTCCCGGCCGGGCACAGCCGTCAGCCATGCACGATCGCTGGACAGTACCGGACCTGATCGACTTCGACTACTACGTCGATGGCGACGAGCGAGAGATCCGCGAGCACCCGTCCGAGCGCACAGGACTCGCGGAGCGCGACCGCCGGCTTTACCTGGAGCACATTCGCGACGAGCTGCCCGCGTCCGCACCGGAGCACAGTGTCCGTCACCGGGTCGCTGCCCTGCACCACTGGCTGGAGCAGAGACGCACGCTCGAGGATCCCGCGCTGCTCCCGTTGTTGCCGGGCGCGGCCTTCGCCCGGGGCCAGCGGTTGGTGAGCATTGGGCTCGGGATCCTCGGTTTCTTCGCGGGTATAGGTGTCGCCTCGACCCTGCTGCGCTATGACGGCACTCACCCGGTCAATGTCGCCTGGTATCTGCTCGTGCTGGTATTGGTGCAGATCCTGCTGGCGTCCAGCGCCATCGCCGCCTGGACGCTGCGCCGCTCGCAACTGGTGGCGAAGGCGGCGGAGGATGTGTCCTTCCTGTCCAACCTGATCCGATCGCTGCTCTCGAGCGTGACGAACTGGATTCGGCGTCAACGCATCGGACATCTGCCGGCGAATCTCCGCGACCAGGCGAAAGCGAGGGCAGGCTCGTTGCGCTCGCACTATGCCCTCTACGGACCCGCATCCTACCTGCCGATTCTGATCGTGGCGCAGGTGCTCGGCATCGGCTTCAACCTGGGTGCGATTACCACGACCGTGTCGCTCGAATGGTTCAGCGATCTTGCATTCGGCTGGGGCTCGGCTTTGGATGTGCAGCCGCAGACCATCCACGGCATCGTCCGGCTCATCGCCCTCCCCTGGAGCTGGCTGTTCGGTGAAGGTTTCGGCTATCCGACCCTGGACCAGATCGCAGGATCGCGGATCTCCCTGAAGGACCCCCTTTCTCTCCTGAGCGCGGCCGATCT
>CAYYHR010000106.1:7533-11484 GCA_964471705.1 uncultured Chromatiaceae bacterium
GTCGAGCCCCGGGAAACACCCGAGCAGGCTGAAGCACCGCCACCAACTCCTGTTCGGGCGGATTCGACGTCGGCGGACTCGATGCTTCGAGTGCCGCCGGCTGCTCCGCCGGTCTCCGATGAGGGGCACGCGGATGCATCCGCCGGGGCGATCGCCGCGGACGCCTGTATCCTGATGATCCATGTAGATGTGGCCGACCTTCTGCTGGAATCGGACCATGCCAGACTGCAGCGCATGTTGCTGACCCATTCCGGCTGGCGGGTGGCGGAGTGGATCAGGATCGGCGGCGGCAGCGCGATGTCCGATCGGGCGCTCGCATTGATCCGGGAGGGGGACTGGGAGTCACCTCCGCCACGGATCGCCATCGTACAGGACGGCTCCCAGCCGCCGATCACCGAGCAGCTGCTCTTCCTGCGGGAAGCTCGCGCGCAAGCCGGAAAGGAGGCACCGATCCTGTTGGCGCTGGTGGGTGATCCGGAAGGCGAGGACGCATTGCCGCCCTTGAGCGATTTCGATTTTTCAGACTGGAAACGGAAGATCGACCAGATGGGAGATCCCTATCTCAGACTAGAGATGCTGTCCTCCCCGGCAGACGGTGGCAACGAGCCCGCCGATGGGGGGGCCGAATGACGACCGACATCCCGGTGCTGTCCATCATGGGCCACCCCAACGCGGGCAAGTCCTCGGTGGTATCCACCCTGACGGAGAACGACCGCATCGAGATCGACAAGCGTGCCGGAACCACCACGCGCGCGGATAGCTATCCGGTCATCATCGATGGCCAAACCATCCTGAGGTTCATCGACACCCCGGGGTTCCAGAACCCGACCCGAATCCTGGAATGGTTCCAGTCGCACCAGGACGAGATCGATCTCGCCGGCGCCTTCGTCGCGGCGCACCGGAGCGATTCACTGTTCAGCCACGACCGCGCTCTGCTGGAGCCCATCTCCCAGGGGGCGGGGATCATCCTGGTGGTCGACGGCTCCAAGCGCATCAAGGAAAAGGACCGCACGGAGATGGAGCTGCTGCGGCTCACCGGACGTCCGCGCATGGCCGTGCTCAACAACCTGACCAGTCAGCGCCGGCACATGCCGGCCTGGCAGGATGCCCTGAGCCGGACCTTCAACTCGGTGCGCGAGTTCAACGCCCATCGCGCCACCTATGCCGAGAGGCTACGGCTCCTGCAGGCCCTGAAGGGTACGGACCAGCGCTGGGAGCCGCAGCTGGAGGCGACCATCCAGGCCTTCGAGCGGGACTGGGAACGGCGTATCGACCAGACCGTCACCACGATCCTGGGCCTGCTCGAGGATGCGCTGGCGCTCAAGGTCAGCCGCGTTCTGAAGGTCGGAGAGGTCCGGACCGATGCCGAGCGCGAGGCGGTCCGCGAGCGGATGATCGAGGCATTTCAGGACGACTTGCGCGGGATGGAGACGAAGGCGAGGGAGCAGATACGGGCCCATTTCCACCACAACGTCTGGAACCTGCCGGCGGAGTCCCTGCTGTCCAAGGATCTGTTCTCCGATGAAGTCAAAGAATCCCTGGGCCTGAGCAAGCGGCAGTTGCTACTTGCCGGCGCGGCGAGTGGCGCGGCGACGGGTGGCCTCATCGATCTCGGTGTCGGTAGCCTGTCCTTCGGCACCGGTGCGCTGATCGGCGCCGCTGCCGGAGTTGCGCTGGGAGCGTTCGGCAGCAACACTCTGGCAAAGATCGACATCAAGAAGAAGCTCGGCTTCGAGCACTTTGCGATGGGCCCGGTCACCAATCCCAGGTTTCCCTTCATCCTGTTGGACCGCGTCATTCTCTACTGCGCCCAGGCGATGAACTGGTCGCATGGCCGCCGAGCAGCGGATGAGGATTCCCCGCACCGGGTACCCGACAGCCCGCTGAAGAAAAAGGGGTTCACGGACGGCTTGAGTGGCGAGGAGAACAGGGCGCTGGCTCGGTTCTTCTTTGCCGTCAGGAGGGGATGGAAATCGAGTCAGGAGCCCCGTTGCCGGGAGATCCTCTCCCGTATCCTGAGGGATCTTTCCGAGCAAGATATCGACGAGCGCCTGGAGCTTTGATTCCGAATCAGCCACGAGGAACGTCGCCGACAGCCGAGGTGTCGTCTGGCCGGCAGGGGGGGTCGTCTTTTCGACAATACAGGGAGAACCGAAGGGCAGCCCTGGTCGAGGTACCGGCAGTCCAAGGGGGAGAGCCATGAAAGCCGGCAGCCAGAAAATGCTCGAAGATATCGAAGCGGAGGTCCGCTACACCCGCTCGATGATCGGCCGCGACACCTTGAGCCCGCGGGTCATGGCGGCCATGGCAGAGGTCCCGCGCCACGAGTTCGTCCCGGCCGACGAGCAGCTCTATGCCTATGCCAACGGCCCCTTGCCCATCGGCCACGGCCAGACCATCTCCCAGCCCTACATCGTCGCCCTGATGACGGACCTGCTCGAGTGCGGTCCGGAGGCCCGGGTGCTGGAGGTGGGCACCGGCTCCGGCTACCAGGCGGCTGTCCTCTCCCGCGTAGTCGCCAGGGTCTATTCGGTAGAGATCATCGCGGAGCTCGCGCGGCAGGCATCCGAACGGCTCGCGCGCTCGGGTTATGACAACGTCCAGTGTCGCCATTGCGACGGCTACGAGGGCTGGCCGGAGGAAGCACCCTTCGACGGCATCCTGGTCACGGCCGCCGCCCCTGCCGTGCCTACGCCGCTGATCGACCAGCTCGGAGAGGGCGCCCGACTCGTGATCCCGGTCGGCCCCAGGTACGGACATCAAGAGCTCGTCGTGATCGAGAAGCGCCCGGATGGCTCTCTCGTCACGACCGATATCCTGGGGGTCGCCTTCGTGCCCCTGACCAGGGCTCGCACGGGCTCGGGCGACACTTGACTCCATCTGGGTAACCAAAGGTCACAACCAACGCGCAAACTGCGTAGGAGTCTCGACTGGATGGCGACCTCTCAATGCCAACAGATCACTATATCCCGTGACGAGCACATCCGCAGAAGATGCAATCAGCGTCGCGAGGATCGGCACATGATCCGGATCATTCGGGACCGCTGTGGCCATGGTGTCAATCTTCATCCTGAGCCGCGAGCTGCGCAAACCGCTTCATCGATGACAGCCATTCCCTCCTCCGGCGGTACATTTGAAAACGCCTGTGCCAGCTCGCCCTGGAAATGCGCGTATTCCTCGTCCAGCGTGCGCAAACGCTCGAAGAGCTCGATATCGATAAGCGCTGCGACCTGAAACGCTCTGCGTCGTGTGCAGGCGTTCAGAAAGGATTGTTCTCATCGGAACGGATGCACAGTGCAGGAAATCAGAGAGGTTCTGCTCCATTCAACAGCCTACTGCGGCTTTCCGGCGGCTGTCGAAGCTTTCAGGGCTGCAAGAGATGTCGTAAATAAATGGCAAGAATCAAGTAATGAGTTATCTGCTAAGGTCCGCCCTCCGGCAGAGAATCGGGGCATCGAGCCAGCACTCCAACCGCGGAGAACAGCATAAATGGAGAACACGATAGTCGGTGTATATCTGATCTCACGTCTCGAGCAGCTTGGCCTGGCGCATATGTTCGGTGTCCCCGGGGACTATGTCCTGGACTTCATGGACCGGGTGGAGAGCAGCTCTATCATCGGTATTGCCCGAGATGCATCCCCAGTTCGTCGGCGTGTACATGGGAGCTTTGAGCCGGGATGCGGTCCGCACTCAGATGGAGAAAACCGACGGGCTACTGATGCTCGGCGCCATGTCTACCGACGTCAACACCGGAGGCTTCACTGCCCATCTGCCGCAAGACAACACCACCCGAGCCAACATGGATCGGGTGCAGATTCGCAACCACCATTATGAGCTGGTGTGGTTGGGTGACTACATCAGCGCCCTGACGAAAGCATTGGTGCCCCGATCCTATCTCTGCTCGCATCCGAGTAATCCTCATCGTGTTCGAGGAGAGCTCGAGGTGCAGGC
>CAYYHR010000107.1:0-8844 GCA_964471705.1 uncultured Chromatiaceae bacterium
CGGGTACCCCGCACATCGCCGGGGCGGTCGGTCTGGCTGCCGCCATCGACTATCTGGAGGCTCTGGACCGGGAGGCGGCGCAACACCATGAGCAGAATCTGCTGGCTTACGCGACTGCTCGCTTGGGTGAATTGCCCGGGCTGCGCATCATCGGCGTGGCACCCCACAAGGCCGCAGTGATCTCCTTTGTGATGGAGGACGTTCATGCACATGATCTGGGCACCGTACTGGACCACCGGGGCGTGGCGGTACGCGCCGGTCACCACTGCGCCATGCCGTTGATGGAATTCTATGGGCTTCCCGCCACGACCCGTGCCTCCCTGGCCTTCTACAACACCCGGGAGGAGATCGACCGGCTGGTGGAGGCCTTGCGCTATGCGCGGCAGGTGCTGGCATGAGCGACGCGTACGGAGATCTGCGGGACCTCTACCAGGAGCTGATCCTGGACCATTCCCGCCATCCCAGCAATTTCCGCGGGATGTCCGATGCTTCTCGCAGCGTGGAGGGCGACAACCCCCTGTGCGGCGACCACCTGCGGATGTATGTGCGGCTCCAGGGCGAGCGCATCGCCGACATCAGCTTTCAGGGCAGCGGCTGCGCCATCTCGGTAGCCTCCGCCTCCCTGCTCACCGAGCGGATCAAAGGAAAGACCGTTACAGAGGCCGAGGAGTTGTTCCACAGGATGCACCGGTTGCTCACCATGGAGGAGGCGGCTACCGACGAGGCCGAGCTGGCCGAGCTGGGCGAGCTGGCGGCGCTGGCCGGGGCTCGCCAGTTCCCGATGCGCGTCAAGTGCGCTACTTTGAGCTGGCATGCCCTCAGGGCGGCGCTGCAGGACGAGGCGCCAGAGCAGGTCAGTACCGAGTAGATATTCGGGGACGCGGTTATGAGTGAATGGGTGGACCTTGGACCGGCAGAGAAAATTGGCACTGGAAAACGCGCGACCCTTACTGTCGACGGCATCCCCGTCGTGGTGTTCAACGTCGGTGGGGAATTCTTCGCCCTGGAGGACGAATGCAGTCACGAGGCTTATCCCTTGTCGGACGGCGAGATCGAGGGGGAGGTAGTGAGCTGCGCCAAGCATGGGGCGAAGTTTTCGCTGCGCACCGGTGAGGACCTCGCCGCACCGGCCTACGAGCCGGTGGCCACCTACCCGGTGCGGGTCGTCGCCGGTCGGGTCGAGGTCGGCCGGCGCTCAAGCCCGGGTTGATGATGGCTGCAGCCTTGACGGCAACCATGGGAGTCGATCGTGTAGGGCTCCAGTCGATGCAACGCTGCGGGACACAACGCCCCCTGTCACGGGGAACGTTGAGCGCCTCACACTGCACCTGCCACGCGAGCTACGCGAGCGCATCGCCGTCCTTACAAGCGCCGGCTACATACAGGAGAACTGCGGCCTGCTGGTCGGACGCGCCGGGGATCAGACCACCCTGATTGAGAATCTAGTGCAGGCGCGCAACCTCATATAGAGATCGCGCCCGGGAACGTCATCTGGAGATCGTCGGCGTTTGGCACTCCCTTCCGGATCATCTCGCAGTGCCCTCGTTGACCGACACAAGGGCGTTTTGGGGGCGGCTCGCCCTGGCCCATCCGAATCGCTATTGGTTGTGCGACCAATACAGCAACCTATTGAGCTGGCACGCGCACTACCATACAGTAAGTATGCAACCCCCTGGAGCAGGTATGGGCCCTCGCCGGGGCACCTCCGGACGCGCTGGTGCCAGGCGTCGGCACCGGCGGCACCTCATGGGCGTGGGGCGTTTGGTGCCGGACACTGCTCCGGATCTCTTCATCGCCGCCGTGATCCCGGAGCCTTTCTCCGGCAACGAGGGCCTGAAAGCCGCTCGGGGCGCCAGGCGACATCGTGCCGCCGATCCTGGGCCAGGGTCTAACCGACGTGAAAACCCGTGTCGGCATCGAGCCGACCGCCGCAATGTGCCGGCGCTTGGCCGAGCGCGGGTTGTTCGTGGGTCCTTCCTCCGGCGCCTATGTGCATGCGGCCCTCGAGATCGCGGCCGGCGGGCGGTTTCCGACCATCGCCACCGTCATCTCCGATATCGGCGAATGTTGCGCCTCCACAGGGATGCGGGGGGGCGGGCATCCGTCACGCCGTCGGCGTGTGCACTCCGGAGTGGTCATTTCCCGGTGCGGTCAATGCAGGCTGGGCGTCTCCAAATGAGACACTGGTTATTGGCCCAGGGTGATGCCCTGGGGACGAGGGACATCACGCCCGCCGATCGGTTGCCTTTGCCAGCACATCGACAAGGGTGGCGGGTGCGACCGGTTTAACCAGATGGTCGTCGAAATCGGCCTCTTTGGTCTTGCGACGGTCGCTCTCCTGCCCCCAGCCGGTCAGTGCGATGATCACCAGGTCTTTTCCCCAAGGCTGTTCGCGCATGCGCCGACAGGTGGCGTAACCGTCGAGCCCGGGCATGCCGACGTCGAGCAGCACCAGGTCCGGGCGGAAGGCCTGTGCCGCCTCCAGCGCCTCGCGGCCGTTCTTTGCGGTTTGCACCTCGTTCCCGTACGCGCGCAGCAGGATGGCGAGCGACTGGACGATGTCCTCCTGGTCATCCACCACGAGAATGCGGCGGGCAACAGTGGCCTGCATCTCCGGCTTCTCCTGTGGTGCCGCTTGCGGCTCAGGAGGCTGCGCGGCGGTCAGCCGCACGATGAGCTCGCTGCCCTTGCCGACCCCTTCGCTTCGCGCCTCGATCCGCCCACCATGCATCTCCACCAGCATCCGCGCGAGTGCCAGCCCGATCCCGAGTCCAGGTTGCGTGTGACCCGGCGTCGAGGGTACCTGCGTGAACATCTCGAATATTCCGGGGAGATGCTCCGCTGCAATGCCGATGCCGGAATCTTCCACCTTCACCCAGACCTCGGTGCCGACGCACTCGGCGCTCACGCCGATGCGGCCCCCCTTGGCGGTGAACTTGCTGGCGTTGTCGATCAGGTTCGAGAAAACTTGGGCAAGGCGGATGGGATCTGCCTCGAGGTAGATAGGCCGGGGCGGCAGCGAAAGCTTGAGAAGGTGACCGGCGCGCTCGATGAGCGGTCGCGATGCCTCCAGGGTCTGCGTCAGGACCGCTGCCAGCTCGATCCGCTCCTTCTGCAGCCGCAGCGTGCCGCG
This sequence comes from uncultured Chromatiaceae bacterium, assembly GCA_964471705.1. Classification (GTDB taxonomy): domain Bacteria; phylum Pseudomonadota; class Gammaproteobacteria; order Chromatiales; family Chromatiaceae; genus Thiosymbion. Next base: position 3,134 of record CAYYHR010000107.1, read on the forward strand.
GTTGATGCGGCTCACGTCCAGTAGATCATCGATGAGGCGCACCATGTGCGCCACCTGCCGCTCGATCATCGCGCGGGCGGTCTGCGCGGTAGCCTCCGGGACTCCCTGGAGCTTGAGGATCTCCACCGCGTTGCAGATCGGGGTCAACGGATTGCGCAGCTCGTGGGCCAGGGTGGCCAGGAGCTCGTCCTTGCTCCGGTCGGCCTCGCGCAGTGCCTCCTCGGCGCGCTTCAGGGCGGTGATGTCGTTGCCAATGGCGAGGATCTCCGTTATCTCGCCGGAGTCGTCACGGATCGCCCGATTTGTCCAGTTCATCCAGACCCGGCGGCCGTCGCGACGGACATTTTCGTTGACGTTGTTCACGTAGCGCTCCGGGTGGAGGACGATGTTCTCAAGCAGTCCCGTGAGGTCGGCGCCGGTGGTCTCGGTATCGGGCACGAGTATGCCAACGTGTCGGCCGATCGCTTCCTCGGTGGGCCAACCGAAGAAGCGCTCGGCGTATTCGTTGAAGTAGGTGATGGTGCCGTTGCGGTTCCAGCGGATGATGGCGCTGTTGGCATTCTGCACCAACTCGCGAAAGCGCGCCTCGCTCGCCTGCAGGGCCTGCTCGGTCCTTTTGTAACGGGTCGTCTCCCGCAGCGAGCAGACGAGGCCGCTGACCGCGCCGTTGGGCGCCTTGACCGGTGTCAGGCTCCAATCCCAGTAGGTCACACCGCGTTCCGGCTGGTCCGGGAACTCGAACGGCTTGTCCTTGTAGAAGACCGCCTGGCCCGTATCCCGTACCCTGCGGAAGATCGCCTCGTTCTCATCGCTGGGATACAGCGAAAAATGGTTCTTGCCGACCATCTCCTGCGGGCGCATCCGGCAGGTCCGGGCGTAGGCGGTATTCACCCAGACGAAGTTGAAATCCGGATCGAGCAGGACCAGCATCACGTCGGTGGCCTGCATGACGCTGTCCATCTTGGCCTGTTCCTGGCGCAAGGCCGACTCTTCCCGCTTCCGTTCGGTGATGTCCTGGGACAGTCCGATCAATTTGGCAGGCCTGCCTCGGGGGTCCCGTTCCACCCGCCCGGTCTCGTGCAGCCAGACCACTTGGCCGTCCGGGTGCAGGAGGCGGAATTCGCTCTCGTAGCACCCGTCCTCACTCTCCAAGGCGACCTGGACGTTGGCGTCGAATTGATCCCGATCCTCCGGGTGGACCACTTGGCGCACCTCGGCGAAGGTGCCGGGCGCCATCTCCTCGGTTGGCGTCAGCACGGGATCGGTGGAGATGTGGCGCCGCACCTGGTCGTGCTGAATATCCCATTCGAAGGAGATGAGGTAGGCGGAGTCGAGGGCGAGCCGCAGCCGCTGCTCGATGTCGCGCAGGGCATTCTCGGCCTGCTTGCGCTCCGAGATGTCCCGCAGGATCACCGTAAGGGTCTCGGCTCCGTCCACCCTGGTCTGGGAGATGGACGCATCGATGGGGAATTCATCGCCGTCGGCGCGCAGGCCGCTGATCTCGCCCAGCGTTCCCATGCGGCGCGTAGTCGCCCCCGTCTCGGCGAAGCGGCGCACATGGATCTCGTGGGTGGCGCGGAAGCGCTCCGGCAGGAGTCTCGACAGGGGCTGGCCGATGGCCTCGGCCGCATCCAGGCCGAACATGCGCACGGCGGCGGGATTGAACAGACGGATGCGCTGGTCCTCGTCCACCGAGACGATGGCGTCCATGGCCGATGCCACGATTCCGCCGAGGCGCTGCTCGTTCATGCGCAGGGCTGTCTCCGCCCGCTTGCCGAGAAACGCCTGCACGATTGCCGAGGCGAGACCTTCTAAACGTTCCAGCTCTTCCGGCCCGTAGCCGCCATCGCGGTTGCCCAAGCCGATCATGCCCATGGTCTCGCCGGCGTGGATCAGGGGCACACCCAGGAAGGACCGAAGCGGCGGATGCCCCGGCGGCGTGCCGATGCTGTCGGGATGGGAGGACGCGTCGTTCGTGAACAGGCCCTTGCCGTCCACCAGCACCCGGCCATAGATGCCGTGGATCTCGAGACTGACAAGAGGGCGCCGGCCGCGGCCGGTCCGCATCGGCATCCGGCAGGCCTCCCAGCCGGGATCGCTGATGGCAATGTCGTCCAGCCTACCGGTGCGGCGGTTGATCTCTCCGATGAAGCCGAACCGGCTTTGCGTCAGCTCTTCGGCCACGGCGAGACAGGTGCGGACCAAGTCCTCCTCTGTGCCGCAAGCAAGGGCCTCGCGGAAGATCTTCGCGATCGCCGCCTGAACTGCGCATTCATTCGGGGATCGATCGGCCGTTTTGAGCATGGATGCTTCGAGATCGCGTAGCGTTTTGGACTGGTGTGAGCACTATTGTCCCCCGGCGGCGCACCGGACATCCAGCACATCCGCCGGACCGCGACGGGACGTGACTCCCACTGCGTGCAGACGTGACCCCTTGCGGACGCCCACCGGTGAGACGTTACAGCGCCATAACCTTCCGGTGCGTCCGGGGGCTGTAGGTGGGTGAAGCTCGGCTCCGGCGCTTCCCGATACGCCTCCTGCGGCGATTTTCCGGTGCGGTTCGTTTCTCACCACAGGCTACGTGCTCATCTTTCATCTTCCGGGGTGCCTCCACACCTGCATGATCGTAAGCACCCGTAACCTGAAAGCAGTTGGACCCGGAGGATCCCGACTCATCGATATCTCACGGCTTCCGATTCCCCTTTGGCTCTTCGTGGAGCGCTCGGCCGCTCAGGAGCCGGCGGGCGTTGACCGCGGTCTGGTAACTGGCGCGCTCGGTCGGTGAGTGAGCCGCCAGGTACCGGGCCACCGCGACCAGGATGTGTCTTCCGGCATCGCCCCCGCCCCATTCGTGGAACTGGCGCACGCCGGCATCGAGCATCTGGTAGGCGTGAAAGCCCGCATCCTCGCGCAGCACTGCGTGGGCCAGAGTCGCGATGAGCGGCCCCGGCGGATGGTCGAGGAGGAGGTAGCGGGCCACGAGCCGCGCCGCCGTCTCCACCTGACGCTGGCAGTCGAAGGCCTCCAGCAGCTTTCTCCGCAGGAGCTCCGGGTCGGATGCCAGTCCCTCCAGACCCTCGCCGTCATCGCCTGGAATCGGTGCCGGGGGGATGTTGAGATAGCGGGTGAGATAGATCGCCATGGCGCCGTGAAAGACGCCGCGCAGGACCTCGGGCGACTCCATCCGGGCGCGGTCTCGGGCGTCGATACGCTCGAGCGCTTGGTGCACGGCGTTGCAATAGGTGAAGACGTGGTGCGCGCTCTCCCAATCGGAATGCTCGTTCGACAGGCCGAAACGGGCGAGCCGCAGGGCCGCCGCGTAGGCGAGCGCTCGGCCGAGGTCGACCGGTCGCGCGCCTGTACGCATGGCTTCTTTTAACGCCTCCACCACCGCTGCCGGGTGCTCATCGAGCAGCCTCAGCGACAACTCTCCATGGCCGTGCCAGGATGGCCGGCCGCGCTCCTGGGCGGCGAGCGCCGGCATCTCGGCAAAGGTCCTCTCGAGCAGCGCGGCGAGATCGATGGGTTGGCGCCATTGCGGGGATTCCTCAGCCCCACGGGCCGATACCATCTGCCCGACGACGGTCGGCAGGACGGACGCCGCGTGCTCCCAGCCGATCAGGTCCAGGCACTCGAAGGCCTTGTTGATGAAGTCCAGGGAATGACCGCCGTCGGCGAAAATCCGGTCGGTTTCGGCCGAGAACAGCAGCTCGGCGAGCGCCGCGGGTGTCGCCTCGGCCGCAATTGCGGTGTGGACCGTGCGCTCGGCCGCAGCGCGGTGGCGTACCGAGCTCCACTGGCGCAGCCAGCGCTTCAGGGTGGCGAAATCCGGCCTACTGGACAGCGGGCCGGGGTCACGGCGCGGCGGCTCACCGTCGCAGTCGATCGCCAGGTGGCGCGCGCCCTGAAACAAGGCCAGATAGGTCTCCTCTTCCGGTAGCAGGGGAAGGAGCCGGCCGAGCGCCGCGAGGATCGTCATCCCGGCTCCCCAGCCATGGCGGTGGCGGGTACCGAACAGGGCCGCTTGGCGGAGGATCTCCGCCGGGGCCACACCGGCAGCGAGTAGCTGGCGGATCGCCTTGGCGATGACGAGACCCAGGTTATGGGCCATGCCCTCTTCGAGCCGCCGGCGCCAATGGCCGATGGGATCGGGATGACCGAAATCGGCCCTCAGCCAAACCTCCTCGCCGCGTAGCTCGACCGGACAGGTGGGCAGGTCGTCGGCCCAGAGGTCGAAGGTGCAGCCGCTGGCGAGGTCGAAGCGGGCGTGGTGCCAATGGCAGGTCAGGATTCCGTCCTCGATGCTGCCACGGTCGAGGGGAAAGCCCATGTGCGGGCAGCGGTTGTCGAGGGCAAAGACCCGGCCGCGGTCAAAGGCGACGAGCACCGGGCGATGACTGCCCCGGACCAGGAGGCTGCCTTTGGCTTGTAGCTGCTTCAGCGTGCAAGCGAGGACGAAATGAGGCTTCGTATCGTTCACCGCGGCTCCGTCGAGGCGGTCATGACGACCGTTGGCCGAGTGGACCACAACAGCCGGGATCTGTTCCATCCGGTGCGCTGGCGCAAACCGGCGGTCATGGGGTCGGGATTTCGCAGCCAGCGATGGCCCCACCCATGAGTAGGCGCGTTTCACCTCAGGACCAGCAACGCGCCGAGCGTCGTTGCCGGATCCTCTCGGAGGCGAGCACTCGGTAGTCGAGCACTTCGCAATAACGATGTCCGTGCTGTCGCAGCGATGGGCCCGCGCCCTGGGCGCGGCCGCCGAGGAACTGGCGCCAAGAATAGCTGACCAAACTTCTCAAGAATGTCTGTTGCATCGGAGCCGATGTCATGAACGTTAGCCAAATGCCTGTCTGGACTCCGGCCGACCTGCACCGCCACTTGGCGGAGGGTCGCCGTTTTTCGATTCTGGACGTGCGCAACCGAGACGAATTCGATGCCTGGCGCATCGAGGGCAAGTCAGCGATCGAGACCACCAATATCCCCTACTTCGAGCTGCTCGATCTCGAGGACGACGACGAGGAGATCGCCGCCGCGGTGGCGCGTGCGGTACCTGAGCGGCTGCGGGATAAGCTCCCCCGAAGCGGGCCGATCCTGGTGGTATGCGCCAAGGGCGATACCTCGACCCATGTCGCCGAGGGCCTGCGACGGCTCGACTATCAGGCATTCAACCTAGAAGGCGGAATGGTGGCCTGGGGCGACCACTACGAGGCGCGGCCGGTCGTTGACGGCGCCCGGCTCACCATCGTTCAGATCAGCCGCCCGGCCCGGGGCTGTCTGAGCTATGCCATCGCCAGTGGCGGCGAGGCCCTGGTGGTGGACCCTGGCCGCCACACCGAGATCTACCGGCGACTGCTCCGCGAGCGCGGTTGGCAGCTCAGCGGCGTGCTCGACACCCATTTGCAGGCCGATCATCTGAGCGGCGGTGCGGCGCTGGCGGGGGCCGTTCGGGTGGATTACTGGCTGCATCCGTACGACAGCATTCAAACGAATGATCTATTGCCCGCGACCTTCCCCTTCCGGTACCTGCAGGACGAGATGATCTTCACCCTGGGCGCGGCAAGGGTCCGTGTGCTCCACCTTCCCGGCCACACCCTCGGAATGGTGAATCTGCTCGTCGATGACGGCTATCTGTTGACCGGTGACGCCCTATTCATCAACGCTATCGGGCGTCCCGACCTGGGGGGCAGGGCCGAGACCTGGACGCCACT
>CAYYHR010000107.1:8944-11394 GCA_964471705.1 uncultured Chromatiaceae bacterium
CGTTGGAGAGAGGGATTGCATTCACTCCAAGTCGAGGCGCTCGTCGACCCCTTTATCGCCGGGCAGCTCACGCGATTGGCGCTCGATATCGATGGGGAGCGGGTCGCTCGTCCCTACTCCTATGTCAACGCTCCCCATGAGCCGGTTCTGGAGTTCTATTTCAATCGGGTGCCGGGAGGCCGCTTGTCGAATCGATTGAGCTGCCTTTGCGCAGGCGACTCCCTCTGGGTAGCGCCGCGGGCGGCCGGCCGGCTGACGCTCCCCCAGGTACCCCAGGGCGAGCATCTGTGGCTCTTGTCCACGGGCACGGCGATCGGGCCCTTCCTCTCCATCCTCAAATCCGAGGAGCCATGGGAACGGTTTGCGAAAGTGGTCCTCGTCCATGGCGTACGGACGGCAGCGGACCTCAGCTATCAGGACACGATTCGGAGCTTTGGCGACCAGCACGCGGGCCAATTTTCGATGGTCCCCTTCGTTAGCCGCGAGGACACGGCTCTTGCTGTCAAAGGGCGTATTCCCGCCGCCATCAGGAACGGCGACTTGGAGGACAGAGTAGGAATGGCTCTGAATGCCGCCCGGTCGCAGGTCATGATCTGCGGCAGCCAAGTCATGGTGCGCGACACGGAGCTGGCGCTCGAATTGCATGGATTGAAGAGAAGCCACCGCGGTGAGCCAGGTCACATCAGGACCGAAAGCTACTGGTGACGGTTGCGAGGATATTCTCGACGATTCGCTAACGAGCAATACGTCGGAGAGCTCTAGTGCCTTGCAAATGCCGTCACCCCGGCCTGGAAGCATTCGGTTCGACCCAGATCAGTTGCAAACGGAGGTGCTGGCGATAGCCGTTGCCGCGGATAGCGGTCGGCTATCGCAGGAATCTGAATAATCAATTGGCAGGATCACCAGGTGGCGACCAGGCTCTAAACAGGTTCCGGCGTTGAGCGTCCGGCCAGTGATTGGGAAGAGGAAACCTAAGTCGAAACAAGGTCGAGTTGCTGCTGCGATTATCCATCGTCGCCGATGGCGAGCGCCGCTTTGCGCTGTAGCTCTGCTCCGAGGAGTCGCGATAGCTCCATGCGCAAGAACCTGACGAAAACTGCAGCCAAGATTCGGAGGAAAAAGTGGACGAAAAAACCGACATGAACGCGGGCAAGTGCCCGGTGGTGCACACGAGCAGTGAAATGAAGTCGAATCGGGACTGGTGGCCCAACCAGCTGAATCTGAAGCTGCTTCAACAGAACTGCCCCCAGTCCAATCCCTTGGGTGAGGCATTCAACTACGCCGAAGAGTTCGAGAAGCTCGACCTCCAGGCCGTGAAGGAAGCCCTTTACGCGTTGATGACCGACTCGCAGGACTGGTGGCCTGCGGACTACGGCCACTATGGGCCGCTCTTCATACGCATGGCCTGGCACGGCGCGGGCACCTACCGCACCGGGGACGGTCGCGGCGGAGCGGGCTCGGGCCAGCAGCGTTTCGCTCCGCTCAACAGCTGGCCCGACAACGTGGGCCTGGACAAGGCGCGTCGGTTGCTCTGGCCGATCAAGCAGAAGTACGGCAACAAGATCTCCTGGGCCGACCTGATGATCCTCGCCGGCAACTGTGCCCTGGAGTCGATGGGACTCGAGACCTTCGGCTTCGGCGGCGGGCGTGCCGACGTGTATGAGCCCGAGGAAGACACCTACTGGGGATCCGAGACCGAGTGGCTCGGCGACACACGCCATACCGGTCACCGGGATCTGGAGAATCCGCTGGCCGCCGTGCAGATGGGTTTGATCTACGTGAACCCGGAAGGGCCGGAAGGCAAGCCGGATCCGATTCAGTCCGGCAAAGAGGTTCGGGAGACCTTCGCGCGCATGGCGATGAACGACTACGAGACCGTCGCGCTCACCGCCGGCGGTCACACCTTCGGCAAGTGCCATGGCGCCGGCGATGCGGCGCTGGTCGGACCTGCCCCCGAAGCCGCGCCCATCGAGCAGATGGGGCTGGGCTGGAAGAGCAGCTATGGCAGCGGCAAAGGGGGCGACCAGATCGGCAGCGGCCTGGAAGGCGGATGGACGCCCACCCCGACCCGGTGGGACATGAGCTACTTCGACATGCTGTTCGGCAACGAGTGGGAGCTGACCAAGAGTCCGGCGGGCGCTCACCAGTGGACGCCGAAGCAGGTGACGGACAAGAACATGGCGCCGGCCGCCGACGATGCCTCGAAGCGTGTCCCGATCATCATGACCGACGCGGACATGGCGATGCGCATGGACCCCATCTACGAGCCCATCGCCCGTCATTTTCAGAAGAACCCGGAAGAGCTCGCCGACGCCTTTGCCCGCGCCTGGTTCAAGCTGACCCATCGGGACATGGGCCCGCGCTCGCGCTATCTCGGCCCGGAGGTCCCGGCGGAGGACCTGATCTGGCCGGACCCGGTGCCAAAGGTCGATCACGAGCTGATCGACGCG
>CAYYHR010000108.1:0-11368 GCA_964471705.1 uncultured Chromatiaceae bacterium
GCGTTGTCCACGCCGATGACGCTGTCGTAGCCGGGGAAGCCGGTGGCCTGCTCGGAGATCACGCCGAAGCCGACCGAGTGGTGGTTGCGCCCGGTGATCTGCGCGGCGCGGGTCGGCGAGCACAGGGAGGTGGAGAACATCCGGTTGTAGCGCAGCCCGTCTTTGGCGATGCGATCCATGCTCGGTGTCGGGATGACGCCGCCGAAGGTGCTCGGAATGGCAAAGCCAGCGTCGTCGGTCATGATCAGCAAGATGTTGGGTGCGTCCTTTGGGGGCACCACTGTCGGCGGCCACCAGGGTGTGGAGTGAAGCGCGTCGTCCTTGATCACGCCGCCGAACTTCGGCGCCGGCGGCGGGAGCTGGTTCCCTGGGAGCGTCGTCGTGGCGCTGGGCGAGCCGAGCTTTCCGGTGACCACCACCTCGGCACCGCCGGTGCTCTCGCCCGCCTCACCGGTGACCTGCACCTTGGTGCTTCCCGCGCTCCCGGCAAGCTCGCCGGGGATCGCAATCTTCTGGCCGATCTCGATCTGCGTCGAGCTCAGCTCGTTCGCCTTCGATAGCTCTTGTAGCGTCACGCCGAAGCGCTCGGCGATGGCGTCGAGGTCGTCTCCCGCAACCACTCGATAAGTGGAATTGGCGGCGTCGTATCGGCCCTTTGCATGGTGGCGGGGGCCCGTGTCCTCGGCCTGGGCAGCGCCAAGGCCGATGCCGAATAGCAGGGCTACCGCTACAAGCCCCAATCGTTTCCAAGGTCGACGCGTAGTCGATCGATTCATAGCTCGTTGCTCCATTCGATTGCAGTCGTCAATGCTGGTACCCCCTCCACCCTGTTATCGAGGCAGACGAAGGCATCGAGTCGATCCCTCGATCCGAGCGAGCGCCACTCAGGGCCGCGCTCGAGTGCTCGTTGGGAGGCCGTCCGGCCCGCCGGTCCAATCCTCTACCCTCGGCTGCGGACCCTTACGAAGAATGCCCGAATCCGCAGCCCGGTCTCTTCGGTGGTGACAACGCCGTTGACACCACCTGAGCAAGAGTCAGTATCCCCCTTTGGTGTTCATCGCCGCGACCCGCTTCATCTGTTCCTCGGTCATCTCCGGCGGCCCCGGCCTGAAAATGATCCTGCTGATCGTGCCGGTGCAGCGGAAGGACACCTGGTAGTCGCGCTGGTCGACGCCGCTACGAGCCTCGTAGTCGAGCTCGGTCATGCCGGGAACGCGCGCCGATCGCGATCAGATCGTGATTGGCCTGGATCAGGAGCCAGGGCGCATTGCCGGTCTTGGACATGGCCTCCTCGAAGGCCTCGATTTTGGCTCATGTTCCCGTATCGACTGGGTGATCGGCACCACGGTGGACTCGCCAAAGTATATCTAGCAGCTGGGCCAGCTGATTGTCCTTTCGCGACACATTGGACTTCCCCCGAGGACGTGGAGCTCGATCATCAGGCGGGATGCTTTGGGCTTTTCTGCCCCGGTTCTGTTACGGCCCGGATCTCGACCGGCAGGTTCGGTGGCAGGTGCATCTCGTAGGTCTTGCCGCCATCGAGAAAGGCTCCGCTCTCGTCGTGCAGGGTGATGGCGTAGGTGGAGCCGGTTCCAGGCTTCGGATCGATCATGGCCGGGGTGATCCCGGTCGCATAGTAGAAGAACATGATCCGCGCATTGTAGACTGATCCCGATGCTTCCCCTCACTGACGAGCTCGAACAGGATGTCACCAGGGCCGTAAACCGGGCCCTCGGCTTTTTCGTTACCCGGCTTGTCGAGCACCTGCCGGGTGGAGGACAGCGGATTTCCCACTCGCGGTGGCACCGCAAGGGGCTTCCGCCTATCGAGCTGGACAGCGACGGCGTTGCGTTGCGTGCGACGCCGACCGCTAGCCCCTGGCTGCAGCTCTGGGCGCCGCGGAAGCTGGCCTGGTGGATCGCCGTCCTTTTCGTCATCGGCTCCGCCTGCTTCGCCGTAGCGAGCTTCGCGGCGATCTGGCCGCAGTATTGCCCCGCAGCGCTGGCGCACAGTAGCGGTGTCAATGGCGTCTATTTCGTCGGTTCGATCTTTTTTACCGCGGCTGCGGGACTGCAGTTGGAGGAGGCCATCAACGGCGATGTGGCGGACATCGCCGCGCCGGCGGGCAGAGATCGACCGTGTTGGCGCTGGTTTGCCTGGAAACCGCGTAACGCCGGTTACAGCTCCGGTCTCATCCAGTTCGTCGGAACCCTGCTGTTCAATGCCAATACGGGCGACGCCATGTTGTCGCAGCTCACCTGGCTGCGCGAGGAGATCCTGATTTGGATGCCTGACGTCATTGGCAGTATCTGCTTCCTCGTCTCCGGGTATCTGGCCGTGGTCGAGGTCTCCCACCGCTTCTGGTCCTATCAGCCACGTCAGCTGAGCTGGTGGATCGTGATGATCAATCTGCTGGGCTGCATCGCCTTCATGGCGGCCGCCTTGTTCGCTTACGTCGTACCAGGTAGCGAAAATCTAGAGTGGACCTGGGGCGCGAACTTTTTCACGCTAGTAGGTGCCTTGTGCTTCTTCGTCGCCAGCTATCTGATGATCCCGGAGCAGGCCGGTGCCGGGCGGGCAATCGAGGTGGCATCCGGGTCGGTCGCCGCAGAGATGGCCTGACTTTTCCGGACCAGATGGCCTGCCCCTCGACGGCGACCTGATCCCATGGCGATACGGCTTCTGTAGCCGAAGGACATATTCCCAAACGGCAACCGGCAAGCATCGATGCCGGTTGAAATGCCGAGAGACCTTATCTGTCGGCGATTTGGTGACACTGTTCGCGTTGGCGAAGCGGCATTAGATGAGGAGAGCACGCATGAAGCATTTCTGGGTGAAGGCCGGTGTGGCCGTGGTCGTCCTCGGCATCCTGGGCGGCGTCGGATCGATCCTGTTCATGGATTTCTATCCGCAGGATGTCCCGGTGGAGATTGATCGGCTCGGGGGAGAAGCGATCGAGGAGGTGCGAACCCTGAACGCGCCGAAGGGCACGCTGACGACCACGACGAACGACGCCTACGAGGTCACCTCGGACGCCGCCACCACACCGGCCGATCCGGCGCTGACCGACTGGCCCCTCTACAACCGCACCCTCGAGGGCGACCGCTATTCGCCGCTGAGCGAGATCACTACGAAAAATGTCGGCAACCTGAAGGTGCTCTGCACCTATGACACCGATGTCCTGACGTCCTTCGAGTCCGGCCTGGTCGTGGTCAACGGTGCTCTGATCGGGACCACAGAGCACGACACCTTCTCGCTCGACCCCAGCACGTGCGCCGAGAATTGGCGTGTCCATGAAGAATTCCCGCCGAGCATCCTGGGCGTGAACCGCGGGGTCGCCTTTCTGGATGGCACGCTTTTTCGTGGGCTGCAGGACGGAAGGGTGGTGGCCTATGACTTCGAGACCGGCAAGAAGCTCTGGGAGACCACGATCGCCGATTCCGCGATCGGTGAATCGGTTCCTGCAGCGCCGGTCGCCTGGGACGGAATGGTCTGGATCGGCCAAGCCGGCGGCGACTACAAGGGTGTGAAGGGCCGGATGTACGGACTCGACGCCAAGACCGGCGAGATCGTCTGGGAATTCTACCTTCTGCCCTATCAGGAGGGCGACAAGGTCCGCGGGCCGCTGGTGAAGAATCCGCTGACCGGTGAGAGCTGGAAGAACAAGCCCGGCATTCCGATCAGCGGCGGCGCGACCTGGACCCACTACACGATCGACACCGCGTCGGGCGAGATCTTCATCCCGGGCGGAAACCCGGCGCCCGATTACGACATCATGGTGCGCGAGGGGGACAACCTCTATGCCGGCTCGGTCGTGGTGCTCGACGCCAAGACCGGCGAGTACCAGTACCACTACGAGATCACCGGCCGCGACTGGCACGATTGGGACGTCTCGAACGCGCCGATCCTGATCGAGAGCCGGGGCGGCAAGCACATGCTGATCGTCACGCCGAAGGACGGTCATGTCTACGGCTTCGACCGTGCGACCGGCGAGCGTCTCTACAAGGTGCCGGTGACGACGATGAAGAATGTCGACGTCCCGTTCGAGGTCGGCAAGCCGGTGCGTTTCTGCCCCGGCCCGGTCGGTGGTGCGGAATGGAACAGCGCGGCCTATGTGCCGACGACCAACCTGATCCTCATCGGCGAGGTCGACTGGTGCTACGAGGTCACGATGTCGGATACCAAGGAGCTCGAAACCGCGCCGGTCGGAGCCCCGTGGATGGGCCAGGCGACGCTCAACCCGCTCTATTCATTGGGCGAGCCGATCCATGGCGATGACGACTGGCACGGCTGGGTCTATGCGGTCGACGCCGATACCGGCGAATGGGCTTGGCGGGCTAAGCTCAACTATCCGGTGGTCAGTGGGATGACCCCGACCGCGGGCGGCGTCGTCTTCTTCAAGGACGTCGGCGGCAACTTCTACGCGCTCGACAGTACCACCGGCGAAAAGCTCTGGAGGAAGGAGCTCGACGGCGGCATTGGCGGCGGCGTGATCACCTACATGGACAAGGGGACGCAGAAGGTGGCCCTGGCGGCCGGTTTCACCTCACCGGTCTGGCCGACCAAGCAGACCAACGCCAAGGTCTACGTGCTCGGCCTGGACGATCCCACGGCGCAATGAGTCGGTCCCGGGGCTGATCCCGGGTCCATCACCACAAAGAGAAGGACCATCTCCATGCACCTCGACGCAGAGATCCTGTCGCGAATCCAGTTCGCCTTCGTGGTGAGCTTCCATATCATCTTCCCGGCCTTCACGATCGGACTGGCTGCCTGGCTGGCGACGATCGAGACCACTCGCTTCGTGACCGGCAAAGAGATTTATCGCCGGGTGTTCGATTTCTGGCGCAAGATCTTCGCGGTCTCCTTCGGTATGGGGGTCGTGACCGGAACCGTCATGGCATTCCAGTTCGGGACCAACTGGGGCGTTCTTGCCGAGCGCACCGGGCCGATCCAGGGACCGCTTCTGGGCTACGAGGCGTTTACTGCCTTCATGCTAGAGGCCACTTTCTTCGGTGTTATGCTGCTGGGCCGCAACCGGGTCCGCCCGGGTTTCTATGTGCTCGCCTGCTGGATGGTCTCGCTCGGCACCATGTTCTCCTCGTTCTGGATCCTGGCCAACAATTCCTGGATGCAGGTGCCGCTGGGCCACGAGATCGTCGATGGCAAGATCATCCCCGCCGACTGGCTCAAGATCGTGCTGGGGCCCGTCATGATGGTGCGCTGGCCGCATATGTTGCTGGCCGCGTTCCTGACCACCGCGATGTGCGTATCCGCCACCGGCGCCTGGTATATGCTGCGGCGGGTGCACCTAGCAGAGGGCCGGGTGATGCTGCATTGGGGACTCGGCCTGGTCGCGGTGCTGATCCCGCTGCAGCTCTTCGTCGGCCACCTGACCGGGCTCTATGTCTACAAGTACCAGCCGGCCAAGTTCGCCGCCATCGAGGCGCGCTGGCATAACGAGGATCCCGGCAGCGAGGTGTGGCTGGCCTGGCCGGACCGTTCGGAACGCAAAAACCTCTTCGCCATCGAGACACCAAAGATGGGCAGTCTGATCGCCACCGGCAAATGGGACTCACCGATGCAAGGGCTCGAGTCCTTCCCCGAGTACGACTGGCCGCCGGTCGCGATCCCGTTCTTCGGATTCCGGATCATGGTGGGGATGGGGCTGATCATGCTGACGGTGTCCTGGATCGGCCTTCTGCTGCGAGCTGCCGGCCGGCTCGAGAGGACACGCTGGTTCCTCTGGGGGACGTTCCTCTCGTTTCCGACGGGTTTCATCGCGGTCCTGAGCGGCTGGTACACGGCGGAGGTCGGGCGCCAGCCCTGGGTGGTCTACGGGCTACTCAGGACCGAGGATGCGTTTACGCCCTCCCTCGTGACCGGCGACGTTCTGTTCTCACTTACCGTCTACGTACTAACCTACGCGGTCATCATGAGCTTCGGCATCTGGTACATCTACAAGCTGTTGCGCCAAGGGCCTTCGGGTGAGGCCAATCCGGTCGCCGGGACCACGCCAAGCCGTCCGTTCGCCCATGCCGACGATGCGATCAGCGCCGCCGGCGCTGCAAAGGAGGTCTGACCATGGAGCCGACCACACTGGCACTGTTCTGGGCCGCGGTAATCGCCGTTGCAATCCTGGCCTACATCATCCTCGATGGATTCGACCTCGGGGTCGGCATCCTATTCGGCACCACCGACGACAAGGCGAAACGTTCCCGGATGATGGCTGCGATTGGACCCTTCTGGGACGGAAACGAGACCTGGCTCATCGTCATAGGCGCAAGTCTCTTCGGTGCCTTTCCGGCGGTCTATGCAGTTTTTGCCGGCGCCTTCTATTTGCCGGTGTTGCTGATGCTGGTCGGGCTGATCTTCCGCGGCGTCACCTTCGAGTTCCGCGAACGAAGCGGCGCGATGCGTCGGCACTGGGAGCGCGGCTTCTTTCTCGGCTCCGTGGTCGTGGCCTTCGTGCAGGGTGCGGCCGTCGGCGCGCTGATGCGCGGCCTCCCGGTGGAAGACGGACTGTTCTCCGGCCATTCTTTCACCTGGCTGCACCCGTTCCCGATCCTTACCGGCATCGGCCTTGTGATCGGTTATGCCCTGCTCGGCGCGGGCTGGCTGAAGCTGAAGAGCGATGGCCACCTGCGAGAATGGGCCGGCGAGCGCGTGTTCTGGCTGGCGCTCCTGCTGCTGGTGGTGCTGGCGTCGGCGATGGCCGTGGCCATGACCGTCGACATCAGCGACGGGCTGCGCGAGGCGGCCGGCCGGTTCGGCCCCGTCAGCCTCGGTCTGACGGCAGTTGGTTTCTGCGCCTTCATTGGCATCTTCGCCACTGCTCGCGGGCGACTCGATTGGGGCCCGTTCGCGCTCACGGTCTTACTCTTCGTCGCCGCCCTGCTGACGCTGGGGACGATCATGTGGCCCTACATGATCCCCTACCACCTCACTGTCGCCAATGCCGCTGCCCCGGATAACTCGCTGCGTTTCCTGTTCTATGCCGGCGCGGTCGCCCTGCCGCTGATCGTGGTCTACACGATCGGCGTCTACTGGATCTTCCGCGGTAAGCTTGGCGGCGAGACGGACTATTCGTAACGGGCGCGTCGTGGGGCTCGGAAAGGTGTCCCCGACACGGCGCTCCTCCCAATCTGGCCGACGTTCGAAACATGGTCTGCGTGACCCAGTTGGGGGGAGCGTGTTTCCGGCGCTATCAGCGTTCTTTGGATACACGCGGGCCTTCGTCGAGCTCATCGACGACAGGATCGGCCGAGGCTGTGGCCTATCGGTTTTCGGCACTCCTCGCGCTGCTGGCACTTGCGCTATCGGCCTTTTCGGTTTCCGCCCTGGCGGAACAGGATGCGGGCGCCAGCTATACCCTCTTGCTGAAAGGCGGTATCGGCGGAAAATGGTTTCTGATATCGCGCTCCAACCTCTCCACCCGCAACAATTTCGGTGATCCCTTTCTGGGCTATACCGGCATCGGACTCGGATATCAGCTCACGCCAGCCTTCAGCGTTCGCGCGGGTTATCGCCGCGCCTGGTTCCGTTTCACCGACATTTGGCAGCCCGAGGACCGTGGCTACCTGGAAGCGTATTTCGCCGACACCTTCAACGGATTCCGCATCTCGAACCGAGCGCGTATCGAGTTTCGCTTCTTCGACTGGCGCGACGACGACATTCGACTGCGCGACAACATCACGGTGGAAGCCCCGTGGTCGCTGACGCCGCTGAAGCTTCGGCCGTATCTCGAAGAGGAGGTATTCTTCGGCACCAATGCCGGTCAGCTCGCGGCCAACTGGCTCGGCGGTGGCCTGGCGTGGCGGCCGGCAAAGGGTATCAAGGTCAAGCTCGGGTACCGCTGGACCCGTTTCCGTGCAGGCGAGGATTGGGCGAACCGAAACGTGCTGGTATGCAGCGTGAATCTATTCTTCTGACGTGGACGCTGTTGTTTCCAGCGATATTTCCTCACAATCTTGCAAGCCATGCGGCAACACTGGGTCGTCGACGTGGGCATCACCGGCAAGGACAAGGGGAAGGGCGCGGAAAATCGGGGACGTACCATGGAATTTTCCCAGACTCACCCAACGGTTTCGATGATTTCGATCTCACGCCGCAACAGGTCATTGACCAAATCGGATAGGTCGACGCCCTTCGCTTCGGCTTTGGCCACAAGGTAACTTTGCACCTTTTGGTCCAGGTAGACAGGAAGGCGAAATACGGCATCCGGCCGGTGAAACTTGCCGCGCTCGCCCTTGGAGAAATCGTAGTGAGTCTTCATGCTTCCACCTCTCAGGTGCACCGCTAGCGCGGGGGATGCTGGTAGTCGCGGCTCTCGCGTTGGTCGGCTCGCCGGGCCGAGATGATACGTACCTTGACCTCGGCGGGCTCGCTCCAATTCCATGTGTGAACGACTACGAGGAGCTGTCCGTTCTCCGCCTGACCGAGTGGGACCCAGCGATCTTCGTTGCCGCTGTGCTCCTCGTCGTAGATCGTGAGCGCCAACGGGTCACGAAACACCGAAGTTGCGAGGCGGAAGGATACTCCGTGTTTTCTCTGGTTCGATCGGGCCTTGTCCGGGTCCCAATCGAAATCGTAGATCACGGTGGACATCCGCTTCTATCCGGTCGGTAGCGCCGTTCTTGACGAGGGGCTGTCACCGAGGGCTGCGGTCGCAATCGGCATCCCCATACTCGCCATCAGCCTGCCCACTCGCGCCGTTACCTCGAACGGTACTCGCGCAACCGCGTCGCTTCAACAAGCTGCTGCATGCTCCCTTGCGTGAAGACCTGACCTCGGCGAAGTCGACTTCGGAGGACCGCTTGTCGCCAAGATTAACGGCCTACCGGTATGTCAGTAGTGGCAGCACGGGCTTGAGGTTCGCCGCAAGCAGTGCCGTGAGATAGCTTGCGCGCGGAAGCCTCAGCAGCGGAACCTCGCAGTCTGGCGGTCGCGGACCTGCTCGATCGGCTGGTCGCTGTAGATCCAGCGCAGCGTCAGCTGGACCAAGCGGGTGAGGACCTCATCCCGGATCTCGGCGTCCGTGCGCTCGGAAAGATCCACCAGCTGGTAGGTGAGCTGCAGGACGAAGGGCGCGAGTGCCGCCGGCAGGGTCCGCACCAGCTGGTGGACGGTGCCCGGCATCCGCCTGGTCCGTTCGCCGTGGTAGATGACCAGTTGGTGCAGCGGCGGCAGATGGTCCGCCTTCGGATGCTGCTTGCGAAAGGCCTCACCCTCGGCGGTGATGTAGCGCAGGAGCTGGAGCAGGGGCCAGTGCTCCGGGCTGTTTTGTGCTCGCATGGGACCGCGATCTACTCCAGATCAGCACCCGAGCGGCACGAGGGAGCCGCTCATGTCCGTTGATACCGGTCGAATCACGGCTGCAGCTCGATCTCACCCGGTCGCCAAGTCTGGTCGAACCAGGGCTCCAGCGGGCCATAGAGCCGCAGCGCGATGTTGTAGCCCCCGCCCGGCATGGTCTGGATCCAGTTCTTCTCATGACCCGCCGGCGGCTTCGGCCCGAGCCAGATGGTGACGCCGCCGTCCTTGTTCATCTTCAGCCCCGGGACCGAGCCGTCCACGCCCGCGAGCTTCTGATCGGTCGGCAGCAGCGAGCGGGTCTGGTTGTCGTAGACCGTGAAGGACCAGAAGTGCTTGGCCGGGATCGGGCCCGGCAGTGTCAGCTTGTAGGTCTTGCCGCCGTCGAGATAGGCCCCGTCCTTGTCGCGCAGGGTGATGGCATAGACGGAGCCGGTCCCAGGCTTGGGGTCGACCATCGCCGGTGTGATTCCGGTCGCGTAGTAGAAGAACATGATGCGAGCATCGAGCAGACGCTCCGCCCCGTTCAGGAACTGGTAGCTGTTGCCGACGAAGACCTTCTGCCATGGCTGGTCCGGGTAGATCTTCGCGGCAGGATCGCGCGGGGCGAGAACGCTGGTGCGGGCGATTGCGTTGCCGACCGCGACGGCATCGGTCAGGATCATCTTCATCCGTTCGTCGGGCGCGAAGGGCTGGCCCTTGCGGATGCCGATCGAGGCATAGAGGCCGACCGTATCCGGATCGACCCAGTCCGCCGGCTCGCTTTGCACGACCGCGCTCAGCTCGTCGTAGAAGCTGAAGTCGTTGGCGCTGATCGTATTGAGCCTGAGGTCGGAGAGGTTGACCACGACCGGCGCCGGCGGCGAGGCCGCCTCGGAGAGGGGGAAGACGCCGGCCTTGGCCTTCACGTATTTCACGGCGGCGGCAATGTCGCCCTTCTCGACAAAGGCGCGATAGAAGAGAAACAGCCGGTTGGTCCGCGGCCTCTGAACATAATAGCCCTCGGACGGTACCTCGCCAACATAGCCGGGCGGGAGAAACAGGAAATCGCCGCCGGCCCCCTTGTCCGGGCTGGTGAAGCCGAGGTCGGTGACCCAGCGAAAATCGGCGTCGTCTACCATTCCGAGGATCTTCGGCGGGACCCGCACCACCATCGGTCCGTCGCTGAGATCCACGCATTGGGTGACATAGACGGTGGTGGTGTTCGCGGTCAGGAACAGCTGTCGGGCGTTGATCAGGTCCTCGCTGATCCCGATGCCCTTGTTGGTCTCGATTCCGGCGCCGTCGAAGCCGGCGCAGAGTGGGTTGCAGACATGCCCCTGAGGAAGGCGTCGACGCCGCGGCCGAAGTCGAGCTGGTCATAGACCTTCTGTGTCGTTTCCTTATCGGGGACGCCGTTCGGGAAGTGCAGGGTGCCGATCCGGGTCTCGACGGTCTCGGGAGTCGTGATCTTGGCCGGGATATCGGGCATGTATTTCGGCGGAGCGGACGGGGTGCCCGTTGTTGACTCCTTTCCCTGGATACCAGTGGCTGCCGGAGGCGTGCCGCTCGCAACCGTCAGCTTCTGCCCCACATCGATCACCGTGGTCTTCAGGTGGTTCTCGTGCATGAGCTCGGCAACCGGGATCTCGAGCCGCTCTGCGATGGCGTCCAGATCGTCACCCGCGGCGACCACATAGGTCGCGGTCGCGGCGTCATACTCGCCCCGGGCATGGTGGCGCGGTCCGGTGTCGGCGGCTTGTGTCCCGCCTACATAGAGGCAGATCATGACCGCGAGCGCGCCACAGAGGCGCCGCGGCAGAAGCAATGGGGGGTTCCAGCGTCTTGGCGTCGTCATCAATGGCTCTCCTCGAGGGTTAGGGAGCGGCATTCGATGCCCAGCCAGGCATCGACCACGTCATAAGTGTGCGACGCTTCGCTTATTACCCCGGACCGGATAAGCGCGTAACGCGAAGCACCTTCCGCCAGTTACGCGCAGGCATCTTGGAATCTTTATAAATCTACAAGCGATCGCCGGGTCGTTCTTGATATTTTGCGTCATGGATTTGATACTTTGCGA
>CAYYHR010000109.1:0-11185 GCA_964471705.1 uncultured Chromatiaceae bacterium
AAGGTTAGAATATCGGGACGTTCGGAATTACTTGCGGGTAGCCGGGCAGAGATCTGCCCAACCCGCCATGCGGCGGTGGCGAAACGGTGGTGCGTCTGGTTCCGAAACGGCGGGTGACTAAACTCTTTTTTTACCAGTCAGTTACGGAGGTTGCCATGAGTGCAAGAAATGCCCTCGTGATGGGCGGAGCAATATTTCTGTTTGCGGGTGTCGGAGTCTCGGCAGATTTGACGCCAAATGAGGAGCTTGGCAAGTCGATCTTTTTCGATCAGAACCTCTCTAGCGAGACGAATCTGGCTTGCGTAAGCTGTCACGGCCCGGCAGCAGGATGGACGGGGCCTCTCAGCGATATCAATGCGCACGGAGCCGTTTACGAGGGCTCTATAGAAGGGCGTTTCGGCAACCGCAAGCCACCGTCAGCGGCATACGCAACTCTGAGTCCGATCTTTCACTTCGAGATCGACCACAAGGAGGCGCTGTTCATCGGCGGCAACTTCTGGGACGGTCGCGCGACGGGCGAGAAACTTGGTAATCCGGCGGCTGATCAAGCGCAGGGACCCTTCCTCAACCCGCTGGAGCAGGCACTTCCAGACGCTGACGCGGTGGTAACCCGAATCTGCGGCAGCACCTATAGCGATCTGTTCACCCAGGTTTGCGGAGCCGCCGCGTGCGACGATGGAAACGAAAATGCTGCATACGATTGCGTCGGGTTGGCGGTTGCCGGCTACGAGGGCTCGCCGGAAGTCAATGCGTTCAGCTCCAAGTATGACCTCACTTTTGCGGGCAAGGCAAAGCTGACCCAGCAGGAGCGACGTGGTTACGCGCTCTTTCGTGGTAAGGCAAAGTGCTCCAACTGCCACATTGCGAACGGGCAGCAGGCGCTCTTCACCGACTTTACCTACGACAATCTGGGCGTTCCGCGGAATCCCGAGAATCCCTTCTATGATGCCGACCCGGTGTTCAATCCATTGGGCAATGGTTGGATCGATCTTGGGCTCGGTGGGTTCCTGGCTTCACGTGTGGACTATCAGCAGTACGCACCGGAAAATTACGGGAAGGTGAAGGTGCCTACGCTTCGGAACGTGAACAAGTGGGATGAGGGCGAGCTTGGTCCAAAGATCAAGGCATACGCCCACAACGGCTACTTTAAGACACTTGAAGGTATCGTCCACTTCTACAACACGAGGGATGTGCTCCCCAACTGCGAGGACCAGGGTCTCTATGACGCCACGGAGGCGGATGCCCTCGCCAACGATTGCTGGCCGCCTGCCGAAGTTACAACGACGGTGAACAAGGATGAACTCGGTGATCTTGGCCTCTCGTCCGAAGAGGAAGCTGATATCGTTGCCTTCGTTAAGACGTTGTCGGACGGTTACGAGCCTGAGAAGTAGCTCTGCACCAGTGGCGGCGCGTTGTCAGCTGGATTGACAGAGGGAAATGAAGATAAGGGTCCTCTGTCATCTGACAACCCCGACAACGTCTCGCCAGAGGTCACACTTCAAATTTCAGGAACGAGAAACAAATCCTCGCGCCGGGGAGTCCTGAGCAGCACAGCCGATCTCCCCGGTTGCAGTTTGGAGATCCGTTGTAGTTCAAGGTCTGCCTGCTGCAAAGAGCGGACATTTGGCTCACTTGCTCGAACTGCAGCATTTGGCCGAATCCCGCCATCAAAGGCCGGGCCTCACGTACGGCGGTTGCTACCGTACAGGTCAAGCACCAACAGCGTAGAAAAGGCTTCCCGGGGCCGCCCAGCCCGCACAGCAGCGCTCGATAGCCACATCGCGCGTTTCGCCTGGCTCGACGAGTACCACGAGCGGATGGTCCAATTCCAACCCCACTTGCCTCTCCAGGCGCTCTACCCGCCGTCTGATGGCTGTGCTCATGTGACTCTCCCCGGGCCTCCCAACACGGACACGACCCGAGAAGCGGCAACCTTCGAACCTTCCACGAGGCCGGCTTCCCCAAGCATCTCCAAGAGCCGGCGGTAATCCTCGTTCCCCCCTGCATCGGCACGCAAGATGGAGACGACCCGCTCATGCAGCTGGTCCTCGTTGATTGGGCGCTCCGGGTCTCGCTCCAGGTGCAAGGGGCCCATCGCCTGGTGCTCCTGCCGGAACTCCTCGATCGGGTGCCCGGCGAGGCCATGCACGTACATGTGGGCCAGGAGGCTGAATCGTTTCTCGAGTGCCTCGTCGGGAAGGTCCTCAAGCGAAGATCTGGGCTTGAACTGCTCAAGCCGCTCAACGCGGTGTCGTAAGGTGGTCATCATCTGCGCTGCTCCAGACTCCTCTCCAAAGCCTCGATACGTTTGCTCAGTTCCTCGGTCTCGATCACCCGCGACAGCACCCCAACGGCCTGCAGGATCTTCGCGCCGGCGTCTGGTCCGACCGTTCCGTCTCCAAGCGCTGCCAGAACATCTCGACCGGCCTGACCAATGTCCCTCGACAGGGGCAAGGGCATGGGTTGATCCATCGGGCGCAGAGACGGCAGTACCCGGTCCAGCAGGAGCTTGGCCGCCGCGGTGTCGCCACCCTTGGCCTCTCATTGACGAGGGCCGTAATGATCCCCGGTAGATCCTTGGCTATCGACTCTCGAAGCTTGAGTTGGGTCTGAATCCCGCGGGGCCGACCTCGCGGGTTGCCGCTTTTGCCCTTTTCGAATTTGGCCATGCCTGCTCCTGTTATCCCCTGATCTGAGCAGGTATCAGGGGAGATTTCCCAAAGTGCGGAGGATCGCTCAACTCTCTTCTCGAACTAGGGCCGCAAACCCCGGCACAGACAATTCTACGGTCCAATCCACTCCCTCCGCCTTCGGCAGGTCCTCCCGCACCGCAACCAAGGGCAGCACCACCCGCCAGTCCGCCCGTCCTCCCTGTAGCACAGGCAAGGGAGCAGCCCCACACGCTCAGCCTGGACGCAGGTCTCCGCCCACCAGCCTTTGAGCAGGTGCTGCGAAGCCTTGGCATACCTCTTCGCTTCGATGGCGTAGCGGCCCAGCACGGCGGCCACAGGGCCTGTCTCGTCCTCGTGGGGGACCAGGTCATGGCCTCCCCTCCGGTACTGTTCCAAGTTGCGGACCATGCGCACCCCAAGGTGGTCGCGAATGACCCGGGCAAGCTCCCTCTCGGCGTCGGCACCTTTCGCCCTGCTGTTCATGGTTTCGGCCTCGCAGGTCTGATCAGGTAGAACTGGTCGGCACAGTCGAATAACGGGAAATCGTACCCGTCCGGCTCATCCAGCACGGGCCATGGGTCCGCTGTGCAAAACCGCTCGGTGCACTCCCGTACGATGGCGATATCGCCGACTCGCTGGCCTCGGTGCAGGGAGCCGACGATATCGCCGGGGCGGAAAGGTACTCTCGTCATGCCGCAGCCCTCTCGCCTCGACGCCTGGACTTGGCCCATGCGATCTGCCGGGAGTGAATCCACCGCAGCTGCTTCGGGGTTGGGGCCGCGGGCTCGTGATCCTTCCAAGGTCGAGGGGGGCCAGTGGCCGAATTTCTCCTGGAATTTATGCGCCGCCCAGCCGTCCGAGTAGCCCTTGCTCTGCCCGAAGAAGCGAAAGCCGAGGTACCACTCAAGGGGATCATCGCTCGACTCGCCCTCGGTACTACCGTACGCGACGAGCTCGCCCTCGTGGTGATGGACCTGGGGCGCCGGGCGTGGGCGGTCGATTCCGCACTCTGGGCACTGGACCTGGCTCGGCTCCATCGCTGCACCGCAGAAGGTACAGGCAACCATCCTCGGCTTGTCCTTCCTTTTGGCGGCACCCCGCTCCGGCGCCTTGCCGCTGTCCAGGTCTGGCACCTCGAAGTGGGCCGGAAGTCCGTGGCGTAGGCAGTTGCCGGCGTGGTCCAACACGATGCAGTCGCGCTTGCCCTCTGCCGGGCGCAGCCCCCTACCTTTCGTCTGCATATCCAACATCTCCG
The DNA here is from genome assembly GCA_964471705.1 of uncultured Chromatiaceae bacterium. GTDB lineage: Bacteria > Pseudomonadota > Gammaproteobacteria > Chromatiales > Chromatiaceae > Thiosymbion. The sequence continues at coordinate 3,928 of CAYYHR010000109.1, forward strand.
AAAGCGTGGGTCGGGCGAGGATCAAGCAAGACGCGTCCGGCACGTCGAAGCCCGTGGCGAGCTTGGTTACGGAGGAGAGCACACGAACCTTCCCAGCGCGGAACGCCTCGATGATGGCCTTGGCCTCGTCCTTGTCGGTGTAGGCGTCCAGGTGTGCCGCCGAGATGCCTTCCGCGGTGAACTCATCGACAATGCGCTTGCTGTGCGCGATGTTGATCGCGAAGCACAGGGTCTGCCTGTCCTCCCCCTTCTCCTTCCAGGTGCTCACGATATCGCCCACGATCTCCTTGGTGTTCATCGCCTCCCCGAGGTCCTGCTCGCGGAAGTCGAAGCCGTGCGTGGTCGTACCGGCACGGACCCCAGCGAGGATGCGCTCGATGTGGTCCGCCCCGGGTGTGAAGGCTCGCACCGGGACTAGATACCCGCCCTCGGTCAGCTCCCGCACGCTGGGGCCGCGTACCAGGCTGCTGAAGTGTTTGCCGAGCCCCTTGCGCATCGGGGTCGCCGAAAGGCCGATGACGGGGAGCGCGTCCCACCGTTCGATCAGGTCGACGTGGGCCTTATGCAGAACGTGCACCTCGTCGATGATGATCAGCTCCACCCAGTCTGGGGCGGACCGGCTGCTGATCGTCTGGATGCTCGCCACTACGATGTCGTCATCCCTGGTGTAGCTCGTATCCTCGCCGCGCAGGATGCCGACCCGAAGACCAACAGCGTTGAAGTGGCGAACCGCCTGGCCAACCAGCTCGGTCAAGTGGACGATGAAGAGCACCTTCCGTCCACGTGCAACCGCCGAGAGCGCGATGTGGGCGGCTGTGACGGTCTTGCCTGAGCCCGTCGCCATGGCGAGCACCTGGCGCTTGTGGCCCTGCACAAAGCCCTGACGAAGCTCGGCGATAGCCTGCTCTTGGTGTGGGTACAGCTCGTACATCACGCAGCCTCCTGGCCGTACTGATGAGTGCAGAAGGCATCCGCGTCGCCCCACAAGGCCATCACGGCGCGGATGTCTCTACCCTCGCAGTGAGCATGCTTGCAGTGGAATCCGGCCCACCCGCCATCCGGTTCGAAGACAATGGCGTCTCCCCCTTTCGCCGGGCTCGCAACGCTGTGCTCGTCCGACCAGGGACAGACAACGGCATGCTTCCCGCCTCCGATCTCGCGCAGATAGGCCCTATGCGAGAGAAACCAGGCAACCACGTCTAAGGTGGAATAATCGCCCTTGCCTCCCCGTGAAAAGCCGCCCGTGGGGCTCTCAGGCGCCCGCACAGGCGTTTCCGGCTTCCACCGCTGCCCAAGGCTCAGAATCTGTTGCGGGATGACCTGACGCCAGTCTTTTGGAATGGCGATCCAAGAGCGGCGGTGTGGGCGCTCGGGGGTGCTCGGACCCTTGCGCTTGACGGTGCCGTATAAGGTGCAGATCCGCCCGGGATTCCGGACAGATCGGTCGAAGTGCACCAAGTCATCGGAGAAGCGTCGGTGGAACTCCGCGTAGATCGCCCCCAAGGCGCTGTGAACCTCATCCGTGTCCGGGAGGGCCGTACGGTACTGCAGGTGCCAACCGTTACCGCTCAGCCCGAGGGCCGGCGGTGGCCACCCGAGCACGGTCAGGAGCTGCGCACAGTCTCGGGCGCGTGCTTCTGCCTCGGCGGCTTCCTCGGCGGTGGCCGGGACGTTCTTCTGGCGTACCGGGTCGAAGTCGAACAGGATGCGCGTATAGCGCTGAACGCCGTCATTGCTCAGGGGGCCGGTGACTCCCGACAGGGGGCGGTTCAGTGACGTGTACAGGTTGCCGACATTCTGTCGGGCTCTAGCCTCCGCCATGAGCGCGTCGGGGTCGTCGAACCAGAAGCTCTCCCACTGCTGCCCATGGTGGTGGCGAAGCTCGACCATGCCGTTGTCCCGGAATAACCAGGACAAATACTCGGAGGTGCTGGAGGCCATCATCGAGCACCTCCTATTTCCGACTTCTGTGAGTGGTTTTTGCAGCGGGGGAAGATATAGGAGGGGGACAGGGAATAGGTAGTTGTCCCTTCCGGTGGGGCTTGGGTAGCCCCTTGGTAAGCCCCTTCTGGTGGGGCTTTGAAGACCGGCCAGCGATCGAGGAATGCGGTAACCAACGGGGACGTAGGCAAGCGGATGATGTGCTCGCGCGCCTCCTGAACGCGGTAATCGTTGGCCTTGGGCTCCCCTTTCCACCGGAACTGCTCGCCGCAGACGCATGGGACCCAGATCACCCGGTTGTTGCGGTCCCAGTGGAGAAGTCCGACGCGCTCCAGGTCGTCAAGAATCCTCTCGACGTCCTCACGCTCGATCGGCTCAGCGGGCGAGCCGACCCACTCGGCGATGGCCGAGGGCGTGAGGAGGTAAATCCCGGTGCGATGGGTCTCCATGCCGTTCTCGCAATATTGGTAAACCCGAAGGTGAGCCCCGCTCAACTGAAGGGCCTGGTTCCATTCTCGCGCCCATTTGGATGGCGGCGAGTAGTGGTCCTTACGCACTGGGCACCTCCCTGAACTTGTCGACGATGGCGTTACGTGCCTCGGGGTCGAGCCGTGGCAAGTACCGGGACAGCGCCTCCCCGAGGTGCTCGCACAACCGCAGGGTATCCACGTCGATCAAGCCGTCGTCGACCTTGCGCAGCCGACCCAGGGCAGCAGTGACCATGATCACGTGCTGGGAGGCTGCCTTGGCGCTCGCGGGTGGTTCCGAAGCCCTTTCCTTGCGCTTGCCAATCCGCGAGACGTCCATGACCCGGCCATCGCGACACGTGCGGTAGACAGGCTCGGGCTCGGTGTCGACCGGCTCGTGGGATGGCAGCTCTGCTGGGGCGGGCTCGTTGGGAACTTCGATCGTGCTGTCCGCGGCTCGGTCGTGTCCTGTGGGAGCCTCACTTTCCGAAAAGGAAAGTGCTGGTCCACTTTCTTCGCGGGGTATCGTTGCGATGCAGTGCAATCGCACTATCAGGTTCCGAAAGTGAAGCCCCTTCCGCAGCGAGAGTCTGATTGCCCTCTACGGCGTTGCCTCTATCGGATTCGGAAAGTGTTGGCTCCCGCCGCGTGTTCACCTCACTTTCCTTTTTGCAAAGTGAGATCGCCTCTTCCCGAATGGTGCAGACCAGATTGACCGAGACCCGGCACTTCTCGGCAATCCACGCCGACGATGCTTGCCCCCATTCGGTATCCCCTAGGAGCGTACGTACAGCCCTACGCTTGTCCCCGGCAGACCGACGCAAACCGTGGGTAGCGTTGGCACCGCAGGCGTTCAGGAGGGCATCCCGGTGGGTGCCCGGGCGTACCTCGGCGGAGATCTCGGTGAGGCCCTCGTCCAGGGCGGCGGCGTACCGGTGAAAGCCCTCGGATAGCAACCGCTCGTGGCCGTCGTGGTAAATGACCACCGGTGGAAAGACCCAGCCATGAGCCCGGAGCGTCTCGGCGTAATCTGCTCGAAGTCTCTGGTCCATCTCGGCGCGCATCTGTATGCCGAGATCGGCGGTGATGTGGGCCACCGGCAGCAGAGTTACCGACCCCACCGCACTTTTCGGTGATCGGAGGTCTCCAACATCCAGCCTCGGTTGTTGTACACTTGACTTGTTGGTTGACATGGGTCACCACCTCCTGGTGGGTTTGGTCCAGCCTTGGCGGGAGTGTCCCCTCCCGCCAGGGCATTCAGCTCAGGGCGTACCGTCGTTACCTCCGCCCATCGCCCGCATACGCTCCTTCACCTTGGCGGTCCCTCTGACGCTTGTCACCTCTCCGGTAACCGGATCGACCTCGATGTCGCGAGCCTCCTCGACGGTCTGCATGCCAAGCAGCAGGTCGGGGGCGTAGAGCCGCCCGAAGAAGGTCGCGGCGCGATAGCGAAGCATCACGCAATCTCGGCGGTGGCGCTGGTCGTGGGGGTCGGTGCGATCGCGGTACACATCGGTTGGATCTGGACGGGCAGCTCTGCGTAGTCGCTCGATTGCGGTGGCAAGCGTGCCTGGGTGATCGGGGTCGTATCCCCAGGCACGGGCCTGCTCAAGTGCGTACCGGTCCCGGGCGACCTGGACTTGCTCGGGGGTTGGCCTGGGTGATGCTGAAGTGGTCACTCGCATCTCCCCTGGGGCTGGTCGAACAGGTCGTCGGGGAGTGGGGTTAGGTACGGGCCGCGTGGCGCTCGCGGAGCGCGATACCTGGCGATCAGGTCGCTGAGCACCGGTAGTCCGCGCACTCGGCGCCAAGAAGGACCACCAATGGAGCGGTGGTGTTGGCGAGTCGTCATCACGCGGCCACCTTCCGGGACCGCTCGGCGATCCAATCTAGATAGCGCGCGCGATCGAGAAGGATGCGGCGACCGCGGTAGATGACGGCGCCGGACGCCTCTAATCCGTTCGTCCGCCTGTGAAACAGGTCGTCCCGGATCGCGCCGACCCCCAATGCCGGTTCAATTTCTGACATTTGCGCCACGGTGTAATAGGTGGGTAGGGTGGCGGTTGCCTGATTTGGATCCGGGCAGCCCGGAGTGCAGTTCGGACCCGTTCGTGCTGTGCGACTGCGGTTAGTCTCGAGAATCGACATGTCACCCCCATTTGTGACGGTTTGTGATGTGCGCCGGGTGATTTTCCGGTGCGCTCAACAATTGCCGTGACTAGTCAAGAAAGGCAGAAGGCCGACAACAAAAAACCCGCCAATTTGGCGGGCTCGTTTTCTGGGGCGAACTACGTTTCCCAAACGTGACTAGTCAAGCATCAGTCAAGTAGGGGGCAGCAGGATCATTCTCGTCGGGGGGGTCGAAGGGGTATTCCTGTCCACCATGGAAGGAATCATCGAAGCTAGTGTGTGACGCTTCGCGTCTGGCTCTGTCGTCGCGGCTCTTGCTTATGTCCTCTACCTTAAAATGAGGCTGCCAGTCGGTTGTGAATGGGTCGGATTTCAGTCCAAGCTGTCGTTTCAACATCGTTCGCAAGCGCGAAACTGTCTTATTCCCCCCCTTTTCCTGCTTACGAGGGATTATCCCCCTGTGCATGTCGAGAAGGGCTTTCCCTTGTCTGTTGAGTTCCCCCGTGCGCCCGTCTTGTAGGTCCAGGTCTTTCCAGGAAACTCGTCTGGAAACCACTTCGCTCCCATCTGTTGAGGATTTTCGCCGAACACTAATTTCTACCAACCCCCCACTGGTGAACCGGACGGTGACTTCCGTCGGAAGGAGGCTTTGCATCTCCCTGAATACGTTTAGGGAAGCGCAAAGTGTCTTGGTAGTTCCCAAGCTCTTATCAGGTGATTCTCTGTCTGTCGTGGCTGTATCCCTAGGATCGGTGGCAGCCGGTCGTGCCTCGTCTGTGGCCTTTCCGTCGTCTTGGGCTGGAAAGTTTATGACCTCCGGCCACCATCCCGCCAACGGCCAATCGTCTGGAACCGGCCATTCCCGGTACTTCTCCTGCTTCTCCAGCTTCTCCAGAAACGCGCGCAGATCTGCGCGGTGAACATAGAAATAAGCCCCGTGCAGCTTGCAGGCATCCGCCGGAACGCATCCATGCTCTTCCCATTCTCTGCTCATGAACTCCTGTAGCTCATAGGTATCGATTTCCGCCGACAGCGAGTTGGCGAGAAAGGCTGCAAGCAATTTGTTTCGGTACCTGTCTCGGGAATCGTCGCTTGACCCATTGGGAAGTAGAGAAACTATCTGGTCGATCGTAAGCCAATCTGGGAGATTTCCGTCTTCTGCGCGTGCGTTCAGGGTGTTCTCTTCGTATCCCAATCGGAAAAAGGGGATCTTTAGGCGATGAACCCGGGATGCCAGCATAGTCGCAGCGTCCCACCGCTCTACCCCGGCCCTGAATAACCCGTTTCCCAGGCCGAGGACCTGTGCCTCGGAAAACAGTCCATCCTCAAGGCCGAGTTGCCTCCCGCCGAGCGTGTTCGAACGAGCGTTCTCCTTGGGTGAAATCATGTAGACCAAGAAGTGCTGAGCGATCAATTGCCCCTTCCGGAACTCCATGTCCAGCGCTGCCCTGGCGTCGTCGAACGAGCCATCGGGGCAGCATGCAAGGTAGGCGAGAGCTTGGTAGTAGGTCAGAAACCGCCCGCTCGGGTTGCGGAAAGATTCCGGTAGAAAGTTGATGGGTCCACCCCGGTCGCTGTGGTCGACAGGGTCGAAGCTCTTGACCTCGCTCCGGCGAAACGCGAAGTTGAGAAACACCTCCTCCGGCTGCGTTGCCCCAGATCGCCGATACTTACTAATAAGATGCTCACCCTTTCGCCATTTCCAGCATTGAGAAGCGCCGGAACCGCACCCGATTGGTCCTGAGTAGACGCGCAGATCACCCGTGTGAACCCACATCGCGATTTCTGCGGGAAGCGCGTGCAACCTGGACTGCAACTCCACGCGGCACTCTGGCCAATGCATAAGGTCCAGACCGATATCCGGGTCTGATATGACCTTGAGACCATCGAGAGACCTATCGTCCGTTGCAGCGTCCCAGCGACTGATGTCCGCCTCAAACTTCTCCTTCGCTAACCCGATAATTTGGCCTTCGAAATAGAAGCTGCCCTCAAGCTGTGGGTCCTCTTCACAATTAAGCCAGATTCCGAATGGTGGCCTAAATGCGTTGAGAGGGCGGCATCCGAAACCCGGGGCGAACTCTCGATAGCTGAATTCCTGCTTGATAGCATTTCCGGCACTCCCTTCAACCGGTGCATACAAGGACAAGAAATCGATCGCCTCCGCGTAGGAGAGGAAGCGTCCGCTGGGATTGAACCAACCTCCGCTGCTGGCCACGCTTCCAGCATTCACGTAATACTCGATCTTAGAGCTACTATCATGCCGATTTCTCGACGGGGCAAAGTGTTCCACCTCTGTCCGACTGAAGGAATGCCAACCCAGTGTCTCTGCAATGTTTCCGTTCGAAGGTGCCCCGTCAACTGGAAACAAGGTACAGGGGCTCGTCCCTCCCTCGACCCCCGGAAACCTTCGCTGAATACGACACCGCAACAGATCGTCGTACTCGTAAATTTCATGACGTGAGTCGAAGACATGCAGGCGCTCTCCGTCGTCGTCGGCTCCCGTCGGTCCCAGACTGATCCAAAGAGCGATCTCCGGTGCCGTAGCGTTCCACTTGTTGGCTAAGATCTCGTAGCACTGATCAAACGAAATGGCGTCGTCATCGTCGATGAGGCATTGACGGGGTCGCTGCCATCCTTCCGGGACCTCCTGCGGGATCTGCAGGTTCTCCGAGACATCAATCGGTACATCGATGTGCTTCCAGCGGGCAAAGCCAGGATGG
>CAYYHR010000110.1:0-11184 GCA_964471705.1 uncultured Chromatiaceae bacterium
AACCTGATGATGGCCGCCGCCCTGGCCGAGGGCGAGACGGTGATCGAGAATGCGGCCCGCGAGCCGGAGGTCTCGGACTTGGCGGATTTCCTCAACAGTATGGGCGCCGAGATCAGGGGAGCAGGCACGGACAGCATCCATATCCAGGGCGTCGAGCGGCTGTCGGGCACCAGCCATCGGGTCCTGCCGGACCGGATCGAGACCGGTACCTATCTGGTGGCGGCCACGATCACCGGCGGGCGCATCCTGTGCCGGGAAACGCGACCGGATCTCCTGGAGGCGGTGCTGAGAAAACTGCGCGAGGCGGGGGCAGAGATCGAGACCGGGCCGGACTGGGTCTCCCTGGACATGAAAGGCCGGCGTCCGCGCGCGGTGGACATCCACACCGCTCCCCATCCCGCCTTCCCCACGGACATGCAGGCCCAGTTCTGCGCCCTGAACAGCATCGCCGAGGGCGTGGGGACCGTCACCGAAACCGTGTTCGAGAACCGCTTCATGCATGTCCCGGAGCTACAGCGCATGGGCGCGGACATCCGGTTGGAGGGGAATGTCGCCGTCTGCCGAGGTGTCGAGCGCTTGACCGCCGCACCGGTCATGGCCACGGATCTGCGCGCCTCGGCCAGCCTGGTGCTGGCCGGTCTGGTGGCCGAGGGGGAGACGCTGGTGGACCGCATCTATCATATCGACCGCGGCTACGACAATATCGAGGAGAAGTTGGCGTCCCTCGGCGCGCGCATCCGGCGGATCTCCGGGCGCGGAGACCGGACAGGGAACGAGCCGGCATAGAGGCAAATGGAAGTCGCGGACTCGCTGACCATCGCCCTGTCCAAGGGCCGCATCTTCGAGCAGGCGGTGCCGCTCCTGGCCCACGCCGGAATCATGCCGCAGGATGATCCCGACACCAGCCGCAAGCTGATCCTGGAGACGAGCCTGCCGCGGGTGAAGCTGGTGATCATCCGTGCCAGCGACGTGCCCACCTACGTGCAATATGGTGCCGCGGACCTCGGGGTGGCGGGCAAGGATGTCCTCATGGAGCACGGCGGCGCCGGATTGTACGAGCCGCTGGATCTGCGGATCGCCCGCTGCCGCATGATGGTCGCCGGGATTCCGGGCGCCAGCCTGGACCGGGACCGGCTGCGCATCGCCACCAAGTACGTCTCCACCGCGGAGCGGCATTTCGCCGCCAAGGGGCAACAGGTGGAGATCATCGAGCTCTACGGGTCAATGGAGCTGGCGCCCCTGGTGGGCCTGTCCGACCTGATCGTCGACCTGGTGGAAAGCGGAAATACCCTGAAGGCCAACGGCCTGGTACCCCTGGAGCATGTCGTCGACATCAGCTCCCGCTTGGTGGTCAACAAGGCATCATGGAAGATGAAGCATCCGTCCGTCATGGCGCTGCTGAAGACGCTGCGCGAGGCAGTCGAGCGGAACGCCCAATGACGACGGAATCGACCGGAGCTCAGGATTTCGAGATGGCTGAAATTACCCGATTGTCCACGGCCGATGCGGACTTCGACCGCCAGCTCGACGAGCTCCTCGCCTGGGAGTCAGTCTCCGATGTCCAGGTGCGGGAGCGCGTGGACCGGATCATCGATGCCGTGCGCCGAGACGGAGACGAGGCCCTGGTAGAGCACACCAAGCGGCTCGATGGCTGGGAGCCCCTCGCGGCGGCCGATCTGGAGATCCCACCGGCCAGGGTCGAGCAGGCGTGGGAATCCATCTCCCCGGTTCAACGGGAGGCCCTGGAGCTCGCGGCCCGGCGCATTCGCGACTATGCGGAGCACCAGAAGCTCGCCGACTGGAGCTTTCGCGATGCCGAAGGCAATCTCCTCGGCCAGAGGGTGACGCCCCTGGACCGCGTCGGTCTCTACGTCCCCGGCGGCAAGGCGGCCTATCCCTCATCGGTCCTCATGAACGCCCTCCCGGCCAAGGTCGCCGGGGTCGGAGAGCTGATCATGGCGGTGCCGACGCCGGGCGGTGAGATCAACGACCTGGTGCTCGCTGCCGCCCGTGTCGCCGGCGTGGATCGGATCTTCGCCATCGGCGGCGCCCAGGCGGTCGCGGCCCTGGCCTACGGCACGGAGCTGGTGCCCGCGGTCGACAAGATCGTGGGGCCGGGGAACATCTATGTAGCGACGGCCAAGCGTGCCGTCTACGGCCAGGTGGGCATCGACATGGTGGCCGGCCCCTCGGAGATCCTGGTCCTCTGCGACGGCCGGACAGAACCCGACTGGATCTGCATGGACCTCTTCTCCCAGGCGGAGCACGACGAAGACGCCCAGGCCATGCTCTTGTCCTGGGACGGGCGGTTTCTCGACCGGGTTGCCGCGGCTATCGACCGGCTCCTGCCCGCCATGGAGCGCGGCGAGATCATTTCCGAGGCCCTGCGCGGCCGCGGGGCACTGATCCGGGTACGCGACCTGGACGAGGCGGTGGAGGTGGCCAACCGGGTGGCGCCGGAGCACCTGGAGCTGTCCGTGGAGGACCCCCAGGCGCTGGTCCCGAGAATCCGCCACGCCGGTGCCATCTTCATGGGGCGCTACACGCCCGAGGCCCTGGGCGACTACTGCGCCGGCCCGAACCATGTGCTGCCGACCTCCCGCACGGCCCGTTTTTCCTCGCCGCTCGGGGTCTATGACTTCCAGAAGCGGTCGAGCCTCATCATGGCCTCCGTCCAGGGTGCCGCCAGCCTGTCGCAGACGGCCTCGGTGCTGGCACGCGGAGAGGGACTGACGGCCCATGCCCGCTCCGCCGAGTATCGAAGTAACGGCTAGCCCGGAAGCCTCCTATGCAGCAGCTGATCGAACGCCTCGTCCGCCCGGAGATCCGGGAGCTCAGCGCCTACCATGTTCCGGATGCGACCGGCCTCATCAAGCTGGATGCGATGGAGAACCCCTACCCCTGGCCGGAGGAGCTGCGTCGCCGGTGGCTCGACGCTCTTTATGACGTCCAGCACAACCGGTATCCGGATCCGCAGGGTACCGAGCTCCAGACGGCGCTGCGCGAGGCAATGGGAATCCCTGCGAACATGGACCTGCTGCTGGGCAACGGCTCGGACGAGCTGATTCAGATGCTGGCGCTCACGGTGGCGCGTCCAGGACGCAAGATTCTCTCCCTGGACCCGGGATTCGTCATGTACCGCCTGATCGGCCTGCTCGCCGGCATGGAATATGTCGGCGTGCCTTTGCGGGCTGAGGACTTTGCCCTCGACCTGCCCGCGGTCCTGCAAGCCATGGAACAGGAGCAGCCGGCGATCACCTTCCTCGCCTATCCCAACAACCCGACCGGAAACCTGTTCGATACCGAGGCGCTCGAGCGCATCCTCGAGGCGGCACCAGGGCTGGTGGTCATCGACGAGGCCTATGCTCCCTTCACGGACCGCAGCTTCCTGTCACGGCTCGGGGGTTGGCCGAATCTGCTGGTGCTGCGCACCGTCTCCAAGATGGGGCTGGCCGGGCTTCGCCTCGGCTATCTGGCCGGACCCGAGGCCTGGCTGGCCCAGATCGACAAGGCTAGGCTGCCGTACAACGTCAACGTGCTGACCCAGGTCAGCGCCGCCTTCGCCTTGCGCTACAAGGATGTCCTGGACGACCAGACGCGGCGAATCCGGGAGGAGCGGTCACGTCTGCATCTGGCCCTGTCGAGCCTGGAGGGTCTTCGCGTCTATCCGAGCGAGGCCAATTTCATCCTGCTGCGGTTGCCGCACGGGCGCGCCGGCGACATCTTCGAGTCCTTAAAGGCAGGTGGCGTCCTGGTCAAGAACCTCGACGGCGCCCACGCGCTGCTCCGAGACTGTCTGCGCGTGACGGTGGGGGCCCCGCAGGAGAACGACGCCTTCCTCGCGGCCCTCGCGTCGGCCCTCTAGACCTGGGCGATGCTCCCGCCGATTTCGCGCCTACTGTTGCAGGGTTCGACCGCCGTCGACCGCGATGACCTGGCCGGTGATGTAGTCGGCATCCCGAATCAGAAAGAGGATCGTGCGGGCGACATCCAGCGGCGTACCGGCTCGCTTCAGCGCGGTGCGGGCGAGGATCTTTGCCTTGGTGGCGTCACCAGGCTCCTTCTCCGGCCACAGAATCACCCCGGGGGCGACGCCGTTGACCCGCACCTGCGGCCCCAGCTCCCGGGCCAGGGCCTTGACCATCATGGCGTTTCCCGCTTTGGCGATCGAGTAGATGGGATGCTTCCCGAGCGGTCGCAGTGCGTAGATGTCCACCAGATTGATCACGCACCCGGAGGCGGAGCGCAGCATGGGCGCGGCCTCCTTGGTCAGGAAAAAGGGTCCCTTGAGGTTGGAGCCCATGAGCTGGTCCCATTGATCCTCGCTTGCGTCGCCCAAGGGCGTGGGGAAGAAGCTCGAGGCGTTGTTGACCAGGACGTCCAGTCTTCCCCGGAAGGCCCGGACCCGCTCGATGAAGCCGGGGAACTCGATACAGCGCCCGAGATTTGCCTGGAACAGCATGACGGAATCCGGCCGGGACAGCTCCAACTCGGTCTTCAGGGCCTCGGCCGCAGCCTGGGAGCTGTGGTAATGCAGGACCAGATTCATGCCTTCCTCGTGCAGGCTGCGTGCGATCTGGGCGCCGACGCGGCGGGCTGCGCCCGTGATCAGCGCAACCTTTCCCGCCAACTCGTGCCGATCTTGCGTCATCGGATGTCTCCTGGATCGATGGTCGAGCCGCTTCGCCGGCCCTGTGCACAGCCCGGACACCACCCGAAAGACCGGGTGGCAAGCTTCCGGGGGAAGCTGAAGCGCTCGGTAAGTCAAGGCTTCTTTGGATAGAATACCAGTGGATCGGGAGCAAGCCCAATGACCCGAACCGGAGCGCGAGCATTCAGTTTGCACCGCATTCATCGTTCATTTCGGGCTTCAATTCGATGAGCCACCCGGCGGGCATCGCGGCCGATGTACCGGATACAGAGGCCCGGGAGCACAGCCGGCGCCTCCTCGACTCGATCCGTCGGGAGGCACACGCCCGAGGTGGGCTCCTGCCCTTCGACCGCTTCATGGAGCTGGCGCTATACGCGCCCGGCCTGGGCTACTACGTAGCCGGTACGCGCAAGCTCGGCCGCGATGGAGACTTCGTGACCGCACCCGAGCTCTCGCCGCTGTTCGGGCGCTGCATCGCCGAGCAGTGCCGGGCGGTGCTGGCGGCCCTGGGGCCGGAGGGCGAGTCGGACATCCTCGAATTCGGCGCTGGCTCGGGGACCTTGGCCGCCGAGGTGCTATCCAGTCTCCGTGAGCATGATGCCCTGCCAAAGCGTTACCTCATCCTAGAGCCGAGCCCCGACCTGCGCCAACGTCAGCAGCGATTCCTCGCAGAACAACTCCCCGAGCTGCTGGCGCGGGTGAGCTGGCTCGACCACCTGCCGGAAGGGTTTCAGGGCTGCGTCCTGGCCAACGAGGTGCTGGACGCCATGCCGGTGCACCGCTTTCGCATCGGCGCGGACGGCAGGCCCCGGGAGATCTTCGTGAGGCCGTCGCCGGAGGGCCTGGAAGAGCTCTCTGGAGAGGTTGTCAGCCCTGGCCTTGTGGCAGCGGTGCAGGCCCTGCAGGACAGGGGGCTGGCGGTCGATTCCGGCTTCGAGTCCGAGATCAACCTGCGGCTCGGCCCCTGGATGGTTGCTCTATCCGAGGTGTTGGAGCGGGGAGCGGTCTTCATCCTCGACTACGGCTACCCGCAGGCGGAATATTATCGGGATGACCGCAGCCACGGCACCCTCCTATGCCACTATCGCCACCGCGCGCAGGCGGACCCCTACCTCCATCTCGGACTGCAGGACATCGGCGCCCATGTGGACTTCACGGCCGTCGCCGAGGCGGGAGCTTCGACAGGACTGCGCTTGGCGGGCTACACGACCCAGGCCAATTTCCTCATCGGCTGCGGGATCGACCGATTTCTCGCCCAGGCTTCCGAAGGACCGAATGCCTTGGATCTGATGCTCGGGGCCAAGCAGCTGCTGTTGCCCTCTGCCATGGGGGAGCGCTTCCAGGTGATCGGGCTGGACAAGGGTGTATCCGAAGACTGGAGCGGATTCTCCTTTCGTGACCTGCGCGATCGGCTGGATGGCGGGCGCCCGGGGTTTGGAGAACCGCTGGCATGAAACTGCCGGGAAGCTTGCGGCCTCCCGGCCCCAACAGGCGAATCCGAAAATGAGCTGGATCGAGCTTGCGGCCTATCTGGGCACCGGCGCCATCGCCGGTCTGATGGCCGGACTCTTGGGGGTCGGGGGCGGCGTCATCGTAGTGCCCGCTCTGGTGTGGCTGTTCACCAAGGCAGGATTCGCCCCGGAGTGGATCTTCCACCTCGCCGTGGGGACCTCGCTCACGATACTCATCGGCACCGGCAGTGCGTCCGCCTACTCCCATCACCGCCGCGGCGCCGTGCGTTGGGACCTGGTCCGCATCCTGGTACCGGGTCTGGTGATCGGCGCCTGGCTCGGCTCCGCCGCCGCCGGTCTGCTGGACGAGACCTGGCTCAGGCGCATCTTCGGTCTCTTTCTGCTCTACGTTGGCGCAAACATGCTGTGGAAGCCGACACAGGGGACAGCTGGAGAATTGCCGGGCGCGATGGCGATGAGGCTGGCGGGGACCGGGATCGGCACCATCTCGGCACTCCTTGGGATCGGCGGGGGGGTGATGACGGTGCCCTTTCTTTCCCGCTCGGGGCTGGATATGCGTCACGCCGTCGCATCCTCCGCCGCCTGCGGCCCCCCGATCGCCCTGGCCGGCGCCCTGGGATTCGTCCTCGTCGGGTGGGGAAACCAGGCGTTGCCTCCTGGGAGCACCGGCTTCGTCTACTGGCCGGCGGTTGCGGGCGTCCTTCTGGCAAGCGCCCCCGCCGCCCCCATCGGGGCGCGCTTGGCGCACTCCCTTCCACTGCCCATGTTGAAACGGATCTTCGCAGTGCTGTTGCTGGCAGTGGCGTTAAAGCTGCTCCTGCGCTGAGGTCAGAGGAGGCCGGATGTCGATCAGCCCACCGTAGTCGAGCCGGTACCCGGCGTCCATGAAGGCAGGGAACAGCGGCGATTCGGCCGCCAGCCGGCCGTCGATTCTGTCGATCACCAGCGCACCGCGCCGCCCATCCCGGGGCAGCCGGCGCAAGGCGTCGAGCGCTGCCGACAACGCGCCGTCTTCCTCACGCAACGCCACCGGAAAGCTCGACAGTCTACGACCGCCGGGGGCGACATAGAGCAGCGGCCGGCCGCGGGCGGCGATTACCCAGGCCCCGTGAATACGCCGTGGCTTGCTCTTGCCGGGGTCGGCGGTCTCGGGCCAGGGGATCAGGGCACCGTAGGGGTTGGCCGGGTCCGGCGCCGCCAGGATTCGGATGTCGTCGGGTGTCACGGGCCGATCGCGCTCCTCGGCCTCCTGCCGGCAGGCACGCAGGCGATCCACCGCGCCCGGGTGGGCGAACTGGGAGCCGGAGAGGCCCTCGACGAAATAGCCGCGCCTCACCTTTCCCTGGTCCTCCATCTCCTTGAGCACCCGGTACAGGGAAGCGTAGCCCCCGGGGATGTCTTCGGCCACTGCGCATTCCCGGCTGACGACGCCATAACGCTCCAAGAGCATCTCGACCTGGGCCAGTGCCCGGGCCGTGGGGTTGGTAGACCGGGCCGAGAGGCCGGCGACGAGAGACCAGCGTCCGCCGGCCAGGGGCTCGCCGAGACGACGGCCCCGGCGGCCCGACGACCTGTGTCCCAGCGCGCGCAATGGTGCGAAGGTGTCGTTGGTGATCCGTCCGGCCCAGACCAAGTCCCAGAGAGTCGCGCGCAAGTCCTTTGCCGAGATACCGGCCACCTGCGCTGCGACTGCGTCCTGTATCTCCAGCAGGAAGGATGCGCCCTGCCGGCGCAGGCAGTCGAGGATCGCTCGGTGCACCTCGGAGGGCGGCTCGTAATCGGCCTCCGCCACGAGCAGCTCGCGCACCTTTCGGCGCGTATAGAGTGCGATACGCCCATCGCGCGGCCCGATCGCACCCCGACCCACCCAGACCACCGCACCCGAGGCCGCGAGCATGTCGAGCATGTCTAACCGGAACCCCGGCACCCGCCGCGGCAGGATCGAGGTGCTCCACAGGGACCAGGGCAATGCCAAGCCCTGAAGCTGGGCGATCGCCTCCGCGAGGCGCTCCGGACCCTGCCGCTCGCTGCCGATGTCCTGCCAGACCGGCAGGAAGAGGGCGAGCGTTGCCGCATCCACCGGCGCAACCGCGTCGCGCAGCCGCGCCAGGGTGCGGCGCTTCAGGCGCCTCAGCACCTCCGTATCGCACCAATCGAGCTCGGCACCGCCGGGCCGGATCTCGCCGCGCACGAGGGCTCCGTCGGCTTCCAGAGCACGCAATGCGGGCTCGACCTGGGCCGGGCGCAGCTTGTAGCGCCTTGCCGGATCGGCGGTCAGGAATGGGCCCCGATGCCGAGCATAGCGGCGCAGGAGCAGCTCCAACGGCCTTTCGACGGGCTGCAGGAAGGAATCGGGCAAGCCGGCAGGGCTGCTCACGCCAAGGGCATCTCGGTAGAGCCCCGCATCCTCGGCGGAGATCCAGCGCCGCTCGCCCGTCAAGGTTACGGGCACCGCCCGGCGCTGGCGCTCCAGCTCGCGCAGCCAGCCGGTCGGGTCTTCCGTCGCGCGCTCGGCAAGCTCTTGCTCGGTCAGATCGCCGAGCCGGCGCAGCAGATCGTGCAGCTCGTCAGGGTCACGGGCACGGTAGTCTTCGGGCAAGTGCTGCAGCTCGCGCTCGAGCTGTGCGAGCACCTCGGGATCAATCAGCTCGCGCAGCTCGGCCTGGCCCAGCAGCTCTGCCAGCAGGGCGCGGTCCAGGGTCAGGGCCTGCGCCCTGCGCTCGGCCAGCGGTGCGTCCTGCTCGTAGAGGTAAGCCGCGACATAGGCGAAGACCAGCGAGCGGGCGAAGGGAGACGCGGACTTGGTCTCGACCTCGTCCACGGCGACCGCCCGGCTGCGGATATCCCCGAGCAATGCCGTCAGCCCCGGCAGATCGAAGACATCGGCCAAGGCTTGGCGGTAGGTTTCCAGGACCAGCGGAAAGCTGGGGTACTTGCGGACGGTGGCGAGCAGGTTCTGCGCCTTGAGGCGCTGGGCCCAGAGGGGGGAGCGCTGTCCTGGTCGGCGGCGGGGCAGCAGCAGGGAGCGCACGGCGTTCTCCCGAAACAGACCGGCGAAGAGGGCGGTGCCCGCGAGCTGGTCGGTTACCAGGTCCTCGATGTCCTCCGGGTCGGGGAGCAGTGTCTCCAGGGGCGGGGGCTCGTCCAGGTCGGCGAAGCGCAGCACGATGCCGTCATCCGTGTACATGACCTGGATCTCGAAGCCGCTCTGCTCCCCGAGCCGCTGCTGCAGGGCGACGGCCCAGGGGGCGTGGATGCGCGCCCCGAATGGGGTGAGGATACAGACTCGCCAGTCGCCCAGCTCGTCGCGGAAGCGCTCGACCGTGATGGCCCGGTCCGTCGGAAGGGTGCCCGTTTGCGCCTTCTGCTCCTCGATGTAGGCGGCCAGGTTTTGGGCGGCGAACCGGTCGAGGGGCGCGTGGGCCTCGAGCCATGGCACCGCGCGTTTTGTCCCCAGCTTTCCCAAGTGGCGGACGAAGGCACCGATGGCGCGTCCGAGCGCCAGCGGGCGTCCCGGGCCGTCGCCTCGCCAGAAGGGCAAGCGCCCTGGCTCGCCCGGTGCCGGCGATACCATCACCCGGTCGCAGGTGACGGCATCCACCCGCCAGGTACTGGCGCCGAGCATGACCAGGTCTCCGAGACGGGTCTCGTAGACCATCTCCTCGTCCAGCTCACCCACCCGAGGCCCTTCCTCCCCCAGATAGACACCGTAGTTGCCGCGATCCGGGATGGTGCCGGCATTCATCCGGGTGAGCATGGCCGCCCCCCGGCGCGCGGTGAGGCGGTCCCGGCTGCGGTCCCAGGCCAGGAGCGGGCGTAGGTCCGCGAAGTCCGAGGAGGGGTAGCGGCCGCTGAGCATGTCCAGCACCGCTTCCAACGCTGACCGGCTGAGCTGCAGGTAGGGACCGGCCCTGCGGACGATGCGCTCCAGGTCGTCCACTTGGTGTGGCTCCACCGCGCAGATGGCGACGATCTGCTGGGCCAGCACATCCAGGGGATTGGTGGGGACTGCCAGGGCCTCCAACTCGCCGTCCAGCATGCGCCCCGCGACCACAGCGCATTCCAGGAGGTCACCGCGGAACTTGGGGAAGATACGACCGGAGCTGACCGCGCCGACCTGGTGACCAGCCCGGCCCACACGCTGCAGCCCGCGGGCGACGGAGCCGGGGGATTCCACCAGCAGCACCTCGTCAACCGCGCCCATGTCGATTCCCAGCTCCAGGGAGCTGGTGGCCACGATGCCGCGCAGGGTGCCGGCCTTCAGGCCCTCCTCGATCTCGGCGCGCTTCTCGTGGGAGATGCTGCCGTGGTGGGCACGCACTAGCGGCTCGCCGGCCAGCTCGTTGAGCTTCAACGCCAGACGCTCGCATAGCCCGCGGCTGTTCACGAAGAGGATCGTCGATCGGTTCTGCCGGATGCGCGCCAACAGCTCCGGGTAGATGGCGGGCCAGATGCCGCGCTCCGCGGGCGGCGTACCGACCTCCCGCGCATAGAGCTCGCCGAGGATCGGGCCCCCGGGCCTCTCCTGCACTGCCGGGGGAGGCGGGCGTTGCATGTCGGGGATCGGCACAGTTACCCGCAGATCCAGCGCCGGCGCCGCCGAAGCGTCCACCACATCGACGGGGCGCCGACCGCCCAGGAAGCGGGTCACGGCATCCAGGGGCCGCACGGTCGCGGACAGCCCGATGCGCTGCGGGTCACGCCCGGTCAGCTCGACCAGCCTCTCCAGGGACAGGGCCAGGTGCGCACCGCGCTTGGTCGGGGCCAGGGCGTGGATCTCGTCGACGATGATGGTCTCGACGCTGCGCAGGGTCTCCGCCGCCTTCGAGCCAAGGATCAGGAACAGGGACTCGGGGGTCGTGACCAGGATATCGGCGGGCTCGCGCCCCATGCGCCGGCGATCCGGCTGAGGTGTGTCGCCGGTGCGCACGGCAAGGGTCGGTGGCCTGAGCTCGGTGCCCAGTCTTTCAGCCGCGCGAGAAATGCCCACCAGGGGCGCGCGCAGATTGCGCTCGATGTCGTAGACCAGGGCCTTCAGCGGCGAGATGTAGAGCAGGCGGA
>CAYYHR010000111.1:0-11149 GCA_964471705.1 uncultured Chromatiaceae bacterium
AGAAGCTGGTCTCGTTGGAGGAGCCCATGGCGAACTCGTCCATGTTGGTCTTGCCGAGCACTACGGCACCGGCCTGCTCAAGGTGCTCCACCACGGTGGCACTGTAGGGTGCGATAAAGTTGTCCAGCATCCGCGAGCCGCAGCTGGTCCTGACTCCCTTGGTACAGAAGATGTCCTTGTGGGCGATGGGAATGCCGGTGAGCGGGCCGCCTTCGCCTCGGCGCAGCCTCTCGTCGGCGCGCCCGGCCGCCGCCAGTGCCCCCGCCGCCTCGACGCTGATGAAGCTGTTCAGGCGGGGGTCCAGATGCTCGATCCGCTCCAGGTAATGGCGGATGATCTCGGTGCTCGTGAAATCACCCCGGTGCAAGCCCGCGGCCAGCTCGGTGATGGTCTTGTCGTGCATGTGGGGAGAAATCCTGAGGTTCGGGACGGAGTGTAGGAGGGATCGCTGGTCAGGCCGCCGGCTACTCGATGACCTTCGGAACCAGGTAAAGACCCGCTTCGGTAGCAGGCGCGATCCCCTGAAACAGCTCCCGCTGATCGGTCTCTCGAGGTTGGTCCGTCCGAAGGCGTTGCACCATGTGCAGGGGATGGGCCATGGGGGCGACCTGGTCGGTGTCCACCGTGCTCATCTGCTCCACCAAGTCTAGGATTCTGGACAACTCGCTCGCGTAGCGGTCCTTCTCCTCGTCGGAGATGGCGAGACGTGCCAGATGGGCGATTTTCTCGACGTCGGTACGATCAAGTGACATTCGGGGGCTTTCTCCATTATGGTGGCGAGCTGGAAGTATTGTGCGATCCGCCGTCCAAGGGATCGAGCGAAAAGAAAAAATAGCACAGCCGGCATATGCATCGCATGCGCGATGGAACAAACGGCGGGGTTTCTCGAGGAGATGTCGATTTCGCGGCCGCCCGGTGGGGATCAGCGTTTCCCCAGGGGTTTCGACGATTCCTTTGTGACTCGGCCCCTTTGTGTGAAAATTCCGCGATTGAAAGGGCTTCAGCTTCTTTGTCCTAGGGTGACTTTTTCATGTTTCTGCGACGCCTCCGAGGAATCTTTTCCAACGATCTGTCGATCGATCTTGGAACGGCCAACACGCTCATCTACGTTCGTGGGAAGGGTATCGTGCTCAATGAGCCGTCGGTCGTGGCCATCCGGCAAGATCGAACGGGGGGAGCCAAGGCCGTTGCCGCAGTCGGAGAGAATGCCAAGCAGATGCTGGGGCGTACACCACAGAACATCACAGCGATACGGCCACTGAAGGACGGCGTCATCGCCGACTTCACGGTCACCGAGAAGATGTTGCAGTACTTCATCCACAAGGTGCACGAGAGCCGGGTCATCCGCCCCAGTCCCCAGGTGTTGATCTGTGTCCCCTGCGGATCGACCCAGGTGGAGCGCCGGGCCATCAAGGAGTCCGCCGAGGGTGCCGGCGCCCGGGACGTCTTCCTGATCGAAGAGCCGATGGCAGCGGCCATCGGTGCCGGCTTGCCGGTGGATGAGCCCTGCGGCTCCATGGTACTGGACATCGGGGGCGGTACCTCGGAAGTAGCGGTCATCTCCCTGAACGGAATCGTCTACTCGAGCTCGGTGCGTGTCGGGGGTGACCGCTTCGACGACGCCATCGTCAACTACGTGCGGCGAAACTACGGCATCCTGATCGGCGAGGCGACCGCCGAGCGCATCAAGCACGAGATCGGCTCCGCCTTCCCCGGCAACGAGGTACGGGAGATCGAGGTCAAGGGCCGTAATCTGGCCGAGGGTATCCCCCGCAGCTTCACCCTCAACAGCAACGAGATCCTGGAGGCTTTGCAGGAGCCGCTGTCGGGGATTACGGAGGCAGTGAAAGGAGCGCTAGAGCAGACTCCGCCGGAGCTGGGCGCCGACGTGGCCGAGAGGGGTATCGTGATCACGGGTGGCGGCGCCTTGCTGCGCGACATCGATCGCCTCCTGGAGGAGGAGACCGGTCTGCCGGTGCTAGTAGCGGAGGATCCCCTGACCTGTGTCGCCCGCGGTGGCGGTCGCGCCCTGGAAACAATCGACGAGCGCGGCCTGGAGCTGTTCGCGACCGAGTAGTCGAGCGAGACCCATCGCGTTGCCGAGAAGGCGCCGAATAGCCGGGCTCCGTCCCTCGGGTCCCAGTTCCGAGCCCCTCTTCCAGGGTACGCCACCATCAAACCTCTGTTCGTACATGGCCCTTCGCCCTCCCTGCGCGTCCTGCTGGCGGCGGTACTCTCCCTGGCCTTGATCGCGGCGGACCACCGCTACCAGCAGCTCGACCTGCTGCGCTCCGGCATCTCGGTCGCGATCTACCCATTACACTACCTGGCCAGCCTTCCGAGCGCCCTGTTCCGAAGGGTGCAGGACCGCATGGCGAGGGAGGATGAGCTGCGCGAGCGGAACCATCTCCTGCGCCGGAGCAACCTGTTGCTCAAGGCACGGTTGCAGCAGCTACAAGCCCTGGAGGCGGAAAACCGGCGTTTGAGAGATCTGCTCGGGTCTTCCTTCAAGGTCGGGGATCGGGTGCTCATCGCCGAGCTCATGTCCGTCGACTTGGATCCCTACCGTCAGCAGGTGTTGATCGACAAAGGCGCGTCTTCGGGGGTTTTCGTCGGTCAGCCGGTCCTGGACGCAGACGCGGTCATGGGGCAGGTGGTGCGGGTCAATCCCCTAACCGCGACCGTGCTGCTGATTACCGATGCACGTCATGGACTGCCGGTACAGATCAACCGCAACGGACTTCGCACCGTGGCCCAGGGCACAGGATTCATCGACCGTCTCGAGCTGTCCCATCTGCCGAAGAACGCGGATGTGCGGGTCGGCGATCTGCTGGTGACCTCGGGGCTGGGGGAGCATTTCCCGCCGGGCTATCCGGTAGCTCGGGTAACGCAGGTTCTCCGGGAGCCGGGTAAGCCCTTTGCTACCGTAATCGCAGTGCCCACGGCTCACCTGGACCGCAGCCACGAGGTCATGCTGGTCTGGACCCTCGCACCCTCCCCGAAGGGCGAGGCCCTTACCGAGCGTATCGGAAAGAAGTAGGAAAGCTTTCGTGAACGAGGCGCCACGCACGGGGACCAGCGTCATACTCGTAAGCCTGGGTATAGCCCTGTTCCTGAGTGTACTGCCCATGCCTCGAGGGGCGGAGGATTTCCGGCCCCAATGGGTCGCCATGACGCTGATCTACTGGGCCTTGGCCTTGCCGCAGCGGGTGGGGATCTTCTGGGCCTGGGGCACGGGCCTGGTACTGGATGTGACCTCCGGGACGGTGCTGGGCCAACACGCGCTGAGCCTGTCTCTCACCGTCTATCTGGCCATCGAGCTTCACGCTCGCATCCGCAGCTTTCCCCTGCCGCAACAGGCGGTGTCCGTGTGGATACTGCTGCTGGTGGAGCGCCTGGTATCCCTCTGGGTCAGGGGTGCTACGGGTCAGCCGACGCCGACCCTCTGGTACTGGATGCCGACCTTGGTCGGCATGTTGCTGTGGCCCTGGCTCTCCATCCTGCTGCGCGACCTGCGCCAGCGCTTCCCCGTGACCTGAGGTATCCGGCGTCTTGGTGGCATCGACCTTCAAGGACCATTCCGGGGAGAGCCGTCTCTTCACGGATCGGGTCCTGGTTGCCGGCGTCCTCGTTCTCGCGGCACTGCTCCTGGTGACGGCACGGCTGTTCCAGCTGCAGGTCGAGAGCCACGAGCACTTTTCCACCCTGTCCAAAGACAACCGCGTCAGGATCGAGCCCCTGCCCCCGACCCGCGGACTCATCTACGATGCCAACGGGATCCTGTTGGCAAATAACTACCCTTCCTATTCCCTGGAGATCACCGTCGAGAAGGTACCTGACCTGGATGCCGCCATCGCCGATCTGGGCACGCTGGTCCAGATCGAGGACAAGGACCTCGAGCACTTCGAGCGATTGCGAAGACGACGGCGGCGTTTCGAGGGCGTTCCCATCCGCACCAACCTGAGTCAGGTAGAGGTGGCCCGCTTTGCCGTCAACAGCTATCGCTTCCCTGGGATCGATGTTCGCGCTCAGCTGGTGCGCTCCTATCCGTTCGGAGAGGACACGGCCCATGTGCTGAGCTACGTCGGAAGGATCAACGAAACGGAGCTGAAGCGCATCGATGCCTCAAACTACGCCGGGACAGACTACATCGGCAAGGGGGGGGTGGAAAAGGCCTATGAGGACCTGCTGCACGGCAAGGTCGGGCATCAGCAAGTAGAGGTAAATGCCAGGGGCCAAGTCCTGCGGGTGCTCGAGGCCCAGCTTCCGCAGGCCGGGAAGGACTTGAAGCTGTTCCTGGATATACGGCTGCAGCAAGAGGCGGCCGCCGCGCTGGGAGAGCAACGCGGGGCCGTGGTGGCCATCGATCCGCGCACCGGCGGCGTCCTTGCCCTGGTCAGCCGACCGAGCTTCGACCCCAACCTCTTCGTAGAAGGCATCGGCTCCGCAGACTACAAGAACCTGCGCGACTCGCCCGACAAGCCCCTGTTCAACCGTGCTATCCGCGGACAGTATCCTCCCGGATCCACCGTCAAGCCCTTCGTGGGCCTGGGCGGGCTGGACACCGGGAGCGTGGTCGCCTCCGACACCAAGTGGTGCCCCGGTTTCTACCAGCTCCCGGGCGGTAGCCACAAATACCGGGACTGGAAGCGCTGGGGACACGGAACCGTCAACCTGGAGAAGGCGATCGTCCAGTCCTGCGATGTCTATTTCTACCGTTTGGCCCACGACATGGGCATCGACCGGCTGCACGACTTCTTGTCGGAATTCGGCTTCGGGAAGCCCACCGGCGTCGACCTCTCCGGTGAGCTGGGGGGCCTGCTCCCGTCCAGGGACTGGAAGGAGCGCACGCGCAAGCAGGCCTGGTTTGCCGGCGAGACTCTCATCATGGGTATCGGGCAAGGTTATTTTTTGGCGACACCCCTGCAGCTCGCCACAGCCACTGCGACCTTGGCCGCTCGCGGTCGCCTGATGCAGCCTCGCGTCGCCCGCGCCACTGAGGTCCCCGGCTCGGAGCTGGAGCGCGAGATCCCGAAGGCCGTCCGGCAGCTCCCCCTCACCCACCGCAACATCGAGGAGGTGATCGCCGCGATGGAGAAGGTCGTGCAGAGCCCCGGGGGTACCGCCAGGCGGATCCGCACCGATGCCTACCGCATTGCCGGAAAGACGGGAACGGCCCAGGTCTTCAGCGTCGGTCAGAAAGAGCGCTACCGGGAATCGCAGGTGGCCGAGCGTAAACGCGATCATGCCCTGTTCGTAGCCTTCGCGCCCGTGGAGGACCCGCGTATCGCCGTGGCGGTCATCGTGGAGAACGGCGGTCACGGCGGTTCCGTGGCGGCGCCGATCGCCCGCCAGGTGATGGACGCCTATCTCCTCGGCAGCACGACATCGATATCGGATCCGGATCCGGTAGCCGAAGATGGCGACTGAACTCCACGGCTGGAGCCTCGATGACCCACCAGCGGCAACCCAGATGGGGCTGCTGGCACGGATGCATCTCGACCTGTCGCTGCTGATCGCCTTGCTGCTCCTGTGCGGCTACGGCCTTCTGGTGCTCTACAGTGCCGTCGACCAGGACCCGAGCAAGCTGGAGTCGCAGATGATCCGGCTCGGGATCGCCTTCACGGTGATGATCGCGGTCGCTCAAATCCCGCCTTGGCAGCTGCGGCGCTGGTCCTTGCCCCTCTTCGTTGCCGGGTTGGCGATGCTGGTGGGCGTCCTGGCGGTCGGAGCCATCGGCAAGGGGGCTCAGCGCTGGCTAGATCTGGGAGTGATGCGCTTCCAACCCTCGGAGCTTCTAAAGCTGGCGGTTCCCATGATGCTCGCCAGGTTCCTGGCGGAAGAGCCGCTGCCTCCCAGCGGGCTGCGCGTGTTGGGAGGAGCGATCCTGACCGGGGTGCCCGTGCTTCTGATCGCTGTCCAACCGGACCTGGGCACCGCCTTACTGGTCGCGAGTGCCGGCTCCATGGTGCTCTTCCTGGCAGGGCTCAGATGGCGGGTGATCCTCGTATCGGGCGCCATCGCCGCGGCCCTCGCCCCCGTGCTCTGGTATTTCATGCACTCCTACCAGCGCCAACGCGTGCTCACCTTTCTCGACCCGGGGAACGACCCCCTGGGCGCCGGTTATCACATCATCCAGTCGCAGATCGCAATCGGCTCCGGTGGCGTCTACGGCAAGGGTTGGCTCAACGGGACCCAGTCCCACCTGGAGTTTCTGCCAGAGCGCTCGACGGATTTCATCTTTGCCGTGCTCGGTGAGGAGCTCGGTCTAATGGGTATCCTGGTGATCCTGGCGCTCTACCTCTTCATTATCGCGCGCGGTCTCTACATCGCCACCCAGGCGCAAGATGCCTACGGGCGCCTGCTCGCCGGCGGACTCACCCTGGTGTTCTTCGTCTATCTGTTCGTCAACACCGGGATGGTCACGGGACTCCTGCCGGTGGTCGGAGTACCCCTGCCCCTCGTGAGCTATGGAGGCACCTCCCTGGTGACCATAATGGCCGGCTTCGGCATGCTGATGTCCATCCAAACACACAGAAAATTGCTTCGCCCCTAGAAAGTTTCGTAATATTCATAATATCTCGCTTGAAGCGCGTCCCGATTTCAGAATTGAGCGTTCCATGGGACCGATGCGTGTGTGGATGGGGATTCTGGTAGCCTGCGTAGCCTCGCCGGTGATCGCCGACGAGCCGCCGAGCTATCGCGCGGGCGCCGAGTCGTTCGCCTCCGACATGGCCATGAGGCACGGTTTCGACCGGGACGAGGTCGCCACCCTCTTGGCAAGGGCCAGCTACAGCCAAGCGATCGTCGACGCCATGCGCCGACCCTACGAGGGCAAGCCGTGGCACCAGTATCGGTCCATCTTTCTCACCCGGGCGCGGATCCGCGGCGGCGTCTCCTTCTGGCGGGCGAACCGCGAGCTTCTGGAGCGCGCTCGCGCGACCTTCGGCATACCCCCGGAAATCATCGTTGCCGTCATCGGCGTAGAGACCGGCTACGGTGCCAACCTGGGCCATCACCGGGTCATCGACGCCTTGACCACCCTGGGCTTCTCCTACCCCGAACGGTCCGACTTCTTCCGCAAGGAGCTCGAAGAGCTCCTGCTCCTTTCCCGGGAGGAATCCATCGATCCATTGACGATCAAGGGCTCCTACGCCGGAGCTGTGGGCCTGTCCCAATTCATTCCGTCGAGCTACCGCGCCTATGCCGTGGATTTCGATCGCGACGGACGCAGGGACCTGTGGGGGAGTGCGGCCGATGCCATCGGCAGCGTCGGCAGCTATCTGCAGCAACACGGCTGGAGAGCCGGTGAGCCGGTGGCCTTGGAAGCCGAGCTGACGCGAGCCTTGCCGAAGGAAATCCTACCGGCGGAGAAGATACCGGAACAGCCGGACAGGAGCCTGGGGACCCTTCGGGCGGCGGGCATCAGCACGAGCGAGAACCTGCCGGCGTCGACGCGGGTGACACTCCTCCGGTTGGATGCACCGGATCCGGAGTATTGGCTGGGCCTCGAAAATTTCTACGTAATCACCCGTTACAACCATAGCAATCTCTACGCCATGGCCGTTTATCAGCTCGGTGGCGAGATCCGGGCGGCGCTCGCCGCCGAAGACGCAGGGCAAAGGGCCCGCGCCCAGTAAAACAAATATTGGGGGGATGACGATGAGCAGAAAGAGTAGACGCTGGAGCTCCCGGATATGCTCGTGGGCGAGGGTGGGGATCGGACTGGTCCCGCTTCTCCTGGTGGGACTCTTGTCCGGTTGCGCAAGCAGCGGGACGAAGGACTTGGCGTCGGGCGATTTCCCTGACCCATCCAGCATCCCGGATGCCGTACCCAAGGTCGAGCCCAAGAGCAAATACGGGAATCCGGAATCCTACGTTGTCTTCGGCAAGCGCTATCACACGAAGAGCAGCAGCCATGGCTACGTGGCGAAGGGCGTGGCCTCCTGGTACGGACCCAATTTTCACGGTCGCAAGACCAGCAGCGGCGAGCCCTACGACATGTATGCCATGACCGCCGCACACAAGACCCTGCCGCTGCCGACCTACGCCCGGGTGACCAACGTGAGAAACGGGCGCAGCGCCGTGGTGAAAATCAACGACCGGGGACCCTTTCACGGTAATCGGATCATCGATTTGTCCTATTCCGCCGCACGCAAGCTCGGCGTGGTGGCCAAGGGAACGGCCATGGTGGAAGTCAAAGCCATCGATCCGAGGCAGCCGGAGCCCAAGGCCCGAAACGACCTTTTCGCCTTTGCCGATACGAGCTCCGTGGGCGAAACGCCTGCCTCCATGAAAAGGACCGAAACACCGCGGGCGAGGTCGGCAACAGCAAGGCCGTCTGCCCCAGAAGCAGCGAAGAAGACTCTGGTCGCCAAGGCGGAAGAGCCACGAGCGGCTCGGGCACCCGGGAAAATGTCCCAGGTGCGGGTCGCAAAGGCCGAGAAGCCGCGAGCAGCCGCCAAAGCGATGCCAATCCAGATCGCGAAGGCGGAGAAGCCGCACACCACCTCCAAAGGCGTCCTGGCCTCGTCGGCCAAATCGGCAAAGGCATCGACACCCGAGCCCAAGGTCGCCTTGGCAAAGGCCGCGACGTCTCCCCGGAAGGGCTCCCGGTCATCCATGTATCTTCAGGTCGGGGCCTTCGGCAGCCGCGCAAACGCGGAGCAGCTCCGGCGCCGGCTGGCACAACGGATCGCCGAGCACGTCCAGATTCGTTCTGTCGACGACCAGACGACGCATTGGTACAAGGTGCACGTGGGACCCTTGGCTTCCAAGACGACCGCGAAGGACCTTTCCCAGCAACTCGCCTCTCTGGGCTTGCAGGGGTCCCACATCGTGATGGAATAGAGAGCCGTCTCCGTGCTCGGGTGCCACAGCCGAGGCTTGGGCTTATCGTGAAAGTGCGCGCCGAAGGCGCTCCGACTCGCCCTCTCCCTCTGGGAGAAGGAACGATCATGGGTGAGGCGACCTATCATTGCTTCCAGGGTGGCTCGACTCGCCCCATGATCGTTAGAATGGAAAAGCTCAACGGGGCAACCGCGCGCCCCTTCTTCTTGGCAAAGTCCCATGTCCGATCTTAGCCGATGAATCTTCTTCCCCGAATCCTGCTTCTGTTCCTCTGCACCGGTCTGCTACAGGCCGGTGAAACGCCCACGATGGATAGCCCGACGACGTCGGCGCCGGCACCTGTTGCACGGGAAGTACCCATCCCCGACCCGCCGGAGATCGACGCCAAGAGTTACCTGCTCATCGACGCGAACAGCGGCGAGGTGCTGGCGGAGCATGACGCCGACGAGCGCCGGGAGCCGGCGAGCCTGACCAAGATCATGACCGCCTACGTGGTGTTCCGTGAGCTCGCCGACGGCCATATCAAGCTGGATGATCCGGTGCTCATCAGCGAGAAGGCCTGGCGTACCGGCGGCTCCAAGATGTTCATCGAGGTCGGAGATCGGGTGCCACTGGAAGATCTCCTCAAAGGTATGATCATTCAATCGGGCAATGACGCCAGCGTTGCTCTGGCCGAGCATATCGCAGGCAGCGAGGGGACGTTCGCGGAGCTGATGAATACCTATGCCCAGCGCTTGGGCATGAGCAACAGCCACTTCGCGGATTCCGACGGCCTGCCGCAGCCCGAGCACTACACCACGGCACGGGACATGTCCCTGGTAACCGCCGCTACGATCAAGGAGTTCCCGGAGTATTACGCCTGGTATTCGCAAAAGGAGTTCGCCTACAACGGAATCGAGCAGCACAACCGCAACCTGCTCCTGTACAAGGACGATTCGGTGGACGGCGTAAAGACCGGTTACACGAAAGCGGCCGGCTACTGTCTGATCGCCTCCGCCAAGCACGGTGATATGCGCTTGATCTCCGTGGTTCTGGGGGCGAAGAGCCCGAAGGCGCGCGCAGCGGCCAGCCTGGCACTCCTCAACTACGGTTTCCGCTTTTACGAGACCCACAAGCTCTACTCCGCCGACCAGCAAGTGGAGACCCTGCGCGTCTGGATGGGCGAGATCGAGGACCTCCCCGTGGGTCCGGCGAAGGCCGTCTACGTGACCATCCCCCGGAACAAGTACGACAAGCTGTCGGCGACACTGGAAAAGAGCTCCGACATCTCCGCGCCAATCGCCAAAGGCGATGTGGTGGGACACATCAGCATCCTTCTCGATGGAGAGGAGATCCGCCAGGTTCCCCTTGTGGCACTGCGAAACGTAGCCGAAGGCGGCCTGCTGCAGAAGGCCAAGGACAGCGTGCTGCAGTGGTTCTGATATGACGGAGATCTATCTGAACGGGCGATACATGCCCCTCACGGAAGCGCGTGTGCCCGTGCTGGACCGCGGATTCCTGTTCGGTGACGGGGTCTACGAGGTGATACCCGTCTTCGACGGACGTCCCTTTCGGCTCGATCAGCACATGGAGCGGCTCGACAACAGCCTGCACTCGATCCGTATCCGCAATCCCCTTCAGCCCGACGATTGGGGGCGGATCTTCGCGCGTCTGACCTCCGCGACGCCGGAGCTCGATCAGCTGATCTATCTGCAGATAACCCGGGGGGTGGATCCGACGAGGAACCATCTGTTCTCAGAAGGGGTTGCACCCACGGTCTTCGTGATGGCCTGGACTGCCAAGCCGCGTGACCCGTCCATTGCCAGGGATGGGGTCGCTGCGGTCGTTCTGGAGGACAACCGGTGGCAGCGCTGCGACATCAAGTCCACTGCCCTCCTGGGAAATGTCCTGCTGCGACAGGAGGCCGCAGATGCCGGTGCCGAGGAAGCCATACTGGTGCGCGATGGGCTGGTGACGGAAGGCTCCTCGACCAATCCCTTCATCGTCCAGGGAGAGGTGATCCTGACCCCCCCGAGAAGCAACCTTCTGCTTCGCGGCGTGACGCGGGATCTGGTGCTGGAGCTGGCTCGGGAGGCGCAAATGCCCTGTACCGAGCGCCACGTGACCCGCGACGAGCTCGAAACGGCGGACGAGGTTTGGATCTGCAGCTCCAGCCGGGAAATCCAGCCCGTCACCCGGCTCGACGGCAAACCGGTCGGCGAGGGGGCTCCCGGCCCCCTGTTCGGGCGCATCGATGCCCTGTTCCAGGACTACAAGGCGCGTTTGAGATCGGGCGATGCCTGAGCGAAGGGAGACCTTA
>CAYYHR010000112.1:0-4944 GCA_964471705.1 uncultured Chromatiaceae bacterium
CCAATGCCGCGGTCTACATGGCCCTGTGCCAGCCAGGAGACACCATCCTCGGCATGAGCCTGGCCGACGGCGGTCACCTTACCCACGGGGCCAAGCCGAACTTCTCGGGCAAGCTCTACGATGCGGTGCAATACGGTCTGGATCCCGCCACCGGGGAGATCGACTATGCCCAGGTGGAGAGGCTCGCGCGGGAGAACAAGCCCCGCATGATCGTCGCCGGCTTCTCCGCCTATTCCCGCGTGGTCGACTGGCGGCGCTTCCGCGCCATCGCCGACGAGGTGGACGCCTTCCTGTTCGTGGACATGGCCCATGTGGCGGGCTTGGTCGCCGCGGATCTTTATCCGAGCCCGGTTCAGGTCGCGGACGTCACGACGACGACCACCCACAAGACCCTGCGCGGTCCCCGCGGCGGCCTCATCCTCGCCAAGTCCAATCCTGAGATCGAGAAGAGGCTCAATTCCCTGGTCTTCCCCGGGACCCAGGGCGGTCCCTTGATGCATGTGATCGCCGCCAAGGCGGTCGCCTTCAAGGAGGCGATGGAGCCCGCGTTCAAGGCCTATCAGAAGCAGGTCCTGCTCAACGCCCAGACCATGGCGGAGGTCTTCATCTCCCGCGGTTACGAGGTGGTGTCCGGCGGTACCAGCGATCACCTCTTTCTGGTGAGCTTCATCGAGCAGGGGCTCACCGGCAAGGACGTCGATGCCTGGCTCGGTGCTGCCAACATCACGGTGAACAAGAACGCGGTGCCCAGGGATCCCCAGTCCCCCTTCGTCACCAGCGGCATCCGCGTCGGAACCCCGGCCGTCACCACCCGCGGCTTCGGCACCGACGAGGTGCGGGATCTCGCAGACTGGATGTGCGACATCATCGATGCCGGGGGGAAGCAGGCCGTCATCGACGACGTCAAGGCGAAGGTGCTGGAGCTCTGCGCCCGTTTCCCCGTGTACGAGCGGTGATGCCTCGCCGGCTCGGGGGGTACGGAAGAGGCATCGATCCGGGAAGCCGGCGCTCGGCATCGGGCTGCGCGTCCGGCCTGCGCTGAATCCACATGCGCTGCCCCTTCTGCGGAGCCCAGGACACCAAGGTCATCGACTCCCGCCTGTCGGGGGAGGGCGATCAGGTGCGCCGCCGCCGCAAGTGCACCCTGTGCAAGGAGCGCTTTACGACCTACGAGACCGCCGAGCTCAATCTGCCGCGTGTCGTCAAGCGCGACGGCTCGCGCGTGCCCTTCGACGGGCGCAAGCTGCGCTCGGGCATGATGCGGGCGCTGGAGAAGCGCCCCGTCGGCACCCAGGATGTCGACGCGGCCCTGGCCCGCATCAACCGGCGGCTGGTCTCCAGCGGGGAGGGGGAAGTCTCCTCCGGTAAGATCGGTGAGCTGGTCATGGACGAGCTGCGCGGGTTGGATCAGGTCGCCTACGTGCGGTTCGCTTCCGTCTACCGTCAATTCGAGGATGTCGCCGCCTTCCGCGAGGAGATCGAGAGTCTCGAGCGTCAGCCGACACCCGAGGTTCGGCGCCACCAGCTGGACTTGCTCGCCGACCTGGAAAAGAAGCCTTGAGGGACGATTCCGTCTTCATGGCGCGGGCGATTCGCCTCGCGCGCCTGGGGTTCTGCACGACCCATCCCAACCCGCGGGTAGGCTGCGTCCTGGTCCGCGCCGGGGAGATCGTCGGCGAGGGCTGGCATCGCCGCGCCGGCGAGCCCCACGCCGAGCGCATCGCGATTGCAGCGGCGGGGGAGCGGGCGCGGGGCGCGACCGCCTATGTCACCCTGGAGCCCTGCTGCCACCAGGGGAAGACCCCGCCCTGTACCGACGCCCTGCTCCAGGTGGGGGTGAAGCGGGTGTTAGTGGCCATGGTGGATCCGAATCCCCTGGTGGCGGGCAAGGGGTTGGAGAAGCTGCGCGCTGCTGGTGTCGAGGTGGAGGTGGGAGTGCTGGAGGCCGAGGCGCGGCGGCTGAACCCTGGCTTCGTCAAATGCATGGAGCTGGGGCTGCCCTACGTGCGCTGCAAGCTGGCCGCCAGCCTGGACGGGCGAACCGCAATGGCCAGCGGGGAGAGCAAGTGGATCACTTCCGAGCAGGCGCGCCGGGACGTGCAGCGGCTGCGCGCGCGCAGCTCCGCGATTCTCACCGGGATCGGTACCCTGTTGGCGGACGACCCCTCCATGAACGTGCGGTTGGAGGCGGAGGATCTTCCGGGGATGGAGCCGGGCGGGCGCGTGCGCCAGCCCCTGCGGGTGGTGGTAGACAGCCGCCTGCGCACCCCTGTGAGCGCCCGGATGATCGGCCTTCCCGGCAAGACCTTGATCGCCTGCCTGGATCGTGTGCCGCAGGGCAGGATGCAGCTGGAGTCGGCGGGGGCCCATGTCTACGTCTGCCCCGGCAGCGGCGGCCGTTTGGACCTGGAATCCCTGCTGCGCCACTTGGCCCGCGAGGAGATCAACGAGGTCCTGGTGGAGGCGGGGCCGACCCTGTCCGGGGCGCTCCTGCAGGCGGGTCTGGTGGACGAGATCGTGCTCTACCTGGCCCCGCACCTCATGGGCGACGATGCCCGCGGGCTGTTCCGGCTGCCGGGGCTCGACAAGATGCAGGACCGCATTGCGCTCGCGATCCGGGACCTGCGGATGGTGGGGCCGGATCTGCGGATCAGGGCAGAGGTCGGCGAGTAGGATGTGGTGAGCGGAGCGAACCGCATCTGTTGGTGACGATACGGTTCGTTCCCCACCGGATTCTACGATCGACGGATTCGGGCAGGGGTCAGCGATTAGCGAGTGAGAGCGATCAGGCTATGTTCACGGGAATCATCCAGGCCGTAGGCCAAATCAAGAGCTTGCAGCCGCGCGGCGGCGATGTCCGCTTGAGCGTCGGAACGGGCAAGCTCGACATGGCAGGCGTCGTCCCCGGTGACAGCATCGCGGTCAGCGGAGTCTGCCTGACGGCCGTGGTGGTCGAGGGGCCGAGCTTCGCCGCAGACGTGTCCCGCGAGACCCTGTCTCTGACCACGCTCGGGGATCTGAAGACGGGGAGCCGGGTGAACCTGGAGAAGGCCCTGACTCTGGCCACGCCCCTCGGGGGCCATCTGGTGAGCGGTCACGTGGACGGTGTCGGGAGGGTGAGCGGTCGCCGGGAGGACGGGCGCTCGGTCCAATTCCGGATCGAGGCCCCGGCGGACTTGGCCCGCTACATCGCCCACAAGGGGTCGATCAGCGTCGACGGCATCAGCCTGACCGTGAACGGCGTCAGCGGGCGGGAATTCGATCTCAACATCATTCCCCATACCCTGGAAGAGACCATCATGAGCGGATACGCGCCGGGGATCCGGGTCAACCTGGAGGTGGATCTGCTCGCCCGCTATCTGGAACGGCTCATGCTCGGCGCCAGGGCAGCCGATCCAGGGGCAGCGGACCCCGGGGCAGAGGGCATCACGGCGGAATTCCTCGCCGAGCACGGGTTTTTGCGATAGCAGATCATCCGGGCTGCAAGATTTAGGATTTGCTAAACTGCCGGGCTTGGATAGTTTCATCGCGCGGCGGTAAGCGTCACATCATGGCCCTGAACACCACAGAAGAGATCATCGAAGACCTGCGCCAGGGCAAGATGGTCATCATCATGGACGACCAGGACCGGGAGAACGAGGGTGATCTGCTGTTGGCGGCAGACAAGGTGACGCCCGAGGCGATCAACTTCATGGCCAGATACGGACGGGGCCTGATCTGCCTCACCCTCACCAAGGAGCGTTGCCGGCGCCTGCGCCTGCCGCTCATGGTGAACGAGAACGGCTCCCCGCATGCCACCGCCTTTACCGTCTCAGTCGAGGCCGCCGAGGGCGTCACCACGGGTATTTCGGCGGCGGATCGGGCGACTACCGTGCTCGCAGCCGTGGCGCCCGAGGCGGAGCCCCGCGACCTGGTGCAGCCGGGTCATGTCTTTCCCTTGATGGCGCAGCCGGGCGGCGTCCTGGTGCGCGCCGGCCATACGGAGGCCGGATGTGACCTGGCCCGCTTGGCCGGCCTGGAGCCGGCGGCGGTCATCGTCGAGGTGCTGAACGAGGACGGCACCATGGCCAGGCGTCCGGACCTGGAGGCCTTTGCCGCGGTCCATGGCCTCAAGATCGGTACCATCGCCCAGCTCATCCAGTACCGGGTGGCCCACGAGAAGTCCGTCCGGCGCGAGTGCACCTGTGATCTGCCCACGGAACATGGGGATTTCAAGATCTCGGCCTATCGGGACACCATCGGCGACGACCTGCACTTTGCCCTTACCCTGGGCGAGATCTCCCCGCAGCGGCCGACCCTGGTCCGGGTGCACCTGCAAAACAGTCTGTGCGACCTCTTCGGCGTCGATCACTTCGGGTGCGGCTGGCCGCTCAGGGATGTCATGCGGCGGATCGCGGAGGCCGGTGAGGGCGCCATCGTCGTTTTGCGTAACCGGGATCGTGCGGAGGACCTCCTGACCAGGCTCCGGGACTTCGACCTCCAGGAGAAGGAGGAGCCGGTCTCCCAACGCCGGCAGGACCGCAGCGAGCTGCGGACCTATGGCATCGGGGCCCAAATCCTGGCCGACCTCGGGGTGCGTAAGATGCGTGTCATGAGCGCCCCGAAGGCCATGCACGGCATCTCCGGGTTCGATCTGGAGGTCGTGGAGTACGTGGGGGGCGATGCCCCCTAGATCGAGGCAATTTGAGTCGGGGCATTTGCCGGGAATCAACCTGAACATGTGCCAATGGATCGACGAAGAGCAGAGATCTCATAAGGGACGTCGTGCGCATGCGCGCTTGCTTGCCGTATGTCCACGGCCACTTATGAGCCGGCCACAACCCATGGAGAAGCCAGTTCCATGACCATCAAGACGATCGAGGGCCCACTGAAAGTCACCAACGCCCGGTTCTGCCTGGTTGTTTCCCGCTTCAACAGCTTCGTGGTGGAGAGCCTGCTGGCGGG
>CAYYHR010000112.1:5044-11095 GCA_964471705.1 uncultured Chromatiaceae bacterium
CCCTCCGTGCCCTACAGGGTGGCCATCAACGAGGCCGTGGACCTGGCCAAGCTGCTGGGGGCCGAGCAGGGGCACCGCTACGTCAACGGCGTCCTCGACCGGGTCGCCCACAGCACGCGCCGCGGCGAGTCGGGCGTGAATGCCGTAGACGGGTAGCCGCGGTGCATTCGTGCCCAATCTCTGATCCGGCCAGGGGGCAGGCGCGTTGTCCGAATTCGATTTGATCCGGGATCACTTCTCGCGGCTCGGCGTCCGCCGGTCGGATGTTGCCCTAGGGGTCGGCGACGACTGCGCCCTGCTGCGGGTGCCGCACGGGTCTGAGCTCGCTGTGAGCATCGACACCCTGGTGGCGGGAGTCCACTTCTTTGCCGATACCGATCCGGAAGGACTGGGGCACAAGTCGCTCGCCGTCTCCCTGAGCGACCTTGCCGCCATGGGTGCCGAGCCCGCCTGGGCGACCCTGGCCCTCACCGTCCCCGAGGCGGACAGGGCCTGGCTGCATGCCTTCAGCTGCGGGCTCGGGGAGCTTGCCGCAAAGTATGGCGTCGAGCTCGTGGGGGGGGACACCACGTGTGGTCCGCTTGCCGTCAGCGTACAGGTCCATGGGCTCATCCCCCAGGGAAGGGCGGTGCGGCGCAGCGGCGCCGGACCCGGCGAGCTGGTTTGTGTGAGCGGGACCCTTGGAGATGCCGGTTTGGCCCTGCGGCTGCTCGAGGCCGGGGAGCCCGTTTCCCCCTACTTGCGTGCAAGACTGGAGCGTCCCACCCCGAGGGTCGAGCTCGGCCGTGCACTTCGGGGAATCGCTACGGCCATGATCGACGTCTCCGACGGGCTGGCTGCGGACCTCGGGCACATCCTGGATGCGAGCGGTGTGGGTGCCGAGATCCGGCTTGCCCATCTGCCTCTCGGCGATGAGGTGAGGGCGCAGGTTTCGGCGAGCGCCGATTGGGAGATGCCGCTGGCGTCGGGAGACGATTACGAGCTCTGTTTCTGCATCCCCGAGCAGAGGAGCGCCCACGTGGCGGCCTTGGCGGAGCAGATCGGTCTCGGTGTCCGGGGCGTCGGGCGCACCCTGGAGGAGACCGGGCTGCGCTGTCTGCTCGAAGACGGGTCGACCTGGCTTCCGAGGACAACCGGCTTCGACCATTTTTCCGATGGCTACTGAAGACCCGAGCGCACCGACCTTCGACCGGCGCCGGCCCCATCATTGGCTGGCCTACGGCTTCGGCTCCGGGCTGGTCCCCTGGGCACCGGGCACGGCCGGGACCCTCGCTGCCGTTCCTCTCTATCTGCTTTTGAGCCCCCTGCCGCTCGGCTGGTACCTGGCGGTGCTTCTGGCGATGCTCGGGATCGGTATCTGGGCCTGCGGCAAGACGGCGCGGGAGCTGAAGGTGCATGATCCCTCGGCCATCGTGTGGGACGAGATCCTCGGATTTCTCCTGGCCATGGCCGGGTCACCGCCGGGTTGGCCCTGGATCCTGGCGGGATTCCTCCTGTTCCGTGTCCTCGACATCCTCAAGCCCTGGCCGATCCGGGTCCTGGACCAAAGGGTTCCGGGCGGGCTCGGCATCATGCTGGACGACCTGGCTGCCGGGGCCCTTGTCTGGGTGATTCTGCACGCGGCGGCAGTCGTTCTGGTGTGATCCGAGGCTGCGGGGCCTCGCCGCTACTCGGCCAGGCCCGACACGGGTCTGTTTGCAGCGTTGGTCAGCAGGATCTGTAGCCAGGCCAGGTTGCAATTTGGGGACTGCTCACTATCATCGCCTTCAGCGGTCAGCCGGATTTTGTGACCGCGGACTTCTTCCGTGATGTGGCCCGTGACGAAAAAAAGAGAGAGACGAGCCAAGCGCATGGCCGCTGCCGGGTGCTGCGTCCAATTGGGCAACGAAATGTTCCCTGACTCGCTGATCTCGCGTGGTCGATCGCCATGTCCGCGAACCTGAGGCTGGATGTCGGCAAGGATTTGAAAGACCTGTCAGCGGCGGCAGCCCGGGTGCGGGATTTCGGCAGGCGGCACCAAATCCAATCCTCCTTGATGGGCAAGGTGAGCCTCTGTCTGGAAGAACTGCTCGTCAATGTCATCCGCCATGGGATCGAGGAGGAGGCACCGGCGGAGCCCATCCTCGTCGCTCTGGAATTGATCCCGGAAGCCTTGAGAGTCGAGCTGCTCGATTCTGGTCGAGCCTTCGATCCCTTTACCGAAGCGCCTTCGCCGGATCTGGATTCGGGTCTGGAGGAGCGCCGGATCGGGGGGCTGGGGGTTCACCTGGTCAAGGCGCTCGCAGACCGCTACGAGTACCGTCGTGAGCTCGCGCAAAACCGGGTAACTCTCTGGTTCTCGGTCGATTGAAGTCCTGAAGCCCGACTGTCCCATGGATTGGCATTCCTAATCGGTAGCGAATCCAGTCCGGGATTCGTCCGGCTACCGGAGGAAATTGCGAGGGCAGCACCGGCGCATCGGCTGGACCTTCACTCGACAACTGCAGCCAGTGCGGCATCCTCGTCATCGACCACCGTCAGGATCTCCAGGAATCCGCTGACCTCGAAGACTTCCCGGATGTGGTCCTGCAGACCGCAGAGTACCAGCCGTCCCTCTTCGTTCTTCAACCGCTTGGCACCCATCAAGAGGACGCGTAGCCCGGCGCTCGAGATATATTCCAGCTCCGTCAGATCCACGACCAGCCGTCTGTTTCCGGCATCGATGATGGCCGTCATCCGTTGCTCGAAAGGCTCGGATGTGTTGCTGTCCAGCCGTCCCCGGAGTCCAAGGATGAGGGCATCTTCTTTGATCTGTTCGGAGATATGCATGGTTTCGGCTCCAATTTCCAAGAGTCGGGGTTGGGGAAGGATGTCTGTTTACGGGATTCCTCGATCCTCTTCCGGGTCGAAAGGCTCCGTCAAGGCATCGAGCGTCGCTCGCTCGCATCGTTCCGCTCGGCGGAGCAGGCGCAAGAAGACCTGGGCCGTCAGGAAGGCATCCCCGGCGGCCGTGTGACGATCGTAGGGGACGACCCCGAAGTGCTCGCACAAGGCATCCAGCGAAAACCCCGCTATCGGCGGCTCCGGGGCGAATGCCCCATCCCTCTGCAGGTGCAGGGTCAGCCCCATGGTGTCCAGGTGGCGGTTTTTCAGGTGCATGCCGAATTGGCGCTCGCAGGCCGCATCGAGCATGGCCAGGTCGTGATTGATGTGGTGGCCCACGATGACGCCGTCGCGCAGGTAGTCGAGAAATCCCAGCAGGGCCTCGCGCTCGTCCAGCGCATCGAGGGTCTCCTCGCGGGTGATCCCGTGCACGAGCGTAGCGGCCGTGTTGTAGCTGACCTTCAGGAGGGCCTCGAATGTGTCGGCGAGGATGATCTGGGCCTCGCTGACGGCGACGGCCCCGATGCTGACGATTCGGTCCCTGCGCGGATCCAGCCCCGTCGTTTCGCAATCGAGCACGACGAATCGCACAGCCTGTGGCGAGGCATCTCCTGGCCAGGTGGATGCAAAGCGCGTCTGGTAGTCCGAGACCGCTCGGGGAAGCTCGGATGTGCTCATGATTGCGGCAACAGCCCGTAACGCCGTGCGGCGAATTCCAGCAACCGCACGACGGCCCGAAAACCGGATTTGAGCAGTGTCTGCTCGTAGCGCGTCAGCTTGCGCGGGTCGATGCGGCTACCGTCCGTGCCGTCGGAGAATCCCGACCGCGCCCGCTGGTACAGGGCGTTCGTGAACGCCGCGGAGGTCTCCGCGAGCAGTTGATCCTCATCGCCGAAGGCGCCCGTCGCATCTCTCAATCTATCCAGGGTCGAGGTTCGTGTGCAACCGGTGTCCAGGGCAAGCGTGCGGACAACATCCACAACCGGTCTCAAGGTGGCGTGCTTCAGGTCCAGGGTCTGGGCCTCTGTCCCTGTGTCGTCGATTACCAGACCGTGAAAGAAGGTCAGCGGGGGCAGGTTCTCCATGGAGTCGTTCGCCAACAGCCGCACGAAGTTGGGGGTTTCCCGCTTTTCCGCGTCGATGTGACCTGAAAGCTCCCGGACCAGCGCCGCGTCGCCACAGGCAGCGCGCAGGTCGAAGAGGGGCGTCGCACGATAGACACGGTTTTCGATGGGGTCGCGAATCCACCCGCTGAAGGCGCGCTTCCAGTCCGCAACGGAACGGCACGCGCTCGGGCGGCCTACGACGATGGCACTGCCCGGCGGGCCGAATCCACAGTCGGACATGCCGAGCATTACACGCCTGTCGAGCTCCTGAAAATAGCTCCCGGCCTCCGGATCGGCAGTGGCCACCGGCGTCTCGTAGACCAACCCATATTCCAGCTCGTGGCGGGTCAGCACCTCGTTCCGGGCGGTT
Organism: uncultured Chromatiaceae bacterium; assembly: GCA_964471705.1. Lineage (GTDB taxonomy): Bacteria > Pseudomonadota > Gammaproteobacteria > Chromatiales > Chromatiaceae > Thiosymbion. Next base: position 9,383 of record CAYYHR010000112.1, read on the forward strand.
GCGCCGAAAAAGACCCAGCAACGGGCCAGGGTGGGGGTCGGCAGCCCCTCGGCTTCCAGGGTATCCTCGGCCAGGGTGACCACTCGGCGCAGGAGGGTCGTCTTCGTGGCTGCGGCGATAGGTCCCAGCCAGCGCAGCGATTCCGGACTGCCCAGGGCGCCGGCGAGGAATGCCTCTGCTTTGGCGGACATGTCCGCAAGGGTGTCGAGATCCGGTGCGTGGGCCGCCTCTTCCAGGATCCTGAGCAGGGTGGTCCCCTCCGTGAGGGACAAGTCGTCGCGGGAGACCATGCCGAGGTGTCGGGTGTCCGGGCGTCCATCTTGCGTGATTGCCAGGTGGTCCTGCCCCGATTCCAGCATTCGGATCAGGTACTCACCTGCTTTCAGGCCGGGGGGCGCCACGGGAGGGCACGCGTCCATGATGCGCTGCACCGGCGCGTCCGGCGGCAGCTCCCCGGTCGCCACCCGGTCGCTCAGCGTCCGCAGGGTTACGAGTCCGATCGGCATTCCTTCGGGCTCGGTGATGATCGCCGCTGAGGCTCGGCGCTGCGCCAATGCCTGCGCCACCTGGTGCACAGGCATGTCCTGTGTGCAGGTGACGGGGCTTCGAGCGTCGGAAACTACCTGGTCCATCCAATCGATGGGGCGTGTGCCGAGAAGCGGCTTCTTACCCCGATCTTCCGGGCCGTCCGGTTGCGGAGGGTCAGATACGGAAAAATAGGCGGAGAGGAACCGGGCTGCTCGGGGGTGCCGGTCGATCAGCTCTGCAAAGGCATCGGACGGCAGGGCGTAGAGGATGACGTCGCTGTCGGTGCGCGCTGTGAGATGGTGCTTTGGATTGCCTGAAAAGCCCCCGATCCCCAGCAGATCCCCGTCTCCGCGAATATCCCGCAAGAGCTCTCCGCGATCCGTGTCCCGGACCAGACGGACGACGCCCTGCTGAATGACATAGACGAACGCTTTGCGCGCCTGGCCCTGCTGAAAGACGATCTCGTCGCATTCGTGGAACTGCACGCGCCCGTCCCGAGCCAGCTCCAGCAGCTCCGCTTCGTCCATATCTCGAAATGGGGGGTAGTGGCTGAGGAAATCGGCGACCCGATGTCCGATGCTGGCAGTTTTCATAACCGGGCAAGTATACGCGGAACCGGCCGGCCAGCGCCTCGAGCGAGGATGTCCGCATCACCGCTGGCGTTCTCTTGTTCCCGTCACTGGAAATTGTGCGCTGGTGCTCAGTACGAAGAGGCGGGCAGTTGCAGAATATCTTTGCCCGAAACGGTTGGTCGCGCAGCCCTTCGGGAACAATAAGACGAATCTCAGCGATGATAGCGAGGCGACTATGAACATCGATCGAAATCCGGAATATGCTTCGGCAACGTCGGGTCAATCGACCCCCAATTTCAGGCTCGCGGACACGCTCGGTGGTTATGAGGTAGAGGAAATCGATATTCACGATCTGGCGAGGTTTCTTTCAGCGGTGAATCCGAGCGCCAAAGAAGTTACCGGGAAGTTTCTCGAAACACGTTGATCTGAGAGCTTGCGTAAAAATCGGACGCCTATTGCGGTCGCCCCTGAGCGTCCTTGACTGCGTTGCCGTACGTGAAAATGACGGTCATTTAGTCCACTAAGATCGCGCCATTTCCACGTACGGCGCCTTGTCTTGAACGCCCAGAAACGCCCTCGCTACGGCATCCGAATGTTTCACAAGCACTGAGAT
>CAYYHR010000113.1:0-10996 GCA_964471705.1 uncultured Chromatiaceae bacterium
AACTGGCCGTCCTACCGTGATGGCTTCAAAGAGGTAGGGGTTCCCGATGAAGGAAACCATCTACGTTGAAACGTCGGTCATAAGCTATTTGGCAGCTCGACGGAGCAACGACTTGCGTGGAATGGCAAATCAGAACACAACGGTCGAATGGTGGGAAACACGTAGGCCAAACTACCGCATCTTCGTGTCTGATCTTGTGATATCGGAAGCAAGCAAAGGTCATTCGGAAGCTTCACAGCGTCGCTTGGCTGCCATCGCTGACCTTCCATTACTTCAAATCTCCGAAGATGTCAGAGCGCTGGCGCAAGCCCTAATCGAGAGCCATGCGCTTCCAGAGAAGGCAGAAGTGGATGCGTATCACGTAGCGATAGCAGCGGTGAACGGCATCGCGTATCTGCTCACCTGGAACTGTACGCATATTGCGAATGCGCACACTCGGCCTAAAATTGAGAACACATGCAGGACACTTGGCTACGAACCACCAGTCATCTGCACGCCTCTTGAGCTCATGGAGCCTTGACTATGTGGCAAGATCCTATTGTCGCAGAAACACGAGCACTCAGAGATGAGTACGCTCGCCAGTTCGATTACGACATTAATAACATTTTCAAAGATTTGATGGCAAAACAAGCCGCGCACCCTGAGCGCGTCGTCGCCTTCCCGCCGCGCAAACCAACGGTCAGCGCCGCTGTGGCCCAACAAGGCGCTCCAGCCGACGTTCGTACCTCGCGCGGCTGAGCGCAAACATTACTTGCGGATGGAGATGTCCACTTAGGATCGGCTGCTGACCTTCAGCGCTATCGGGAAAGCTTAAGCCATTGTTTTTGCCCTTCCCAGTCTGCGACTGCCAACGAGGAGAGCCGATCATGGCGAATCCGAAATGCGGTATCGGCGAAAAGAGGCCGTCGAACTCCGAGATCGCGGCCTGTGTCGAGGCGATCGGCCAGCTCCACCATGTGCTCGCTGAAATCACGAGATCCTTGACGAAGGCGAAAAAGACCGCCAGGACCTTCCTGGACCACTGTCACGCCATACCCGGCGGTGTTCCGCAGGAGGCGGCCGTCGCCTTCGCCAAGCTCCGCCTCGAGGTCGCCCATGACGAAGCCCTGTCCCTGGAGACCTTGCGCTCCCTGGTGGAGGCAGTCCCGGTCCCTGAAGTGCACCTGAGCATGACATCCGCAGCTGCGTCGGGCCAGGCTCCGTACCGAGACCGAAATCCGGGAGATGAGCTCCTCAAAGAGCTGGTCTGACCCTCGCCAAGAATCGGTCTGCCGGGGCTCTGCTCGAGCTCGGCTAATTGCAACGGCGATGCGCTCGCCCTGAAGGAGGGCGATGGACTACAAGATCTTGTGGACTGTTTTCTCGGTGGTGCTGCTCGCCGAGCTCGGCGACAAGACGCAATTGGCCACCATGTTGTTCGCCGCGGACAAGGGGGGGAGCAAGCTCACGGTTTTTTTCGGCGCTTCCTTGGCCTTGGTGGTTGCTTCCGGTATCGGCGTGCTTGCCGGTGCGCTTGTTTCACAGTAAATCGGCAAAAGGCTCCTGCACTACATCGCAGGGATCGGATTCATTGCCATCGGGATCTGGACGCTCCTGAAGGCGTGAGTCGGAGACTCCCGGTTTTCCCGGTGATCAAAAAAAAGGCCCCGCTGAGGACGCGGGGCCATACATCACTAGTACTTGGGAAAGACAGAAACCGGAGAACGAATTCCGTCGAGTCGACTTACAGCAGTTCCCGTGCCAGGCTCTCTCCGAGGTGGTGCCGCACGGTCTTGGCACATTCTCTATTGTTTGATTAGGTTGGGTTTACGAGCCTAAAAAGGCATTGAGCGCCAAATCTGCACAATCTTCGAGATTTTCCCGAAACCAGCATACCAAGGCTTCGTACTGGAGCCATGCAGCCTGGATTGTTCTCTTTGCCACCAGACTTGTTCGATAACGGACAAGTATCCGAGGGACCGATCAGAGCAAGGCTACCGCCTTGATCTGGATCCAGACCGGCAGTCCCGGCGTCAATCCGAGCTCCGCGGCAGAGCGGCGGGTGAGCCGGGCCAGCAGGACGGAGCCCTCGACCTGCAGCTTCACCAGGGCGAGTGCCGGATGCTCGCCGGTTCCGATGGAGATCACCTCGGCGGGGAGGATGTTGAGGATGCTGGTGCCTTCGGTCCGGGTGTGGGCGAGACTGACGTCGCGCGCCAGGATCCGTACCCGGACGCGCCGTCCGCAAGGACCGCCGGGGTCGCGCACCCAGACGCCCGCGTGGCCCCAGGCCACCCGCACCAGGTGCCAGCGCTCATCGCGCTCCGCTATGCGTCCTTCGAGCACGACCCCGTCCTCTTCCCCCAGGCGGATCGGGAGGTCGATGCGCGTCAAGACGTCCCCCAATGCCCCGCTCGCCAAGACCTGCCCTTGATCCATGACCAGCAGATGGTCGGCGAGACGGGCGACCTCGTCGGGTGAGTGACTGACGTAGATGACGGGGATGGAGAGCTCGTCGTGGAGGCGCTCCAGGTAGGGGAGGATCTCCTGCTTGCGCGGTAGATCGAGTGCCGCCAGGGGCTCGTCCATCAGGAGCAGGAGCGGGTTGACGGCCAATGCCCTGGCGATGGCGACCCGCTGACGCTCCCCGCCGGAGAGGCGCTCGGGCCTGCGGTCGAGCAGGTGCCCGATCGCCAGGAGCTCGATTGCCTGGTCGAGGCCGGTCTTCCATTGGCGCGTCTCGCCGGGAGCCCCCCGCCTTCCCGAGCGCCGCTGGCCGTAGCGCAGATTGGCGAGAACGTCGAGATGGGGGAAAAGGCTCGCCTCCTGAAAGACGTAACCGAGGGGACGGCGGTGGGTCGGGACCCTGGTGCGTGCGTCCTGCCAGACTTCGCCGTTGTACAGGAGAAGGCCCTGCGCGGCCCCTTCCAGTCCCGCGATGCAGCGCAACAGGGTCGTCTTGCCCGAGCCGGAGTGTCCGAAGAGGGCGCTTACCCCCTTGGCGGGAAGGCGCTCGTCCACGTCTAGCCGGAAGCCCGGCCAGCTCAGCCGGAAGCGCACTTCGATCATCTGACGGCTCAAATGCCCCTGGGCCGCCGGCGCCAGCCGTAGAGGGAAAGCAGCACGAGGAAGGAGAAGACCAACAACACCCCCGCGAGGCGGTGGGCATCCCCGTACTCCATGGCCTCCACGTGATCGTAGATTTGGACGGAAGCCACCCGCGTGACGCCGGGGATATTGCCGCCGATCATCAGGACCACGCCGAACTCTCCCACCGTGTGGGCGAAGGTGAGGACGGAGGCGGTGATCAGCCCAGGCACGGCCAGCGGCAAGGCGACCGTCAGGAAGGCATCCAGGGGCGATGCCCGCAGGGTCGCGGCCACCTCCAGCGGACGGTCCCCCATCGCCTCGAAGGCGTTCTGCACCGGCTGGACCATGAAGGGCAGCGAGTAGACGACCGAGCCCACGACCAGGCCCCAGAAGGTGAAGGGGAGAAGCCCGAGGCCGAGCGATTGGGTCAGGTATCCAAGAGGGCCGTTCGGCCCCATCGCGACCAAGAGATAGAAGCCGAGCACAGAGGGGGGCAGCACCAGGGGTAGGGCGACGATTGCCCCCACCGGCCCCTTCCAGCGCGACGGCGTACGCGCCAGCCACCAGGCGATCGGCGTGCCGACGACCAACAGGATGAGGGTCACGACGGCGGCCAGACGCAGCGTGAGCAGCAGCGAGGCGAGATCGCTTTCGGACAGGAACATGGCGGGCGATTCTACAGAGTCAATGCCGATCGTGGCCCCCGGCGAGCGGTCGCGGATCAGCGCCCATCCGGCGCTTCAGACGCCGTAGCCGAAGGAACGGATGATGGCACGGGCCTCGTCGCCTTTCAGGAGCTCCATCAGTGCGGCAACACCCGGGCGCCCCTTGCCCTTCGACAGCACCACGGCATCCTGCCGAATCGGGGCGTGCAGCTCGGCCGGAACGATCCAGGATGAGCCCTTGGTGATCTCGCCCTTTTTCATGACCTGCGAGAGGGCTACGAATCCCAGGTCGGCGTTGCCTGAATCGACGAACTGGAAGGTCTGGGCGATATTCTCTCCGACAACGAATTTCGGCTCCAATGCCTTCTCCACCCCGAGCGCGGTCATCGTCTCAACAGCGGCCGCCCCGTAGGGCGCAAGCCTTGGATTGGCGATCGCCAGCTTGGCGAAGTCCCCACTCTTCAGCACCCGGCCTCCGTCATCCACCAAATCGGATTTGGCGGACCAAAGCACCGGGGTCCCGACGGCATAGGTAAACCGCGAGCCCGGGACCGCAATGCTCTCCGCCTCCACCTTCTTCGGGGTAGCCTCGTCGGTTGCCAGCAGGGCTTCGAAGGGGGCGCCGTTCTCGATCTGGGCATAGAGCTTGCCCGTCGAGCCGAAGGAGGCTTTGACCTCATGGCCCGTTTTACGCTCGAAGGCGGCGGCGATCCGCTTCATCGGCGCCATGAAGTTGGCGGCCACGGCAACGAGGACCGTATCCGCCGAAGCCACGGATGCGGCAGAGAGAAGACCGAGTGCAATGCAGAATTTGCGAATCCGATTCATCAGTGGACGACTCCCGGTGGACCGGATAGAGAGAAGGCTTGATCGCCTTCGCTCGCTTTGTAGCAGGTAATGATATAAGGCGATCTCTATCAAAAAATGTACCAGCTCTGTTGTCGCTCCTCTGATCATGTTGCGTGCACAAATATTGCGATCGGCAATCCAGGGACACCTCGAAGAGCTCGAGGTGCTCTTGGGTACGGGGATCTGCCGCCGGACTCTTCCTGTCAATGGGGCCGCAAAGGGGGGCCAGCCATGAGCACGACCACACCGCCCATTTTATCCGACCATGAGCTGCACCGGATCCTTGCGGAAGATGTTCCCTTTGGGGATCTCACCACGGATGCGCTCGAAATCGCCGGGGCATCCGGAGTCATTCACTTCTACGCACGGGATCCGATGATCGTCTGCGGAATCGAGGAGGCGGCGCGTCTCCTGCAGCTTTGTGGTGCGCAAGCTCGGATCCTGTCACCTTCCGGTGCCGATGCGCCCAACGGAACGCCGCTGCTGGAGGCAGCCGGCAGTGCCGGAGCGCTGCACCGGGGCTGGAAGGTCGCCCAGACCATGGTCGAATGGTGCTCCGGAATCGCGACCAGTGCGGCCGCGATCGTCGCTGCCGCCCGCCAGGGTCATCCCGACGCCATGGTGGCCGGCACCCGCAAGAATATGCCAGGCAACCGGCGACTCGCGGTTAAGGCATTCCGCTCCGGTGGGGCCCTGATGCACCGGACCGGCCTTTCGGAATCCCTGCTGGTGTTTGCCGAGCATCGGCTCTTTCTGGGGCAGGAGCGTCCGGCGGAGACCGTCACGCGGCTGCGCCGCCAGTGTCCAGAGAAGCGCGTGGTGGTCGAGGTCACCTCACTGGAGGAGGCCTTGGCTTGGGCTGAAGCCGACGTGCTGCAGTTGGAGAAGCTCTCGCCGCAGGAGGTTGCCGAAGTAGGTGCCGCTCTGGCGGAGAACGGCTCGACAGCGCTCGTCGCCGCGGCCGGTGGGGTCAACGCCGGAAATGCCGAGGCCTACGCACGCGCCGGCGCGCGACTACTGGTGACCTCGGCGCCCCATCAGGCAGCCCCACGCGACGTGCAGGTGCGCTTCACACGCTGACGGATACTCGCCGCACGCCATCAGGTGCCGATCAGAGCGAAGGGCGGCAACCCGATGTCATTGAGTTAATCCGTCATTCCGCCAGGGAGTGGCGGAATCCAGTCACACGGACGTGATCATAGGCCCACCCTCCGTGGCTCCTGGGTCCCGGCAATCCCTGCCGGGACGACGGACTTAGCTTCAACTCAATGGCACTGGGCGGCAACCCTTTGCCGCCATCTCCTCTAGTGCAAGCACTCCCGGAAGCTTTTTCCGCTCCCCGGCAGGACGCTGACAAGAAACGTCACCACCAAGAGGGCCGCGCCTGCGAGCATGAGGAGCAATGCCAATTGGCTCATCGTCCCGGCAAGAATCGATGCCTCGACCAGCTTCTCCAAGACGATCCCCAACAGAAGGAGAAGTGCGGACAGAATGACGGCTGTCCGCATCCGTTTGCAGGTCCGCACCATTGCGCCCTCCGAAAAGGTTAACCTTAAGTAAATACTAATTTACTTACGGACGCAGATCAAGGGGTGCAGCATTCTTCACAACTCGTTGGTCCGAGGTACAGTCTCGCTAGGCGGTACAGGCCGGAGGACAGCGGATGAGGGCTCGCCGCCCGACTATCTCTGCCGGGGAAGCTCGTCCTTGCGCCCATCCTTGTGCCCATCTTTGTGATAGCGCAGCGGAAGCAGCTCGGACGCTCGGATCTCTTCCGGCCCCGCCTCTCCCGGTACGATGACCCGGGCGTCCGGCGCATAGTCGGTGATCATCTCCCGACAGGCGCCGCAGGGCGAGACCACCCGCCCCGCGCGGTTCACGGCGACGATGGCCTCGATCCGAGTATCCCCTGCCGCGGCGGCCATGCCGATGGCGATCGCCTCCGCGCACACCCCCATGCGGCGCAGCCGGGTGTCCACGTTGACCGCTGCGAGAACGCGCCCGTCGCGGGTGCGCAAGGCCGCGCCGATCTCGTGCCGGTCCTCCCGGTAACGAGCGACGAGCAGCCGGTGGGCGGCATCCACCAGCTTCAGATCCTCCTCGTGGCAGGGTCGGACCATAAATGATGATGTAGAAGATCAGGGCGAGGGAACGGTCAGGGGTGAGGCGGCATCTCATTGTCCGGGATGGCTCGACTCGCGCCATGATCGTAGCACAAAGCCACAGATTGACGCCCGGACCAAACCCGCTATGCTGTCGCCACTCGATGGGCCAGTGGCTCCATGAGATTCCGAGCGTCCGATCGATCCCGCCCCCCTTCGGACCAGAACGAGCCCGAGGTGATCTCACGCCGGTGTCCCAGACCCTGCAAACCTATCTGAAACGCTTCGGTGAGCGCTCCCCGATTCCCATCGAGGTGGCCTTCCCAAACGGGTCCAGCTTTCGCAGCCGACCCGAGGAGCCGGCGGTGCGGCTTCTCTTCAAGAATCGCCGCGCCCAACTGCAGGTACTGACCTTCGGCCATATCGGGCTGCTCGAATCCTATTTCCGGGGAGACCTGGACCTGGAAGGAGACCTGCGCCTGGCGCTGCGTTTCGGGATGGACTCGCGTATGAGCGTGCGACCCAAGCTGCCCGTTAGGATCCGTAACCGCTGGCACGAGCTGCGCTTCTCCAACCGCTCGCTCGAGCAGGCGAAGGCAAACGCCCGCTTTCACTACGGCCTCGGGGAGGACTTCTACCGCCAGTGGCTGGACGAGCCCCTCATGATGTACACCTGCGCCTACTGGAAGGAGGGCACCGAGACCCTCGAGGAGGCCCAGCGCAACAAGATCGAGCACGTGTGCGGGAAGATACGGCTCCAGCCCGGCGAGACCTTCGTGGACATCGGCTGCGGCTTCGGCGGCTTTCTCTTCCACGCCTGGGAGCGTTTCGGGGCACTGGGAACGGGCGTCAACAACACCACGGAGCAGGTGGCTTATGTGCGCCGGGAGATCGAGCGCCGGGGCCTCGCGGGCAAGCTCGAGGTCGTGGAGGCGGACTTCCGTGAGGTCCAGGGCCGGTTCGACAAGGTCGTCTCCGTGGGCGTCCTCGAGCATGCCGGGCCGGACCGACTCACCGAGGTGGTCCGGGCCCACGCCGATTCCCTGAAGCCGGGCGGGCTCGGGATGCTGCACTTCATCGGCCATGTCGAGCCGATGGAGACGGAATTCTACATCCGCAAGCACATCTTCCCCGGCGGCTGGATTCCCAGCCTGGCGGAGACCTTGGTGGCCATGACCGGTTGCGGGCTGGAGATCCTGGACGTGGAGAATCTGCGCCGCCATTATGCCCTGACCCTGGACGCCTGGGCCGAGCGCTTCGACGCGCGTTGGGAATCCATCCGCGCCCTGAATCCCGAGCGCTTCGACGAGCCCTTCCGACGCGCCTGGAGGACCTATCTCTACGGCAGTGCAGAGATGTTCCGCTCCCCGGTCGGGGAGACGGCCCTCTTCCAGATCACCTTCGGCAAGGGCAATCGATCGCGGGGGAGCTACCCCATGACCCGCGATTTCATCTATCGGGAGACGACGCCCGAGTGACACCGCGCCAGGCATTTGTCGAGAAGAAGGCGGAGCTGGCCGGCGAGCTCACCGGCACCGGCCTGCGACTGGCCAAGGACACCTCCAACCTGTTCCGCGACCGCCACGCCCCCGACGGACGACGCCTGGACCTGCGGGCCTTCGACCAGGTGCTGGCGGCCGACCCCGCAGCGGGCTGGATCGAGGCGGAGGGCATGACGACCTACGCGGCGCTGACCGACGCAGCCCTGACCCGGGGCGTCATGCCGGCCGTGATCCCGGAGCTCAAGTCCATCACCATCGGCGGGGCCGCCGCCGGCGTCGGCATCGAAGCGACCTCCTTCCGCCACGGCCTCGTGCACGAGACCCTGCTGGAGCTGGAGGTGCTGACCGGGGATGGCCGGATCCTCACCTGCACCCCGGACAACGAATATCGCGACCTCTTCTACGGCTTCCCCAACTCCTACGGGACCCTAGGCTACGCCCTGCGGCTGAAGGCCCGCGTCATCCCCGTCCGGCCCTTCGTGCGGGTGCAGCGCCGCCCGCACCGGGATCCCGAGGCATTCTTCGCGGACCTGGAGGCGTGCTGTGCGGGCGACGCCGACTTCATCGACGGCGTCGTCTTCGCCCCCGGGGAGCTAACCATCAACGAGGCGCGTTTCGTTGACGAGGCGCCCGCCGTCAGCGACTACGGCTTCCAGCACATCTACTACCGCTCGATCCGCGACAAGCCGGTCGATCACCTGACGGCACGCGACTACATCTGGCGCTGGGACACGGACTGGTTCTGGTGCTCCAAGAACCTGGGTGCACAGAACCCGTTGGTACGGCGGCTGCTCGGTCGCAAGCGCCTCAACTCGGTCTTCTACACCAAGGTCATGCGCTGGAACAGCCGGTGGGGGCTCTCGCGCGCCATTACGCGCATTGCCGGGCGTCACCCCGAGTCCCTGATCCAGGACGTGGACATCCCCATCTCCAATGCCGCTGAGTTTCTCGCCTTCTTCCACCGGGAGATCGGCATCCTCCCCATCTGGATCTGCCCCGTCCGGGCACCGGACCCCGCGGCGCACTTCGCTCTCTACCCCCTGGACCCGGGCAGCCTCTACGTCAACTTCGGATTCTGGGACGTGGTCCGCACGCGCGACCGTCATCCCGACGGGCATTTCAACCGGCTGGTGGAGCAGAAGGTGGCCGAGCTCGGAGGCATCAAATCCCTCTACTCCAGCAGCTACTACCCCAGGGACGAATTCCGGGAGATCTACGGCGGCGACAGCTACCGGCAGCTGAAGGAGAAGTACGACCCCCAAGGCCGCTTTCCGGATCTCTACGACAAGTGCGTCCTGCGCAGATAGGGATCCTGGTTGCCCCGACCGTGGGGCTGTCGCCAACGATCATGGGGGCGAATAGAGCCATCCCAGGGGCAATGAAACATCGCCTTGCTCCAGACCGCTCCATCACCCCAAACACCTCCCGGAAGGGAGTGCCCGCTTACCAGGGCATCCAGTTCCCCACCCGGCCCATGGTCGTCCCCATGCTGCGGGACATGGAATCCATGTCCGCGGTCATGATTCCCATCTGATGGGTCATGGTGTTCACGTTCGATGTCATCACCGGGACCGACTCCAGGGTTTTGTTGAGCAGGTCCAGCTCGCTGCCGATCTGCGTGAGAAGCTTCTTGGAATCACCCACATAGTCGACGATGAAGTGGCGAATAGTGTCCGAGTCGTCCCGAACCCGCGCGACCAGGACACCCAGATCCACGGCAGTGCCCGTGATGGCCGTCATGACGGCCTGCTGATAGTCCTGATTCCCATCATCCCGAGGGTGCTGCCCTGGCCCGTCAGACTTTCCGTCAGCCGGTCGATCGCCTCCTCCGGCGACTTGGATGGCAATCTTTCGCCCGACTGGGCCAGGGCGAGGCCGAACGGCTTCACGACAAACGTCAGGCCGACCGCCAAGGCCAGGAGCAGGCTCACTGCCCCCCAACGAAGTGACCGCTCGAGGCGGGTGGTACGTCGCTCGCTGAGACGAAGCGCGTTTCCAAGTTGCAACACCAGGTTCCGAAGCTCATCGATCTGACTCTCGTCTCTCGCATTCATGTCGCTACTCCCAACTCGTAAAGATTTCTACGCAAGTCGTGGTACTCGGACCACAGGTAACCGACAGATCGGCCCCCGAGTGCCCGAGCGGCAGATCCCCAGCTTGCTGGTCCGAGACCGGGCTGCAGCTCCAAGCTCCGCCCGGTAACACCAGGGTAAGTTAAGCATATTTTCAACTTCCGAAATAAACCGGGACGTAGCCGCGAACGGAAATTAGGAGCGCACGAGGCGAGACATCAGCAGCGTTGCCCGCTGCGCTCTCGAGTGCGCGCCCAGTCGCGACAGCTCCAACGAATCGGTGATCGCCCTGAAAGCACTACGCAAACGGAGCAGACGCGACGTTCAGATCCCGTTGCTCCGGCAGGATGCCGGGATCCAGGACCATGGATGCTAGCCGGTGATCCAGCCGAACGAATATGGACCATCAGTTCGAGCCACTGTCGGAGCCGGTACCGAATTCAACCCCAATGCCATTGCGTTAAGCAAGATCCGTCGTCCCGGCAGGGATTGCCGGGACCCAGAAGCCACGGAGGGTGGGCCTATGATCACGTCCGTGTGACTGGATTCCGCCACTCCCTGGCGGAATGACGAATTAACTTAATGACATTGCCCTCGAGTCCAGGACTGCACCCCGAGCTGGTATGTCTGACCCTTGCAGGGTCGGCTTTGCGTCAGCTTGCCCGATGCGTACCTCTCTGATAACGGCGGTCAGAAATATGATCGAGGCCGCCTGTGCGGCTCAGGGATGAGTGACT
>CAYYHR010000114.1:0-10990 GCA_964471705.1 uncultured Chromatiaceae bacterium
GCCGCGGATGGACAGGCCGCTGCCAGGCCAGATCCTGTCCATGACCCTGCTGGTGTCGCTTGCCTGGCTGCCGCTGATCGCGAATATCAAGCCCTGGCCGAATGTCTACCTGGGCTTCCTGCTGATCCTGCGCCTTGCATCTCTGCGCTGGCCGGCCCTGGCGCCCGGGCGCTGGCTGCTGTTGCCCCTGACGCTGGTCGGTATGGCCGGCGTTTTCAGCGCCTACGGCAGCCTGGTCGGTCCGGAGGCCGGAACGGCCTTCCTCGCAACCATGCTGGCGCTCAAGCTCCTGGAGATGCGCCGGCTCAGGGATCTGCGGGTCGGCTCCGTCCTATTCGGCTTCTTGCTGGTCAGCCAGTTTCTGCTCGATCAGTCCGCGACAAGGGCCCTGTACCTGGTACTGCTGCTGGTTCTCGACCTCGCCCTCATGGCGGACCTTACCGCGCGCAGGGGCCGGGGCCGCGAGGCCCTGCTCTGCGCTGTGCGCACCGCTGCGAGGCTGTCCCTGCAGGCTCTGCCCCTGACGCTGATCCTGTTCTTCTTGTTTCCGCGTCTCAGCGTCCCCCTTTGGGGTCTCCCGCAACAGCCGGACAAGGGATACACGGGAATGAGCGGTTGGATGGAGCCCGGCTCCGTCAACGAGCTGGCCCTGTCCACGGAGCCCGCGTTCAGGGTGCGGTTCGACGGCCCGATCCCTCCCGTGGACAGGATGTACTGGCGCGGACCCGTTGCCTGGCACAACGACGGACAGCGCTGGACGGGCTGGACGGGAGCTGCCCCTTTGGGCAAACCGCAGCCTCTGGCAGCGATGGGCGAGGAGATCAGCTACCAGGTGGATTTGGAGCCCAGCGGAAAAGGGTGGCTGTTCACGCTCGACATCCCGATTCGCGTTTCCGGGGATACGCAGATTCTCGGCGATTTTCAGGTGATCACTGCCAGGCGGGTCGACGGCAAGCGATCCTATCGAGCCATGTCCGCTCTTCGCTACGACACGGGTGGGCTCGACCTCGCACAGAAGCAGGCCGGGACCCGACTTACGGACAACATCACGCCGCGCATGCGCGCCCTGGTCGACGGTTGGTGGCGGGACGCCGCGACGAAGGAAGAGATCGTGAGCCGTGCCCTGCGATTCTTCCATGAAGAGCCCTTTTTCTACAGCCTGTCCCCGCCGAGGCTCGGGCCCAACCACACAGACGGTTTCCTGTTCGAGACGCGCCGGGGGTTCTGCGAGCACTACGCCGACAGCTTCGCGACTCTGATGCGCATTGCCGGTATCCCGTCGCGTGTCGTGCTGGGCTACCTGGGGGGCGAGCTCAATCCCGTGGGGGGCTATCTCCTGGTGCGCCAATCGGACGCCCATGCCTGGGTGGAGGTCTGGCTCGACGGAAAGGGCTGGGTGCGGGTCGATCCCACCGCGGCGATCGACCCCGAGCGGGTGGATCTCTCCAGTCTGCCGGGAGGGCTGGGGTCTGTCGCCCCTCTGCGTTTCCGCATGCAAGAAGCCAATGTTCTAGGGCGCTGGATCCACGACCTCGGCCTGCTGGGCGATGCTATCGAGAGCGGCTGGTACAACTGGGTGATTGGCCTTTCCAACATCCGCCAACAGCGGATGCTGGACAGCCTGGGGCTCGGCTCCCTGAAGGAGTACGGCCTCACCCTGGCCCTGATCCTGGCCGCTGCCGTCGTGCTCGGACTGTTGCTCCTGTCCCTGACCCGACCACTTGGCCCGCGGGACCCCCTGGAGAGGATCTACGTCCGTTTCTGTAAGCGGCTTTCCCGCATCGGCCTACCGCGCGGGATCGGGGAAGGGCCGCTCGCCTACTCGCGGCGCGTAATCCGTGCCCGTCCCGACCTGCGCGGCCCTATCGAATCCTTTGTCGATCTGTATCTTCCCTTGCGTTACGGATCAGGCAAAGCTCACAAGGGCTATGGCGAATTGGCACGGCGCCTTGGTCGGCTGCGCCCAGGGTGTGAACCGAGAAGATGACCGTGGAGCCGCCCGATAGAAGCACCGTACCGGCAGCAACATGGAGCTTGCCAGTGATCGAAAAATCGGACACACTCGATCTATGAATTGGATCGCCCAACGGACCCCATGCCTGCGACTGCACCGCCTGATGTACTGGTGGCGGCATCGCTGCGCGCCTGGATGAGAGATTCGAGCTGACGAAATTCGAATCCCGAGCAGAGGGGCCGCAGTGGAAAAACTGCGGCCCTTTTCTTTTTCTGCAAGTCACCTGAGGAGAAATTCAGTGTCCGTTCCGGCGGCGTTCCTCGGTGTCGTGGTCATCTGGTCCACTACACCTCTGGCGATCAAATGGAGCAGTGACGGCGGCGGCTATCTGTTCGGTGTATCCGCCCGGATGTTGCTGAGCCTGTTCGTTTGCCTCTTACTCGTCGCCCTGCTGGGCCGGCGCATGCGCTGGCATCGCGAGGCCCTTTCCACCTATCTCGCCGGAGGACTGGGAATCTGGGGTGCCATGACCTGCGTCTACTGGGGCGCGCAGCACATCCCATCCGGGCTGGTGTCGGTGCTCTTCGGCCTGTCCCCGGTGGTAACCGCTCTGATGGCTGCCTTATGGCTCGGTGAGCCTGCGCTGAGCCCCTCTCGTCTGCTCGGCATGCTCCTCGGATTGCTTGGCCTGGGAGTGATCTTTGCGGAGAGCGCGCGACTTGGGTCCGGTGCCGGTTGGGGTGTATGTGCGGTGTTGCTGTCCGTCAACATCCACTCCGCGAGCTCCGTTTGGATCAAGCGTATCGGATCACGGATGCACCCGCTGGAGATCACGACGGGCTCGTTGCTGGTGGCGGTGCCTCTATTCACCACGAGTTGGCTCCTGGGTGACGGGCGACTTCAGGTTTCGTTGCCCGGGCATGCACTCTGGTCGATCCTCTATCTCGGGGTCATGGGCTCGGCGTTGGGGTTCACGCTCTACTACTATGTACTCAGCCACCTGCAGGCGAGCCGGGTAGCCTTGATCACCCTGATGACTCCAGTGATTGCCTTGATTCTCGGGCACTCGCTGAACGCGGAGAGCATCGGGCTGCGCGAATTCTCAGGGGTGCTCGCAATCCTGTCCGGGTTAGCGGTTTTCCAATGGGGCGGGCAATGGAGGCATCTGCGACCGACGCCTGTTGCCGACTGAATCATGTTCGATACGGACGAGTGGCAAGTTTGCTCCATGAGGTATCTCGGGGCAGCCACATTCGCGGCACAGGAATGTGCCGTCTTGAAAATTCCAGGGAGGGGATTTTCCAAGGTCCCCTTCAGCGCGCGGGATCGGCTTACGCGTTGGCAACGCCCTGAAACCCCGTTTATGCTTTGGCGCGCACAGGACGAGAAGAGATTTGACCCATGATCGAGATAAAGAGCAAAGAGACCGGCGAACTGTTGGCGAGCCTCGACGCGGATTCCCTGGCCGGAGCCGATCTGCGCGAGATGCGGCTCAACGGGGCGGACCTGAGGGGCATGGATCTGAGCGGAGCGGATCTGCGGCTCAGCGACCTCATCGGGGCGGACTTGAGCAATGCCAATCTTTGCGGTGCCCTGCTTGCGGGTACTCACCTCAATAGGGCAAACCTCGTAGAGGCGGACCTCAGGCGCGCACGGCTCGGGGCCGAAGATCCTTCTCGCGCCGCGATGTTGAGCCAGGCGGATCTGTCCCGTGCGGACATGGAACGGGCGGACATGCGAAATGCCGAGATCCGCCAAGCCAAGCTCCGGGGCGCCAACCTGGACTGTGCAGACATGCGGGGCACAGACTTTCACGGCAGCGACCTGTGCCATGTGACGGCACGCAAGGCGCTGTTCATAAAAGCGAATCTTCGAGAGGCCAACCTGTGTGAGGCGGATCTGCGCGACTCTCACCTCAACGACGCCAATCTCGTCAAGGCGAGCCTCCATAATGCAGACCTCTCGAGTCAATTCGAAGACGGCTTCACCGTGATCAACCTGGCCAATCTGGAGGGAGCCGACCTGAGGGGGACGAGCTTGCGCAACGCGTCTGCCGAGGACACCAACCTGCGCAACGCGAACCTCAGTGATGTGGACCTCACCGATGCGGTTTTGGGCGGTGCCATCCTCAGACGGGCGGACGTCACCAACGCCAATTTCCAGGGTGTAGAGCTGGCCAGCGTGACCATGGAGTTCGCAAACTTCTCCAAGGCCCGCAACGCCGTGATCCCCCCTTACAAGAAGAACCTGCGTTGAGCGCTTGTGAAAAATCGGCCGCCTACTGCGGACGCCCCTGAACGCCCGCGAATGCGTTGCCGTAGGTGATAATGGCAGTCATTTGGTCCACCAAAGTCCCGCCATTTTCACCCACGGCGCCTTGTCACGAACGCCCAGGAACGCCCTAGCTACGGCGGCCGAATTTTTCACAAGCTCTGATTCAGACCTGAGGCGGAGCTTACATCGCTCCGGGCCGTTGCTCACCGAGGAAGCTTAGGCCCAACGCCAAACTCCGCCCCAGGGTCCGCGGCTCGATTACTTCGACGACTGGTAGTATTCCATCAAGATCTGGGCCACCTCAGGGCGCGAGAACTCCGGAGGCGGTGCGATCCCCTCGGACAGCATCTGGCGTACCTTGGTGCCCGATAGGAGAACGAAGTCCTCCTTGGTGTGGTCCGGTGCCTCGCGCATCATGACCACCTTGCCGAGCTTGTTCGACCAAGCGGTATGGTCGGCCTTGAAGATCTCGATCTCGAGGGCGCCCTCCGGGACCTCCTCGTCGAAGATGGATTGGGCGTCGAACGCGCCGTAGTAATCACCTACCCCGGCATGATCGCGGCCGATAATGAAGTGGGTCGCACCCATGTTCTGCCGAAAATAGGCGTGCAGGACCGCCTCGCGCGGACCGGCGTACAGCATGTCGAAGCCGTAGCCGGTAACCATGGCGCTGTTGGGGGGGAAGTAGAGCTCGACCATTTTGCGGATGGCCGCGTCGCGAACGGGGGCCGGGATATCGCCCTCCTTGAGCTTGCCCAGCAGCATGTGGATAACGAGACCGTCGCACCCGAGGCGGTCCATGGCCATGTGGCACAGCTCTTCGTGGGCGAGGTGCATGGGATTGCGGGTCTGAAACGCGACGATCTTGCTCCAACCACGCTCTGCAATCTCATTGCGTATTTCCACCGCGGTCCGGAAGGTATCCGGGAAGTCGTCCTGAAAATACGAGAAATGCAGCACCTGAATGGGGCCGGAGATGGCAATCCGGCCCTGGCTGGTGAAGGCAGCAACGCCCGGATGCTCCGGATCGTCCGTACGGTAGACCTTATCCGTCATCAGGGCCATCTGCTCGTCGCTGACGGTTTCGACGGCGGTCACATCCATGACTGCGAGCACCGGGTTGCCCTCGACGTTCGGGTCGCGCAGGGCAATCCGTTCGGCACCCTCAATGGCGTCGATGTTCTCGAGCAGGCAGAGCACGGGCACGGGGAAAAATCTGCCGTCGGTGGTCGTCATGGACTCGGCCACACTCACGGCATCGGCCACATTCATAAAGCCCTCGAGCGGGTTGAAGTAGCCGCCGCCCATCATGACGGCATTGCCCGCGGCCTGGGAGCTGATTACCACCGACGGTAGTTGCTCTGCCTCGTGCATCAGCTCATGGTGCTTGTCCGGGTTATAAACGAATAATGGTTGCAGCTCGTCCGAGCCGACTGGTTTGATCATCTTCTGCCTCTCTTAATGATCATGGGGCGAGTCGAGCCGCCCCAGAGAATAAAATGCCGCCTCGCCCTGATCGTTCCCTCGCCAGACCCGCTCCCCGGGTGGGGCGAGCCTGTTTCGCGAGCCTCATCGGAGCGCTTCGGTCTCGAAGTCCGCCCTCGTGCGCGGGGGTGACCGGGAGGAATCTCGTTCGCGACAACTCGTGGCGGGAATCGCGCAGTCGCGTGGGCCCATGCCCTACAGGGGTAGACGTGGCGCGATTGCAGCCCCCCAAACAATACCACAACCATCGCTTGGCCTTTCCAAGACTGTGTTTATAGGTGCCGCAAGCGACCCTTTGGACTGCATGCCCGCGCAAAACTCGATCAACGCCGCTTCGAGGCGCGAGCACGGTCCGAGGTGCTGGAAATCGGGAGGCTGGGACCGCGCCGATGCCCGATTCACGCGTTACCGCTTCGGGGGAATTCGGATACACTTCATGAGTGCAATGCTGCCTGTCGGTCCAGGACCCGATACCGATCTGCGATTCGGCGCAGGTAGCGGTTCGAGGGTGGGATCGCGGCTTTCAGCTTTAACCTTTCAGCTTTAATCAAGAGAAGAGCGCTCGAATCAGATGCCCTACTTCATTTACAAGGTATTGTCGCCTTCCCGGCTGACATGGATAGAGACCAAAGATCGCTACCAGGATGCCCGCACCTTGGTGCGCCGGCTGAGGCAAGAGCAGCCTTCCGATGATGAAGTCCAATACCGGATGGTCTTCGCGAGCGGCACCGCCGAAGCGGAGAAGCTCTTGTCCAGGCCGCGAGACGAGCGCGTCATCGGAGAGGACTGAGGAATCGTGCATCGCACGAGGGGTAGCCTCCTCCTTGAGGGATGGCCCCTGGTAAAGAGGTGCCACTGCGCTTCCGGATGTTCGAGCAGGATCGGGCGCGGAGGCGTGGCGGAACAGGCCCCTTTGCGCGACCAACGCGTTTTGTCAGAGCTATGACCGAGTCGACATTCGACCGAAAAGAGCTCCGTCAACGCTACACGGGTATCCTCGACAAATGCCAGGACTTGGCTGTCGCCTTCAGCAACTATCAGCTCGAGGATCTGTTCGAGCACGCCGGCACCGCGCTCATCGACTTTGCCGAGCGCTCAGAGGACAATGGTATGCAGGGACGTTTTTTCGAGGCCATGGGGCTGATCCAACGACGGCGCTTCGACATTGAGCACGTCTTCCGCCGGGAGATCTGCCTGGGCTTCAAGAGGTTCAACCGCAACAACAGCTCCGTTCGCGCAATCGGCTTCGGAAACGTATCCACCGAGAAGGGGGAGCTGAGTCTCGTCGGTCAGGACGACATGGAGCAGCATATTGCCTCGGAGCGCATCGTTACCAAGGCGACCGAGAGCTTATCGCCCGAGCTTTATGTGCTTGGTCGGCGCCTCGCAGTGATCAACGGCGGGAGGAAGCTAAAGGACTACGAGATCCCCGCCGGCCCGCACCATCTGGTCCAGGCATTCCGGTACTCCATGGAGGGGCTCGATGTTGATGCCAGGACGAAGGTGATCCTCTACGCCCTGTTCGACAAGTTCGTAATCAAGAAGGCGAAAGGCCTTTACGACGAGCTCAATGCCTACCTCGAGGACGCGGGGGTACTGCCCAACTTGAAGCCTCTCCGGATTCGCCCCGAGGGCTCGTCGGGACACCCGAAATCGGATAAGCGCAAGCCGCAGACCCAGGATGCGCAGGGGCACTCGCAAGCCGCCGGGGCGTTGCATGAAAATGCAAGAGGACCTGTGGCGCTCGGCGAGGACCTTTTCGGCTCCATCCTGGATCTGATGTCGAAGCGGAGCGAGACCACTCATGGCGTGGCCCGCCCGAAGGAACCGGTCGATCCGGATGTGACAGCCGCGGCGTTCCGCGATCTGGTGTCCGCGGTCGGCAGGGTGCAGGCGAGGACGACCCTGGGCTCCGTACACGCGACGGTGGCCGATGCGGTGGCGACCCCTGACCTGGAGATTGACCTTGTCTTCACCGAGAAAGTCAAGAACATATTGAGCTGGGAGCGCGAGCAGGTCATCTCGCTGATCGACTCCAGCAATCTCTCGGCGATGGATACGGACCTGATCGACCTGATCGGCATGATTTTCGAGTACATGCTGAACGACCCGGTCCTCCCCAACCTCGCCAAAGCCTTGCTCAGCCATTTACACACCCCTTACCTGAAAGTC
Organism: uncultured Chromatiaceae bacterium; assembly: GCA_964471705.1. Classification (GTDB taxonomy): domain Bacteria; phylum Pseudomonadota; class Gammaproteobacteria; order Chromatiales; family Chromatiaceae; genus Thiosymbion. The sequence goes on from CAYYHR010000114.1 coordinate 7,886, forward strand.
GCACTGGTCGATCGCCGTCTTCTCGTAGACGCACGTCATCCTGCCCGACGGCTGCTCGACCAGATGGTCGAGGCCGGTAGCCTCTGGGTCGACGAGAGCAATCCGCAGCGAGGTATCTTCCCCGCCTTGCAGGCGATCGTCGACCGGGTGATCAAGGAATTTTCGGAGGACATTACCCTTTTCGAAGAACTGCTGGACTCGTTCGAGCAGTCGATGAAGGAGCAACAGCGCAAGACGGGCACCATCGAGCAGCGTACCCAGAATACCGCTGCGGGCAAGGAAAGGCTTCGACTCGCCAAGCGGAGAGCCGGCAATCAGATCCGGTCCCTGCTCCAGCGCAGGGTCGTGCCGGCACCGGTCATCGACTTTTTGAGCAAGAGTTGGTTCGATCGCTTGGTCTTTATCTTGTTGCGGGACAAGGACGAGGACCGCGGCGATGCCTGGCTGCAAGCCGTAAAGACCGGGGAAAGCCTCGTCTCTTTGTTCGACTCCACGAGGGAGGCCGTACCGCCCGCTGCGAATTCGGACAGGCTCGCGAAGCTGTGCACTCGTCTGACCGATGGCATCCAGGGCATGGGGAGCTATCCACGCTCCGCGTTGGATACCCTGCTAGCATTTCTTGCCGTCCCAGAAACCTGGCAGGAGGCCCGGGCCGAAGTCGTTGCTGCGCTGACGGAAGGACCGGGCGAGAAAAGGATGGGGGAGGATTTGGACGAACAGGGGGATGCGCTGGCAGGTCAGGCCACGATCTCCCAGCAGGAGCAGGATGTCATCAGGCAGCTGAGCAAGGCAAAATTCGGCACCTGGTTCGAGCTCCAGTCCGCCGCCGGTGGCGCTCCGCGAAAGGTCAAGCTCTCATGGCTCAGCCATCTCACCGCCACCTGCCTGTTCGTTGACCGCTCGGGCATGCAAGCAGATATCAAGACCCTTCGGGAGCTTGCCCAAGAGGTCCTGTCCGGGAGGGCGAAGGTGATCCCGCGGCCCAGGCACCCCTTTATCGAGCGAGCGCTCGTAGCGATCCGTGGCATATTGCAGGGCGGTGAGCCCCCAACGCCTCCCGGGAAGACACCGCAGGCGTAATCATTTCAAGAAAACAATCTCACACGGAGCCACGGCGAAGATGCCTTGATGCGTTTGATCCTCCGTGTGAGGCTAATGAAGGTGGGAAGAATCAGGAATCACGCATCGTGGGTCTGAGTCAGGGCCCCGCTAGAAAGGCGGACGTAAAGTGCTTCACGAACTTATCGAAGACATCGTCCGGAAGTCGGTTGATGCCGCCCGCGGCCTTGCGGCCACCGCCGGTCGGAAACTGGCGGCAAAGCTCATCGGCACCTTCCCCCACGGCAAGGGGTGCACGCACGCTGACGACGAATCCACCTTCCGGAAGTCGGGTGAGCAGGGCGTGGGCACGCCGGGGAAATGCGTGCGCGAGCTCATTGGCCAGGGTACCGCTGGCGCGACGTGCCCAGGGCTCCGCGGGCAAGACGAAGATCCCGTGGCGCTCTCCGGCAAGCTCCGGCTTCAGGGCTCGCGCCCGCGTCATGTCGGACGCGTAGCCATCCCGGAGTGTCGCGAAGGCATCCTCCGCCACCATGAAATCCAGCGGATCCGCATAGGGCCGCACTCTCCGATACAGATCGTCCGGAGCGAAATGCAGGTCCTCTATCGTCGCTCCGTACCCGTTGTAGTTCATGCAGATGCCCAGCTCCCGCAGTGCCGTCAGCTGCGCCTCCTCCAGGCCAAGCGGTCTTGCCGCCCGCCGCGCCGCCGCGTCGAAGTTATCTCCGAAGGTGCCGACCACCGCCCAGGCGCGGAATTTTCCACCGAGATGGTCGTCGACCAGAAGACTGGTACCCTTGTCGGAGATCGTCTCGATGTGGACATCCAGGCCAGGGTGAGAGGGTATGACGCCCGGGAAGTGATGATCGAAATAGTGGACATGGCCCCCCTTGGCCAACAATCGGACGAGCGCATCCCGATTCTTGTCCAGAGAGATGTCGAGCACCGTAACCTCGTCGCCCGGACCCGCCAGGACGCGCTGAAGCAGAGAGATGTCGCGCTTGATGCCCGTGACCAGGACCGCATCCCTGGGCTCGGCAAGGCGAAGCTGTTGAAGTGCGCAGATACCGTCCGCGTCGCCGTTGAAGACATCGTAGAAGCTCATGCCCCCAATACCCCCGATCCGCTGCAAATGGAGTCGATCTTCAGTATCGGTGCTACCTGGCCGAATCGCCAGAGCGGATCCTCGAGACCGATTGCCCGGTCGGTACAGTCTCAGTAAACTTCGAGTTGATTCAATCGGCGATCGTAGAGACCCGCAAGGAAGTGACCGCGGGTATCATTCGTAGGTGCACGCCAGCTTGCAGTGCTCGGGCGAGCCAATTCCAAACAACATCGAGATCGAATCTTCACCATGGCGGTTGAATGCCCCTGTCCATCATCGAGTCCGATGCGGCCGGGAAAAACCATATCGACGGCGTCAGCGAGCGCACCCGTTGAGGGAGCTCTGGCCGTGAAGACGATCCATCCCGGTGTCAATCTGCTGGACCTCGATCGGAAGGGCTGCGAGGATTTGGTGGTCGGCATGGGGTTCAGCTCCTTCCACGGCCGCAATCTTCTCAAGTGGATCCACAAACATGGCGTCGTCGACTTCGATGCCATGACCGATCTGCCCAAGGCTCTGCGCAAGCGGCTGCAGGACGAGACGTGGATCCTCCTGCCTACGCCGGTCGACATGCAGCCCTGTACCGATGGAACCCGCAAGTGGGTGATGGAGCTGACCGATGGTCAGCGGGTGGAGACCGTGTTGATTCCGGAAGGACGCCGCAATACCCTGTGCGTCTCGTCGCAGGTGGGGTGCTCCCTGGATTGCCGCTTCTGTGCGACGGCGCGGGAGGGATTCAACCGGAATCTCTCGCCCGGGGAGATCGCCGGACAGGTCTGGCACGCGGCCCGAGCGCTCGGCGAGCCGCCGACGAACGTCGTGTTGATGGGCATGGGCGAGCCATTGGCGAACTTCGAGGCCGTTGTGACCGCCATGGGCATCATCCAGGACGATCTGGCCTACATGCTTTCCAAATACCGCGTCACGCTGAGCACCTCCGG
>CAYYHR010000115.1:0-10881 GCA_964471705.1 uncultured Chromatiaceae bacterium
ACATCTTGTGCGCAGTGAGCCACTGCACGCCGATGAGCTTGGAGAGGCGCAAGGCCGAGATGCTGCCCTTGTCGGTACTGACCCAGTACAGTGCGCAGAACCACTTTCTCAGCGGCACACGGCTACCATGAAAGAGGGTACCGGCCGTGATTGAGGTTTGGCAGTGGCAGCTGGCGCATTCGTAGAGCCGGCACGCGCCACAGTACCAACCCTGCTCGTGTCCGCAGTGCGGACAGCGAAAACGATCGGGCCAACGCAACTCTGCGATCTGTACGGCACACGCCTCGTCAGTGGCGTAGCGCTCTTGCCATTCGTAGAAGCTCATCACCGGGGCCTGCATCTGCGAATCCTCCTGTTCAGCCTCTGGCGTTCCGTCTGCGGCCTGGAAGATCGCCGCGAGACGACGAAAAGCCGCCTGCAGATCCTCGTCGCAACGGATCGGCCTAATATCCATTCACGGTCTCCACGTCGATCTTGTCGTACTGCGCATGGTCTGCTACGAATTTCACCCAGACGATGCCGGCCCGATACCGCACCTCTACGACCAAACGGTACTTGTTGCCGCCGATATTGAGCACGACACGATTAATGTCGCAGACGCTGGCGCTGCGATACTGCGCCTTGATCTGCTGCGGCGATGCCCATGTGGCTCGTGTCGCTTCCTCATGCCAGCTTTGCAATGGACCTCGAGCATCTCTGTACGCAGGCTGCTCCCAGAATTTCTCAGCGTGCTCTTGCCGATAAGCCGCGTGGCTCCGTGAAGCTCCCATATTGGGAGAAATGTAGCCAGGAGTCTCCAATCCGGTAACGGCCGCTTCTCTGAAAGCGGACCTGGCGGTGACATCTGTCGCCAAGGGTTCCAGCGTCGATCTCCAATGGGAATGCAAAGGCGATCGAGGAACTATCGGCCATGGCGCTTCAAGGGCTCAAAACGCTCGATGCGGAGCTCCCAGTGATGCTCGGCGGCGTCGAGCACGATGCAGGAGGGTCCGCCGAAGGTCCGTGCCCTGCCTGCGGCGCCGGGGTTGAGCACCCAGGGCTCACGGTCGAGATCGGCGATCAGGCGGTGGCTGTGCCCATAGACAATTGCGCGGGCATGAGGGAAACGGCGACGCAGACGCTCGTGGCGATTCCGGGCGGCGATCTAGTGGCCGTGGATGATTGCCAGCGTCCCGCCAAGCAGCTCCAGGTCTTTTTGCTCGGGTAGGTTATCCATGAGGTGCCGTTCCCCAGGCAGCCATTTGGCGGGGCTGTCGTTGTTTCCGGTGACGGCGATGATCCGTCCCCGCCGGGGGCACAGGCGCTGCAGTACGCCGAGGTTTCCGATGTCCCCGCCGTGGACCGCCAGGTCGCAGTCTGCCACCAATGCCTCGACCCATGCATCCACGTGGCCGTGGGTGTCCGCGAGAATGGCCACTCGAACCATTCGTGGGTTGTGCATCAGGCCCTCATCGCCACGGCCAGGCGCGTCGCGGATGATCTTGTGATGTTCTCGGCCAGGCGCGTCGCGGATGATCTTGTGATGTTCTCACTTCTCCCCTATACCCACCTGCTGACGAATCAGCCTTGGGAAAGCCCCTCGGAATCGGCGCAATACACCCCGCATTCCGCCCCTCTACGAGCCACCTGGCACCAACTCGTCTACACCTGGCTGCGAGCCAAGGTCCTTTCGGGGGCTACCAGGGATGAAGGCGCGCACGGTCTTTACAATACGCGGCAGTGTTGAAACTGCACTCCTCCATCCTCGAATCCGATTTTGCCCTGGCAAAATCGGATAGATCACCCCTTGATGCAGATCAACGGCTCCAGCCGCGCCACCTTGCGGGCGAGGCCCGCCGCATGGGCGGCATCGACGACGGCGCTCACATCCTTGTAGGCCCCCGGGGCCTCCTCGGCAACGCCGCGCAGGCTCTGGCTGCGGATCAGGATGCCCCGGCGAGCCAGATCATCGAGCACCGAGCGGCCGTTCCATTGACGCTTGGCGGCATGCCGGCTCATGGCACGCCCGGCGCCATGACAGGCGGAGCTGAAGGCCTGCCGCTCGCTCTCCCTGGTACCGGCCAGGATGTAGGAGGCGGTGCCCATGGTTCCGCCGATGAGCACCGGCTGGCCGGCGGATCGCAGGGCTTCGGGCACGTCCGGGTGATCGGGACCCAGGGCGCGGGTGGCCCCCTTGCGGTGGATGAAGAGGCGGCGCTTGCGGCCTTCGATCTCATGCTCCTCGACCTTGCAGGTATTGTGCGAGACGTCGTAGAGGAGCCCGATCCTGGCCTCCGGGACGATATCGGCGAAGGCTTGTCGGGTAAGCTGGGTGAGGATCTGGCGATTGGCCAGGGCGCAGTTGATGCCGGCGCGCATGGCCCCCAGATAGCTGCGGCCCACGGGGGAATCGATGGGGGCACAGGCGAGCTCCCGGTCGGGGAGACGGATTCCGTGCTGACCCGCCGCGAGCAGCATCCGCTTCAGGAACTCGGTACCGATCTGGTGCCCGAGGCCGCGGGAGCCGCAGTGGATGCTGACGAGGACGTCGTCCTGGGCGAGCCCGTAGACCTGCGCGATCTGCGCATCGTAGATCCGTGTGACGACCTGCACCTCCAGGTAGTGGTTGCCGGAGCCCAGGGTGCCCATCTCGTCGCGCTGGCGCCGCTTGGCCCGTTCCGAGACCTGGGATGGATCGGCACCTTCCATGCGACCATGCTCCTCGATGCGCCCCAGGTCTTCCGGCTCCCCGTAGCCCTGCTCCAGTGCCCAGCGGGCACCCCCTTCGAGCATGCGGTCGAGCTCGCGCTCCGTGAGGCGAATGTGCCCGGTGCTACCCAGCCCCGCCGGGATGCGGTAATAGAGCGCATCGGCAAGCTCTCTCTGAAGCGGAATCAGATCCCGGCGCCCGAGGCCCGTGTGCAGGGTGCGCACTCCGCAGGAGATGTCGAAGCCGACCCCACCAGCGGAGATGACCCCGCCCACCGCGGGATCGAAGGCAGCCACGCCGCCGATGGGAAAGCCGTAGCCCCAGTGGGCGTCGGGCATGGCGTAGGAGGCGGAGACGATCCCCGGCAGCTGCGCCACGTTGGTCGCCTGCTCCAAGACCTTGTCGTCCATGTCCCGGATCAGCGCCGCATCGGCAAAGACGACCGCTGGAACGCGCATCTCCCCCCGGCGCGGGATGCGCCAGGCACAGGGTGATATCTGCTCGAGTCGGCTTGTGTCCAAGGCGAGGCTCCGGGGCTGAACAGCCGCGACCTGCGCGACGACTACTACGAGTCTAGACCCATCCGACGCGAGCCGTCAGCCGCCCCCGGGTGCCTATTTCCGTTTGCTGTCCGCAGCATACTCGAAGGCATCCGAGAACATGTGGTCCATGGTCAGTCCCCGTGCCTCGAAGGCATCCCGGCCCGCATTCACCATCACCGGGGGTCCGCTCATATAGACGTCGAAGCCGCTCATGTCCGGGTGGTCCGCGACCACCACCTCATGAACGAAGCCGGTACGGCCCTCCCAGTCGGCATCCGGCTCGGACAGCACCGGCGTGTAGGTCAGGTTGGCATGCTCCTGTGCCCACTGCACCGGGAGGTCAGGCAGGTAGATGTCACGCCGCGAGCGCACGCCCCAATAGAGGTGCATGGGGCGCTCCACGCCCAGGTAGAAGGCGTGCTCGATCATGCCCTTGATTGGGGCGAAGCCGGTACCGCCCCCCATGAAGATCATGGGGCGATCCGATTGCTCGCGCAGGATGAAGGTCCCCAGGGGGGCCTGGATGCGCAGGATGGTCTTCTCTGCCATGCTGGCGAAGACATAATCGGTGAATTCCCCCCCCGGCACATGGCGCACATGCAATTCGACGAGCTCGTCGTCGTGCGGGGCGTTGGCAATGGAGAAGGCACGCTTGCGTCCGTCCCTCAGGATGAAGTCCAGGTACTGCCCAGCGAAGAACTGCAGGCGCTGATTGTCGGGCAGCTTGAGATAGAGGCGCATCACGTCGTGGCTCAACGGCTCCTTGCCGACCACGCGGCAGGGAAGGGTCCGGACCTCCACTTCGCCCACGGTCTGGACCTCCGACACCCCGAGGACCAAGTCACTGAGGGGAGCAGCCTGGCAGGTCAGGCAGATGCCTGGAGGTTGCCCCACCAGGGCATCGGGCCGTCCGTCCGGGTAAGTGACCTCGCCTTCCCGCAGCTCGGCAGCACAGGAGCCGCATTGACCATTGCGGCAGCCATAGGGCAGACCGACTCCCTGGTGGAGTGCGGCCTCGAGCAGCCTCTGGCCCTCCTCGACCTCGAAGCTGTGACCGCCGGGCTCGGTACGAACAGTGAATCTCATGAGGCTCCTTACCTGCTGAAGAGGTGACTGACGGGAGAGTTGTGAAAGCGAGAAATTTTATTCAATATGGTGCTATCGTTCGGTTGGACAACCCTCGGCAGCTCGACCGTGGTTGCTCCGAGACCGGTCCGAGCCCGCTCGGTGCATCTCGCAAAGCATCAGCATACCGACATCAGGAGTCGCCACAATGAAATCCCTGAGCATCCCAGTCCTTATCGTCTCATCCTTGGCTGTCTGCGCCTGCGGAACGACCACCGGGTCGCGAGCCGGCAGCGGCGCCCTGATGGGCGCGGCAGGCGGCGCATTGGTCGGGTCCTTGAGCGCGAACGCGGGGAAAGGCGCCCTCATCGGGGCCGGTGTCGGCGCCCTCGGCGGCTACCTGTACGACCAACACCAGAAAGGTCACATAGACTGATTCGCCGTTCCTGTGTGAGCCAATCGGGCCGGTGCGAGCCCGGTTGACGGCGGCGTACAGATCTACTAACTTTGGCGGAGTTTTCAGCGCAGACAGTCTTCAAGGTCCCGAGCCACTCACGGAAAGAAGCATCCGCCATCCCGCTCCGGATTAGCGTCCGGGGGTCGCCGCGGGACCTACTCGCCCAGTCCGTTCGCGCTTGCTCGACAGCTCGCTGACGGCACTCTGCTCGAACCATCCGCCGGTGACCCCTTTACGATCGCCTCCGGCAGTCCGGTCAGCTGGAACGCATCCTCTTTCCAAACCGCATCGGGTCCCCGGGACAATGCCGGAAGGCCGTGGTCTACCCAGGGGCACCTCGAAAGTCCCATTCTAGGGATTTTCGAGGTGCCCCGAGGCCGGAAGGTTGCGGAAACGGTGATACCTAGCCGTTCACTTTCGCCTGGCTCGTGCATTGGTCAGGCGGTGGTGCCAGATCGATCGATGCACGACTTGCGCGAGAGTAGAGAGATGCGGATCTACGTGGGAAACCTGCCCTACAGCGTCACCGACGAGGAGCTGCGGGACACATTTGGCGAGTTCGGAGAACTGGTGAGCGCCGAGGTGGTCACGGACAGATTCTCGGGCCAGTCCAAAGGATTCGGCTTTGTGGAAATGCCGAACAATGCTGAGGCCGACCAAGCGATCAAGGCCCTCAACGACCAGCCCCTGAAAGGCCGGAAGCTGACGGTCAACGAGGCGCGACCTCGAGCCGATCGTAACCGGCGCGGCGGCGGGGGCGGCGGGGGCGGCAGCTACCGCTGAAAGCAAGCGGAGGCGCGCGGCTTCAGGAATAGGCCGCGCTCCCTCCTCCGCGCGGGTACGGGAAGGCGGCTCGGGCTCGGCGGCCCTTTGGCCTCGGGGTCCGCCATCAATCGATCCCGAGACCTGGCCAAAGCTCGTCCACCCGTCGCACGACCTGCTCGTCCATGCGGATGGGTCGGCCCCATTCTCTTTGCGTCTCCCCTTTCCACTTGTTGGTCGCGTCAAGGCCGATCTTGGAGCCCAATCCCGATACCGGAGAGGCGAAATCCAGGTAATCGATCGGCGTCCGCTCCACGATGACCGTGTCTCGCGCCGGGTCCATGCGCGTGGTCATCGCCCAAATGACGTCCTTCCAGTCCCGGGTATTCACGTCCTCGTCCACGACAATCACGAACTTGGTGTACATGAACTGGCGCAGAAAAGACCAAACGCCCAGCATCACGCGCTTGGCGTGCCCCGGATACTGTTTCCTCATGCTCACCACCGCCAGGCGATAGGAGCAGCCTTCCGGCGGCAGGTAGAAGTCTTGGATCTCCGGAAACTGCTTCTGCAGGATGGGCACGAAGACCTCGTTGAGGGCTACACCCAGGATGGCCGGCTCGTCCGGCGGCCGCCCGGTGTAGGTGCTGTGGTAGATGGGGTCGCGGCGCTGACTGATGCGCTCGATAGTGAAGACGGGAAATCTGTCCACCTCGTTGTAGTACCCGGTGTGATCCCCGAAGGGACCCTCGGCTGCCATGTCGTCCGGGTGAATGAAGCCCTCGAGCACCAGCTCGGCGCTCGAGGGGACCTGTAGCTCGTTGCCGATACAGCGGGTGACCTCCGTACGGCTGCCCCGTAGCAGGCCGGCGAAAGCATACTCTGACAGGGCATCCGGTACCGGCGTGACCGCCGCCAGCATGGTCGCCGGGTCGGCGCCCAGGGCGACCGACACCGGAAAGGGCTCCCCAGGGTGCTCGAGACACCAGTCGCGGAAATCCAGGGCACCGCCGCGGTGGGCCAGCCAGCGCATGATGACCCGGTTACGACCCAGCACCTGCATGCGGTAGATGCCCAGGTTCTGGCGCGGCTTGCTCGGACCGCGGGTCACCACCAGACCCCAGGTGATGAGGCGTCCGGCATCCCCGGGCCAGCAGGTCTGGATGGGCAGCCTCTCGATATCCACCTCATCGCCTTCGAAGACGACTTTCTGGCAGGGGGCGCCCCCGACCTGCTTGGGGGCCATGTCCAGGACCTTCTTGAAGATTGGCAGCTTCTGCCAAGCATCCTTCATGCCCTTGGGCGGATCCGGCTCCTTGAGGAAGGCCAGCAGCCTTCCGACCTCGCGCAGGCCGTCGACGGACTCCTCCCCCATCCCCAGAGCCACCCGCTTGGGGGTGCCGAAGAGATTGCCGAGGAGGGGGACCTGCGACCCCTTGGGCCTTTCGAACAGGAGGGCGGGACCACCGGCACGCAGGGTACGGTCGCAGATCTCGGTGATCTCCAGGTAGGGATCGACCTCGACGGAGACCCGTTTGAGCTCGCCGCGCCGCTCCAGCTGGGCGATGAAGTCTCTCAAGTCTTGGTATTTCATTGCGTTACTCGATGAACCGCAGAGGCGCAGAGACCGCCGAGAGAGCTGGGAACGCTCAGATCGCGTCCTCCCGAATTCAGCGCCGGTTCAAAGACACCTCACAGGGTATTCTCCGGACCGTCCTGCACACCCTTTGCGCCCTCAGCGTCTCCGCGGTTGAATTCCTCCTTCAGGCGGCGATACCGGAGTGCCGAAGCAAGGCATCGATGGTCGGCTCGCGCCCGCGGAAGCCCACGTAGAGGTCCATGGCCTCCGCAGACCCGCCCCGCTCCAGGATGTTCTCGCGAAAGGCGCGCCCCCCGTCAGGATCGAACAGGCCGCGCTCCTCGAACAGGGAGAAGGCGTCCGCGGACAGTACCTCCGCCCACTTGTAGCTGTAGTAGCCCGCCGCGTAGCCCCCGGAGAAGATGTGGGAGAAGCCGTGGGCGAAGCGGTTGAAGGCCGGCGGTTTCATCACCGCCACCTGCTCCCGGACCTGATCCAGGATCTCGTAGATGCGCCCTCCCCGCTCCGGGTCGTACTCCCGGTGCAGGCGGAAATCGAAGATGGCGAATTCCAGCTGACGCACCATCTGCATCCCGGACTGGAAGTTCTTGGCCGCCCGCATCCGCCGGTACAGCTCATCGGGGATCGGCTCGCCGGTATCCACATGGCCCGAGATCAGGTCCAGCGCCTCGCGCTCCCAGCACCAGTTCTCCATGAATTGGCTGGGCAGCTCCACCGCATCCCAGGGAACGCCGCTGATCCCGGCCACGGCCGGATAATCCACCTTGGTCAGCATGTGGTGCAGGCCATGGCCGAACTCGTGAAACAGGGTCTGAACCTCATCGTGGGTGAGCAGTGAGGGACGCTCGCCAACCGGCGGGGTGAAGTTGCACACCAGGTACGCGACCGGAATCTGGTCGCAACGGCTGGTGTGGAAGCGGTTGGTGCACACGTCCATCCAGGCGCCCCCGCGCTTCTTCTGGCGGGCGTAGGGATCCAGATAGAATTGGCCGCGCAGCTCGCCCGCCTCGTCCCGGATCTCGAAGAAGCGTACGGTCGGGTGCCAGGTCTCTACGCCCTGCACCTCCCGTATCCGGATACCGAACAGCCGCTGCACCACCGCGAACATGCCGTCGAGAACCCGCGGAATCGGGAAATAGGGGCGCAGCTCCTCCTGGGTGATCCGATGCCTGTGCTGCCTCAGCTTCTCCGAGTAATAGGCGAGATCCCAGGGCTCGAGCCCCTCGTGTCCGTGCTGTTCCCGCGCGAACTGCGCCAGCTCGTCCAGCTCGCGGCGCGCCTGAACGACCGAGCGCTCCGCCAAGTCGTTCAGGAAGCCCATGACCTCGTCGGTGGTGCGGGCCATCTTGGTGGCCAGTGAGCGCTCGGCGTAGCTGGCGAAGTCCAGCAGACCCGCCAGCTCATGGCGCAGCTGCAGGATGCGGTCCATCACTCGGGTATTGTCCCAGTCGCCGGCGTTCGGCCCTTGGTCCGAGGCCCGGGTGCAGTAGGCGCGATAGACCTCTCTGCGCAGTTCCCGGTCGTTCGCGTAGGTCATGACCGGAAGATAGGAAGGAAAATCCAGGGTGAGAACCCAGCCCTCCAGTCCGCGCTCTTCCGCCGCCTGCTTCGCCAGGGCCAGGGCGGAGTCCGGCAACCCGGCTAGGGCGCCCTCGCTCTGGACCTGCTTGCTCCAGGCGTTGGTGGCATCGAGCAGGTTCTCGTCGAATTTGCTGGTGAGCTTGGAAAGCTCTTGGCTGATCTCCTTGTAGCGGGCCTTCTTGTCCTCCGGCAGGTCTACGCCGGAGAGGTGGAAGTCGCGCAGGCCGTTCTCCAAGAGCTTGCGCTGCGAGGCGTCAAGGTGCTCCTGGCTCGCGACCGCCCGATAGCCCTCGAACAAGGCCCGATTGTGGCCGACCTCGGTACCGTATTCGCTGAGCTTGGGCAAACAGGCGTTGTAGGCGGCTCGCAGCTCGTCGCTGTTCATGACCGCATTGAGATGGCCTACCGGGGACCAGGCACGATTGAGCCGATCGTCGACTTCTTCGAGGGGCTCGATGAAGCTCTCCCAGGTGGGGGGGGCCGCACGGTCGGTCAGCTCGCGGATTCGTGTCCGGCAGGCGGCGAGCAGGTGATCCACGGCAGGCTCTACCTGATCAGGAGCGATACGGGAAAAGGGCGGGAGACCGCTCATTTCGAGCAAGGGGTTGTCCATGGACGATGACATCTCGGATGCTGTGAATCTTTCTAGTCGGCGATGAATCCCGTGCCCGCGTCGTGGGGGATCCGCACCTGCATGGCATGGATCATGTCCCTCGGCGATCGCGGCTCGAACTTGCGGGGAACGCAGAGGATCAGCTCATGCAGGTCCCGGTGGATCTTGTCCCCGTAGCCCCCCCGCAGTGAGACCCAGTCGCCCTCGGTTCGATGGAAGCTGCCCTTGTCGCCGTATGCGTAAATCTTGAGGGCACCGTGCGGTGTGCAGCGCAGGCCCTCGAAAGAGACGTTGCGGACCCCGCTGCGCGACTCCACCACCAATGTGTAGCGTACCGCCCCGTCGGCGCCTATCGAGATATGCTTGCCGTCGATGAACTGGCGGAACTGCGAGGAGGGATCGTCCACGCTGAACTCGACCAGATCACCGTCCTTCGGCCAAGGCGGCAGGCTCGTGGCCGACTCCTTCCAGGTCGCATCTCGATCCTGGACACTGGAAGGCGTCGGTGCCGATTGCTCGTCGATGAAGGGACGGTCCCAATCGGCAGAAACAGCCGGGATCGGGAGAACCGCCAGCGTCAGGGGCAGGATCAGGGCAATGGGTCGCATCGGGAGATACCTGGCAGATCGGCTCGCGTGTCGGGATGGAGCTTCAAATATAAGGTCGGAAGGGGAGCCGGACCAGTACCCTGCCGGAGGAAGCCGGGCTTTCGCTTCTGGAGATCGTCTGGGAAGCACCGCCGCCGGTCGCGCCGCGAATCCTCCCGTGTGGCCACGAAGTAAGCGGCTCCCTTTTCCGTCGGTCAGGGGCTGAAAAAACGGAGTATCCGTTTAAAGAAACTGGCACCATCCTCCTTGACCTGAAGCGACTCATCGGTGGAGTCGCTTGGCCCCTCAGTAACGATGCTTTCTACCACATTCTCGGAGTCTTCCTTGGCGGCAGAAATTTCCTCTGGAGTTGCGGAGCTGAGCGAAGATCCCTGCTCGGGCTCCTGGTCCTTGCCGCTGGACGGGGACGTTTCAGTGGGTGCCGAATCAGCAGGGTGCACACTGTCCCCCATTTCGGCGGGTGCTGGTGGAGCCTTCTTGTCGCTGGCGGACTCAACGCCGATCTGCTTATCGCCCTCGCTGGACATGACGGACCCTGTCCCCGTCACATAAGGTGGGGAAAAGCTCACGTAATCGCGAGTTATGTAGCCGGCTGCAGTCCACTCGCGCAGCATCAGGGTCAGGTGCCAGGTCCCGTCCGGTGGTTGCTGAAAGACGAGGTCGTAGCGGCAGTCCGTCAAAAAATGCTGCCCGAGCATTTCTCCAATGCTGGTGGCGGCTAACGGGATACCTCCAAAGTCCCCGCCGGAGTACGGACCTTCGAGTGCCCAGAGCTCGACGGACAGGGTACCGCTGACGTCCCTGGAATCACGGTGACTGGCAATCCTGCGAATTGAGATCGTGACCCGTCCGTTCTCGATACTGTATGCACACTGCTCCAGGGTAAGAGGCGAGGATTCCATCGTGCTCGATTCGGTATGGTTTGGATACATCGGTTATGGCTCTATCATTTTGGCGCCGCGAT
>CAYYHR010000116.1:0-10813 GCA_964471705.1 uncultured Chromatiaceae bacterium
AGGATGCGGTAGGCACGGCCGCAGATCCGGATGCGGCGCTCCAGATCGTCCGCCTGGCCCTGCTCGTCGAAGGCCATGACGATGACGGCCGCCCCATAACGTCGGCACAGGCGGGCGTGCTCGATGAATCTCGCCTCCCCCTCCTTGAGGGAGATGGAGTTGACGATGGGCTTGCCCTGAACGCACTTCAGTCCCGCCTCGATGATCTCCCACTTGGAGGAGTCGATCATGAAGGGGACCTTGGCGATCTCCGGCTCCGTGGCCATGAGGTCGAGGAAGCGCCGCATGGCCGCCACCCCGTCGAGCATGCCCTCGTCCATGTTGATGTCCACCACCTGGGCACCGTTCTCGACCTGGGCGCGGCATACGTCCAGGGCCTCCTCGTACTTGTCCTCCAGGATCAGTCGCTTGAACTTGGCCGAGCCGGTGATGTTGGCCCGCTCCCCCACGTTGACGAAGTTGAGGCTGCGATCTATGTTCAGCGGCTCCAGCCCGGACAGGCGGCAGATGGGCTCCGGGCGCGGGGGGATCCGGGGCGGCTTGCCCGCGACGGCCGAGGCGATGGCCGCGATGTGCTCCGGCGTAGTGCCGCAGCAGCCGCCGACGATATTGAGAAACCCGGAGTCGGCCCACTCGGCGATCTGTGGGGCCATGTCGTCCGGTCCCAGGTCGTACCCGCCCAGCTCGTTGGGCAGGCCGGCGTTGGGGTGCACGCTGACGAAGCACTCGGCCACCCGGGACATCTCCTCCACGTACCGGCGCAGCATGTCCGGACCCAGGGCACAGTTGAGCCCGATGGAAAGGGGCTCGGCGTGGCGCAGGCTGTTGTAAAAGGCCTCGGTGGTCTGACCGGACAAGGTACGTCCGGATTGGTCCGTGATGGTCCCCGAGATCATCAGGGGCAGCGAAAGGCCGTCTTCCTCGAATACCTGCTCGCAGGCGAAGATGGCCGCCTTTGCGTTCAGGGTGTCGAAGACGGTCTCGATCAGCAGCAGGTCGGCTCCCCCCTCGATCAGGCCGCGGATCGCCTCCACATAGGCGGCCACCAGCTGGTCGAAGGAGATGTTGCGGAAGCCGGGATCATTGACCTCGGGCGAGATGGAGCAGGTGCGGTTGGTGGGCCCCAGCACACCGGCCACAAACCTGGGCCTATTTGCGGTCGCCAGCTCGTCCGCCGCCTCGCGGGCGAGGCGCGCCGCCGCCACGTTGATCTCACCGGCGAGCTCCTGCATGCCGTAATCGGCCATGGAGATGCTGGTGGCATTGAAGCTGTTGGTCTCGACGATATCGGCGCCCGCTTCCAGATACTGCCGATGAATATCCCGGATGATTCGGGGCCGGGTGAGGCACAGCAGGTCGTTGTTGCCGGCCAGGTCGGTCGGCCAATCGGCGAAACGCTCACCCCGATAGTCCGCCTCCTGCAGCTTCAGGCGCTGGATCATGGTGCCCATGGCGCCGTCCAGGATCAGGATGCGCTCTTGCAGCAGAGCCTGGAGTGTCGCGTGGGCAGTGGACATGTTCGGGACCTTTTTGGATTTCAACGGATCAGGGGCGGACAGACAGCATCCATGGCATGGAACTTTTCATTATAGCGCCCTGTGTTACCCTGCCGCTCCCTTCGCCGACCACTCCCGTATAATGGCTCGTCCGCGAGCAAAGATCAGAACAGCATGAGGAGGTCCGTCATGGCAGAGCGTTTGATGGTGCTGCCGAGCAAAGACGCCGCGAAGATCCGGTTGGTCAGGGTTCCCGAGGACATGTCGCCCCAGGAGGCCTATCGCTCCGTCACCTGTCTGGTGTCCGAGGTGGAGCGCACGGAAGAGGACCAGTGGTTGGACGAGGTTCTGGACCTGCTCGATGGCCGGGGTTTCCAGGGCGTGGAGTTCGAGCTGGGACCGCCATTGGACTAGGGCGATTTCTGTCAAAATTCCCGGGCGGCATCCGTGCGGATCAAGCTGCTGAGCGTCGGCCGCCGGATGCCGGGATGGATCGACACCGGATTTCGCGAATACGTCAAGCGACTTCCCTCGGAGTGTGCCCTGGAGCTGGTGGAGATCGAGCCCGGACATCGGGGGAAGGGGGCAAGCACGCAAGCGGCGCGCCGTACGGAGGGGGAGCGCATGCTCTCCTGCCTGCCGAAAGGGGTGAAAGTGATCGCGCTGGACGTGCGCGGCAGGAGTTGGGGCACCGAGCAGTTGGCACAGCAGCTCGCCGGCTGGATGGCGGACGGCCGCGACCTCGCACTGCTGGTGGGTGGTCCCGAGGGACTGTCCGAGCCATGCGTGGAGCGGGCCGAGCAGCTCTGGTCCCTCTCGCCCCTGACCTTTCCCCATCCCCTGGTGAGGGTCATCCTCGCAGAGCAGCTCTACCGGGCCTGGAGCATCCTGGCGGGGCATCCCTATCACCGCGCCTGAGACACCCGGCACCGGCCCGGCATGATCGTTTGCGCGGGACCGATCCGAGCCGGGTGTCCCTGACGGCGCAGGTCGATTTCAGGTTGTTACAGCGTCCAATGAAGAACCCATTGCTCATTCTCGCGTCCAAATCTCCCAGACGGCGCGCGCTCCTCGAGCAGATCGGGATCCCGTTCAGCGTCGTCGACATCGATTTGGACGAGGCCAGGCGTCCGGGAGAGAGTCCCGAGGGCTACGTGCTGCGCTTGGCCCTGGACAAGGCGCGGGCAGGCCGTGCCCACGTAGAGTCGCGCCCCGGGCTTCCGGTCCTGGCGGCCGACACGGCCGTGGTGATCGGCGACAGGATACTGGGCAAACCGGCCGACCGTGCCGACGCAGCAGCCATGATAGGCTTGCTCGCCGGTCGCACCCATCGGGTGCTGAGCGGCATCGCCCTCGTGGGAGAGGGGGCGGGCGACGGGGGGCGGCAGGACTTGAGCATCAGCGAGGTCCGCTTCCGCACGGTGAGCGCACGGGAGGCGGATACCTACTGGGACACCGGCGAGCCCCATGACAAGGCCGGCGGCTACGCCATTCAGGGCCTGGGCGCCCTCTTCGTAGCCGATCTGAGGGGCAGTTATTCGGGCGTGATGGGGCTGCCCCTGTTCGAGACCGCACGCCTCCTGGCCGAGGCGGGCATCGATTGCCTGGGACGCCCGGTGCGGGCGCCGATCCGTAAGGAGTCAACAGCTTGAGCGAAGAAATCCTCGTCAACGTCACCCCGCCGGAGACCCGCGTCGCCGTGGTGGAGAACGGCGCCGTGCAGGAGATCATTATCGAGCGTACCGATCGCTGCGGGCTGGTCGGGAACGTCTACCACGGACGGATCTGCCGCGTCCTGCCGGGTATGCAGGCAGCCTTCGTGAATATCGGTCTGGAGCGCGCCGCGTTTCTGCACACCTCGGACATCGTCGGTACGGAGGGCGAGCCCCGCAGCGACCAGATCGACAATGTGGTCGGCGAGGGGGACAAAATCACCGTCCAAGTCGTCAAGGACCCCCTGGGCACCAAGGGCGCCAGGCTTACCACCAACATCTCCATCCCGTCCCGCTACCTGGTCTTCATGCCGGCGCTGGGTACCACGGGCGTTTCCCAAAAGATCGAGGACGAGGAAGAGAGAAGACGCCTGCGGGACATCCTGCAGCGCTTCGTGGACTCGGAGGGGGTGGACGGGAGCTTCATTGCCCGAACGGCGGCCGAAGGCATCTCCGAGCAGGCCCTCGTCAAGGATATGGATTTCCTCGCCAAGCTGTGGCTCGGTATCGAGGAGCGCTGCCGATCCGCCTCCGATATCGGCATGATCCACGATGACCTCCCCCTGGCACTGCGCGCCCTTCGCGACCAGGTGGGACCGGAGGTGGAGCGGGTCCGCATCGATGACCGATCCACCTTCGAGCGGGCGCGCACCTTTGCCGAAAGATACATCCCGGACATCCTGGCACGCGTCGAGCACTACCAGGGGGAGCGCCCCCTCTTCGATCTCTACGGGGTGGAAGACGAGATCCAAAAGGCCCTGGAGCGCAAGGTGCAGCTCAAGTCCGGCGGCCACCTGATCATCGATCAGACCGAGGCCATGACCACGATCGACGTGAATACCGGCGCCTTCGTGGGTCACCGCAATCTGGAAGAGACTATCTTCAAGACCAACCTGGAGGCGGCCCAGGCGATCTGCCGCCAGCTGCGCCTGCGCAATCTCGGCGGCATCATCATCATCGACTTCATCGACATGTGCGACGACGAGCACAAGCGCCAGGTGCTGCGCGCCCTCGAAAAGTGCCTCGCCAGGGACCACGCCAAGACCCACATCACCGAGGTATCCTCCCTGGGCCTGGTGGAGATGACCCGCAAGCGCACCCGCGAGTCCCTGGAGCACATCCTGTGCGAGCCCTGCACCTGCTGCGGGGGCCGGGGAACCCTGAAGACCGCCGAGACCACCTGCTACGAGATCTTCCGCGAGATCCTGCGCGAGGCGCGCCAATTCGACGTGGAGACCTTGCTGGTGCTGGCATCCCAGGAGGTGATCGACCGTCTGCTGGACCAGGAATCCGGGCATTTGGCGGAGCTCGAGGAGCTCACCGGCAAGCCAATTCGGCTCCAGGCCGAAACGCTCTATACTCAGGAGCAGTACGATGTGGTTCTGATCTAGGGATCATGGAATCGAGCGGTCCCTAGCAGCGACCGTCGCTTTCCATGCCCCTTCCCTCTTCCCACTGCCCCGGGATCTTCGAAGGGAAGAGTAGAGGCAGATACAACAGGGCTTCCGGCGTAGCCAATTTCCACTGACCACTACCCGCTTCTCCCGCCAATGCTCCACCTCTTCAAGTCCGCCGCCTCCAGGGCCGTCACCTTCGGCCTGATCGGCGTCCTGGTGATCGGGGCTCTGATCGGAGGGCTCCGCCTCGTGATGCCCTTTGCGGACCTGTTCCGGTCCGAGCTGGAAGGGGCGTTGTCCGAGGCCCTCGGCCTGCAGGTGCGGATCGGGCACTTCGGGCTGGGGCTGGCTGGTCTGGAGCCGCGGCTGACAATCGAAAATGCCGAGCTGCTGGACCCCGGCAGCGGTCGTCCACTGTTTGCATTGAAGGAGCTGCAGGTGGACCTGAATCCGACCGCCAGCCTGCGGGAGCTGGCCCCGGAGATCGATTCGATCACCCTGGTCGGCGCGGAATTGGTCCTTCAGCGGCTCCGGGACGGGACGATCGCCTTGTCGGGCCTGGAGGGGCTGCAGGCCGGGCATACCGGGGTACGGACCTTTTTCCTGGGCAACGGGCGCTTTCAGCTGGAGGACAGCGACCTCTACTGGGTGGATGAGAGAATCGGAGCCCCGGCGCTTCATCTGACCGATGTGCGAGTCGTTTTCGACAACAGCGAGCACAAGCACAGGCTCGCCGTCCTCGCACGGCTTTTCGGCGATCGGAGCACCGAGCTGCGGCTGGTGGGCGACCTGCTCGGGGTGCCGGCTCGACCGGCGGACTGGGGTGGTGACATCTATCTCCATGTGCAGGGCGGGGGCCTAGGGACGGTCCTGGAGGGTCATCTCCCGCCGGGCCTGCACCTGGGAAGCGATTCGGTGGATCTGGAGAGCTGGACCCGGCTGGAGGGCGGACGCTCAGAGCAATCGCTGAATCGCATAGCGGCAAAGGGGCTGAGCATCCGGGGCGCGTCCGGCGACGGAGGCATCGTCCCCATGAGATTCGACCGACTCGAAGGTCTTCTCCAGTGGCAGCGACTCGGAGAGGACCGGGGCAACAGTTGCCGATTCCTGATAAGCGACCTGGCCCTGGACCTTCCACGCCTGTTTCCGAGCCCAATCGGGCTCGACGAGGCCGCCGGCGAGATCCGCTGGCACCGGGACGATCAAGGCGTATTGGAAGTCCGGACAGACAAGATAACCGCGGCCAATGCCGATATCGCCACCCGCTCGCGTTTCTCCATCCGAATCCCCGGGGGCGGTGGCAGTCCCTTCCTGGACCTGCAGATGGATTTCCGTGACGTCCAGGCCACCTCCGTCCGCCGCTATATTCCGTCGAGGCGAATCAAGCAAAAGCTGGCAGCATGGCTCGACCGCGCCTTCGTAGCCGGAAGGGTTCCCTCCGGAACCCTCTTGTTTCACGGAACGATTGCGGATTTCCCCTTTGATGAGCAACAAGGCAGTTTCGAGGTGCGATTCGACGTAGAGAACGCCACACTGGATTATCACCGAGACTGGCCCCCCATCGAGAAGATCGACGCCTCCGTGAGATTCGAGAACCGCAAGATGGAGATCTTCGCCTCGTGGGGAAGGTTCCTGGACAGCGCAATCTTCGATGTCCGGGTCGCTATACCCGACCTGAGCAAGGCCGATGCCCTGGAGGTCAAGGGCAAGGCAGAAGGCCCCTTCGCGGACGACCTGCGGGTGCTCGGCGAAACTCCCTTGCGCAAGAAGCTCGGCGGCATCGCACAGGCTTTCGTGGCGAAGGGTGTCTCGGATCTCGACCTGGACATGTCCATTCCGCTCAGTCACAAGGGGCGGGCGGTCCCCTTGCGGCTAAATGGGGAGATCAGCTGGCCCGGACCGGCGTCGCTCGCCATCCCGGACCAGGACGTCGAGCTCACGGCCCTCGGCGGCCGGCTCCGCTTCACCGAGGACGGCTTGGCGGCTGATTCCATCGAAGCCAAGCTCTGGGATGTGCCGCTCCGCCTGCACCTGGAAACCGGCAAGCCTCAGGGGGGCGCGGGCAGATCGACCCGTATCCGGGCGGATGGCACCTTTCCTGTCCCCGTGCTGGCCCGGCAATTTCCCTCTTCCGCCTGGAAGACACTCGGGGGCCGGGCCCCGCTCGAGCTGCGCCTGGATATCGGCGGCGCAGACATGGGCAAGGCCATACCGCCGATCGACTTCGAGCTCACCTCCGACCTGGACGGCCTTGCCGTCGAGCTGCCGCAGCCCTTGGGCAAGCCGGGAAACGGCAACCGGCAGTTGAAGCTCTCCGGACGCCTGGCACCGCAGGAAGCACCGAGCATCCAGGGCAGCTATGGTAATCTCGGCCTCCACCTGGGGCTGAAGCGGGATGGTCGCGAGCTGCGGCTCGCCAGCGGGGCCTTCTATCTGGGCGGTGCCCCGCCGCCCCTGCCCAAGGGTGAAGGGCTCTACCTGCAGGGCTCCGTCGCCGACCTGGACCTGCAGGACTGGCTGGACTGGTGGGAAAAGGAGAAGCTCTCAGTTGAAGGCGGCTCGGAAGGGGGCATGACCCTGCGCTCGGCAGACCTGCAGATCGGGCGGCTTCGGCTGTCCGACACCGCCCTCGACGACGTGCACCTCGATCTCGACAAGCAGGGTGATCGGTGGGACGCGACCATTCGGGCACGCGACCTGGACGGCGAGATCAGGATTCCGAGCAGACTACGCCGCGAGCCCATCGAAGCCGCGCTGGAACGGCTGGATCTGAAGGGTCTGCTGGAAGCGCAAGGCGGGGAAGGCCCGGCCCGCAGCCATGCCCGGGTAGCAGGTCCTCGCCAGGCCGATGCCCTGGACCTGAAGGTCGAGCGGCTGGTGTGGGGGAAGAATCTTCTGGGGAGCCTGACCATCCGCTCCCGGGCCGTGCCCGATGGCTTGGACTTCACGGAGCTGGCACTGTCGGGTCCGGTGATGTCGATCCACGGGCGGGGAAGCTGGCTGCAGACGAAGGCGGGCCCCCGCTCGGAGCTGGTGCTTACTGCCAAGGGCTCGGACCTGGGCGAGTTCCTTCGCAGACTGGAGTACAAGAGTCTGATCTACAAGGCACCTGCGGACATCGCGCTGGACCTGGCGTGGCTTGGCGGGCCGACCGATCCCTCGCTGGCGGAGCTGTCTGGGCGGATCGGCCTGGAGGTGGGAGCCGGGAGCCTGCTGGAGGTGGAGCCGGGTGTGGGCAGGGTGCTCGGCATCCTCAACCTCGAGGCCTTGCAGCGGCGCCTGACCCTGGACTTCAGCGATCTCTACGGCCGCGGCTTCGCATTCGAGAAGATCACCGGGGAGCTGAAGATCCGCAAGGGGAAGGCGGTTATCGAGAAGCTGGATATCGATGGACCTTCCTCCGACATCAAAATTACCGGGAGCGCGGATCTGGCCGATGGAGAGCTCGACCAGGTCGTGACCGTGACACCGCGCCTCGGCACCGGCGTGGCCATCGCCGGCGCGGTGGCGGGCGGTCCCCTGGTCGGGGCGGCAGTCCTCCTTGCCGACCGGGTCTCCGGGGGGGGGGTCGACAAGCTGGGCCGTCACCAGTATCTGATTACCGGCCCCTGGGCGGAGCCCCGGATTCGGTCTACCGGGTGGAGCGCCGATCAGCGGGCGGCCTCGGCGTCCGGGCATTTCCTGAACGACGCCGGGCACACCGGTTCGAAGGTCCCGAGTAAGCCCGAGCGCGGGCACACGGAAAGCAAGATGCCCATAGAGAAGCGGGCCGAGGACCGGAGGAGCGAGCCGCCCGAGTCCGGTGACAGCACAAGTCCAAATCTCTTTCTGGAGAGCTATTGATCTATGGTACCTCGTGTGCTCGCCTTGTCGACGTCCCTCACCTGCGAATCGCAGGCCGGTCCGGCCCTGCGCTCGGACCCCGTTCCGCTGCCCTTTCATCCCCTGCCGACGCCCCGATGAGTAACACGAGCCGCAGCCCGAGCCCGCGGGTCGCCGCCGTGCAGATGGTGACGGGCACCGACCCGAGCGCCAACCTGCTGCAGGCGGAGCAGCTGATCCGGGAGGCCGCGGAGGACGGCGCCGAGCTGGTGGTCCTGCCGGAGAGCTTCGCCTTCATGGGAAGGCGGGATCGGGATCTGCTCGGACTGCGGGAGCGCGACGGCGAGGGTCGGCTGCAGGGGTTCCTCTCCGATGTCGCCAGGCGCTACGGGCTGTGGCTGGTCGGCGGCACCATACCCCTCGATGCCCGCGACGGAGAGCGGGTGCGGGCCGCCTGCCTGCTCTTCGACGAGCACGGGGAACGGGTTGCACGCTACGACAAGATCCACCTGTTCGACGTGGCGGTCCCCGATTCGAGCGAGCATTACCGGGAATCGGCCACCATCGAGCCGGGAGAGGAGATCGTCGTCATCGACAGCCCTTTCGGGCGGCTCGGCCTTGCGGTTTGCTACGATCTGCGTTTCCCGGAGATGTTTCGACGGATGCTCGACAGCGGGCTGGATCTGCTTGCCGTGCCCGCGGCCTTCACGGCTACCACCGGCAAGGCCCACTGGGAAGTCCTGGTCCGGTGCCGGGCCATCGAGAATCTGACCTATTTGATCACCGCCGGCCAAGGGGGCCGCCACGCCAACGGCCGCGAGACCTTCGGCCACAGTATGATCGTCGATCCCTGGGGCTCGGTGCTTGTCCAGGCGCCGTGCGGAGAGGCCAGCATCGGCTGCGCATTGGACAAGGACTTCCAGATCTCCCTGCGGCGGGATTTTCCCGTCCTGGAGCATCGCAGTTTGAAATCAGGGTGAAGCGACTTCAAATTTCGACAATCGAGCTGTCAGGACCGAGGGACCTATCCGCCTGGCGCAATCCCCTCGGACCACCCGCCTGACCCCCAGTAGCAGAAGCACCAAACCATGACCGACCCCATCGATATCGCCCGCAACAGCATCCTGGCGCCCGTCGGACTGGAGAGCAGGGACATCGACCGTCTCCTCGGACAGCTCAGCAGCCCGAGCATCGATGCCGCCGACATCTACTTCCAGTCCAGCCGACTGCAATCCTGGGTCCTGGAGGACGGCATCATCAAGGAGGGCAGCTACAACATCGAGCAGGGCGCGGGCGTGCGCGCCATCAGCGGCGAAAAGACGGGCTTTGCCTACTCGGACGAGCTCGAGCTCCCTGCCCTACTTCAGGCCACCCAGGCAGCCCGCGCCATCGCCCGAGGCGGCGCCGACGGACGGATCCGGGTGTCGGGAGCCCCCGTCGGACGCCGCCTGTACGAGCCCCTGAGCCCGGTGACCAGCCTGCCGGAGGAGGAGAAGATCGCGCTGCTCCAGCGGGTGGACCGGATCGCCCGGGACCAGGACCCGCGCGTCAAGCAAGTCATTACCAGCCTGGTGGCTGTCCACGACGTGGTGCTGGTCGTCGCCGACGACGGCACCCTGACGGCCGATGTCCGGCCACTGGTGCGTCTGAATGTCTCCGTCATCGCCGAGGACGGGGATCGACGCGAGCAGGGTGCCAGCGGCGGTGGTGCCCGTCAGGGTCTGGGTTACTTTCTGGAGGCCGAGCGCTTTGCAGAGTACGCCCGGGAGGCGGTCCGCATCGCCCTGGTCAACCTGGATGCCTGTGAGGCCCCCGCGGGTACCATGACCGTGGTGCTCGGACCCGGCTGGCCCGGCGTCCTGCTGCACGAGGCGGTAGGCCACGGCCTGGAAGGCGACTTCAACCGTAAGGGGACGTCCGTCTTCTCCGGACGTTTGGGCGAGCGGGTTGCCGCCGCCGGCGTCACGGTAGTGGACGACGGAACCCTGCCCGGGCGCCGGGGCTCGCTGAACATGGACGACGAGGGCACACCGACGCAGAGCACGGTCCTGATCGAGGACGGCGTACTGCGCGGCTACATGCAGGACAAGCTGAATGCCCGCTTGATGGGCATGGCCCCGACGGGCAACGGCCGGCGCGAGTCCTACGCCCGCCTGCCCATGCCCCGTATGACCAACACTTACATGCTCGCCGGGGACCGGGACCCGCAGGAGATTATCGCCTCGGTGGACAGGGGGCTTTACGCGGTAAACTTCGGCGGCGGGCAGGTGGACATCACCTCCGGCAAGTTCGTCTTCTCCGCCAGCGAGGCATATCTGATCGAAAAGGGAAGGATCGGCGCCCCGGTCAAGGGCGCCACCCTGATCGGCACTGGTCCGGAGGTGCT
>CAYYHR010000117.1:0-10689 GCA_964471705.1 uncultured Chromatiaceae bacterium
TATTCGACCTGGTGGACGAGTCCGAGACCATGGAAGTGGACGGCGTGGCCAAGGAAGACTATTGGCAGGTCGTGGATCACTGCTACCTGTGCGACCTCTGCTTCATGACCAAGTGTCCCTATGTGCCGCCCCACGAGTGGAATCTGGACTTCCCGCACCTGATGCTGCGGGCCAAGGCCGTCAAGTACAAGCAGGGCAAGACCAGGGCGCGGGACAAGATTCTGACCAGTACCGACGCGGTGGGGTCGCTCGCCGGTATCCCGATAATCTCCGAAATCGTCAACGCCACTAACAAGTCCACCATCGGCCGCAAGCTGCTCGACTCGGTCCTCGGCGTCCATGCCGAGGCGTGGATCCCCGAGTACCACAGCAACACCCTGCGCAAGCAGCTCAAGGACCGTGTCAGACGGCACGCGGAGGGCGAGGCCGCAGGACCCACCACCGGCAAGGTCGCCCTCTTCACCACCTGCTACAACAACGTGAACGAGCCCGACATCGGCATGGACCTGGTGGCGGTCTTCGAGCACAACGGCATTCCCATCACCATCCCGAGCAAGGAGAAGTGCTGCGGCATGCCCAAGCTGGAGCTGGGAGACCTGGACTCCGTACAAAAGGCCAAGGAATTCAACCTGCCGATCCTCGAGAAGCTGGTGGACGAGGGCTGGGACATCGTCGCCCCCATCCCCTCCTGCGTGCTCATGTTCAAGCAGGAGCTACCCCTCATGTTCCCGGACGACCCGGGCATCGAAAAGATCAAGGAGCACGTCTACGACCCCTTCGAATACCTGATGCTGCGTCACAGGCACGGCAAGCTCGACCTGGACTTCAAGCAGCCGCTGGGCACCGTCGCCTATCACGCGCCCTGCCACCAGCGGGTGCAGAATATCGGCCAGAAGACCCGCGAGCTGCTGTCCCTGATCCCGGACACCAAGGTAGAGATCATCGAGCGCTGCTCCGGACACGACGGGACCTACGCGGTCAAGAAGGAGTTCCACGAGTATTCCATGAAGATCGTCCGTCCGGTGGTCAGCAAGGTGAAGCAGACCAAGCCCGATCACTACGGCAGCGATTGCCCCATGGCCGGACAGCACATCGGCCACGCCCTGGCGGACGGCAGCAAGCCGGAGCATCCGCTCACCTTGCTGCGCATGGCCTACGGGCTTTGAGGAGGAAACGACGATGAGCCAGCTGACCCGCGAAGATCTCTACAGCCTCGAAGAATACGCCGGGATCCGTTCCGACTTCCGCGCCAAGGTCATGGCGCACAAGAAGGACCGCAAGGTGCACGTCGGTGCCCACGCGACCCTCTATTTCGAGGATCGGCTGACCGTTCAGTACCAGATCCAGGAGATGCTGCGGATCGAGCGTATCTTCGAGTCCGAAGGCATCGCCGACGAGCTTGCCGCCTACAATCCGCTGATCCCCGACGGGGCCAACTGGAAGGCGACCTTCATGGTCGAGTACCCGGACGAGGAGGAGCGGCGCCAGGCCCTCGCCGGGCTCATCGGAATCGAGGACAAGGTGTGGGTGCAGGTCGCGGGCCAGGACAAGGCCTTCGCCATCGCCGACGAAGACCTCGAGCGGGAGGACGAGACCAAGACCTCATCGGTGCACTTCCTGCGTTTCGAGCTGAGTCCCGAGATGGTTGCCGCACTGAAGGACGGCGCAGGCTTGGCGATCGGCATCGATCATTCCAACTACGAGCAGGCAGTACAGGTCGACGAAGCCGTGCGCGCCTCCTTGCTACAGGATCTCGACTGAGCTCGACTCGCGATTCGAACCGAGGAAGCGCTTCATGACAGCCTCTTGAGCCCGCCAACCACGCGGCAATTGTCCCGTCTGGCCCCGGGCCCGGCCCCGGACATAGGGGGCTGCTGTGTCGGCTAGAACCTGCCGCTCCCAACCCCTGCAGAGAACGTCGGCAGCACCTCGCGAGCATTCATCGATCTGCCCAGGGAGGGGGCAAGTTTTGACCCTGAGCTGTCATCCGAGTCGTTTACTCTCATGGCGGCAGGTGGACACAAAGCGGACGTTCAGCGATCCGACACGGCTGCGGACAATCACTCCATCGCGAGGGTCCTCGCGATGAGAGCAAGATTACTCCGAAAAAATTTTCTACACGAAGAGTACCTTACGGCGTAATACGCTGCGCCATTGGGCTCTACGCGAGCTCAGAAAGGCTCCCAGAGCGACTTCAGGTAGGGCTGCAACGCGCCTTCGTCCGCATCCGAAAGATGATGGCCCGAGTTCTTGATCTGCCAAGCGGCTATCTCGAAGCTCACGTCGTAATCTGTATTGAGACGCTGGAGGGCTGCCTCAACAGCTCGACGACGCGCATCCGGGGCATAAACAAACTCCAGCTCTGCCGTAACTGCACGACCGGCCTCGAAACGAGGAAGTAAAAACTCCGCGGCGAAGGCGTTGGCCCGCTGCTCCAAATGCGGCGGTACACGACCCCCAAGCACCTCCACTGCCGGCAGTGCGCCCTCAGTGTCCACCAATAGGTGGCAAAGCTCATGAGCGCAGGTAGCGCGCCGTCCAGTTGGGAGATGCGAGCGCAGACCGCTGATATTAACGAACACGGTGGGTCGATGTCGTACACCCCAAACGGCGATGGCGTCCACTTGGTCGTTTGCGAGGTCGAGCTCGCGAACATCAACGCCCCATTGCCGCAACAATGTTTCCGGATCGACTCGCCCATTCGCTTTATTCAGGTACTCCCGCAAGGCCTGAGCCAAGCGGTAGCCCTGCACATAAGGCGGGGCATCCGGGTACTCGCGTATGGCTTGGCAACTGAGCTCGCGTGGCGTGTCGAGCGCTGGAGTCACCCCGAAGGGAATGGTCTCGATATCCGATAGAATCTGCTTAAACGCAGCGCTCTCCAAGACGCTGCCTATCATCCTCGCAGCGGCTTTGAGTGTGTAGGGCACGTCATCGACAGTATCCAACGGACGGGGCCAAACTTTTTCCAGGATGTCGGATGTAAGACCGGTAGCCGCCTCCAACCTACTACGCCGATCAAGGTCTTCACGCGCCTTCCAACGTTTCCGGGCAAGCTCGGAGCGGGCATCTGTAAGTGTATCGATGCGCGCCAGGATGCACTCGGCCAGGGATTCTAGGGAATGCATGGTATCGGCGAAGTCGAGTCGCCATTCGCGCGCGACCGTGGCGACGCGTATGCAAAAGCCTTCTCGAAGCAAGATCAGGCTTGGCGGAAACGCGCCTTTGAGGGATTCGCCCAAGTCATGAACTAGCAGGAAGTCGTCCAACAGCTCTTCTTCCGCTTCCGCTTGCCTTTGATCCAGACTTCGCCAACGAAGCTTGGCTCTGCCACGCAGTTCACCGAGGTGTCTCGGGATCTCGAAAGCAGTCGTAAATTCGACAGGATAAGCTTCTTCCTCTTCGAGGTAGGGCCATGCAATCGCGAAAAACTCCAGCAGATCGATCCAACTCCAACGAATTCCTTGCGGCAAGTCCCTATCGCCAGATGGATTGCCCCATACAAGAGTGTCACCCACCCAAAGTTGAAGGTCCCCCCAAGTCCGACCTACCGGGCCAGCAGTACCCTGATCATCGCTCCATCGCAGCACCCAGCGCAGCGCTCCAGGGCCACCGAATACCAACGGGCTATTCAAAAGCGCTTGCTCAGCCATTTCTTCAAAAGATGCGCCTCTTCGAGGTCGATTGCCCTGTCTTCGAGCTGACGTCGGATCTTACAGGGAATGTGGCTCGCCCCAACCGGCCAGCCATGCCAAGTCCTACCGCTGTCTGAAGTCCGCGCCTGATATACGACACCATTGTGGACGTTCCAGAGTCGGAATGGGACATCGGGCTGTCGCGACTTACGTTCCTCGATTGCGCCTTCCACCAGCAGTTTTTGGGCAGCTTCCAGAGAGAAGCCTTTGGGGCACTTTCCGACCTCCTTGCCGTCCTCGTGCACGATCCGAGCCTCGCGGCTTGTTCCTTGATGTTTCTTTCGGTTCTCGCCTTTGTCGTATATGCGTGTCGGATTGACCATCAGAATCTTAAAAAGCCGGATATGCTAGTCGTGGGGATACGGTAGGAAATCCAATCGCCTACATGCCAAGTATCCCTCGGTTCCGAGCTCCGGGTCAAAGCCCCGTTGAACGTCGTTCAAGGCGAGATGAGGTGCTTTGGAGGCAATCCGGGCGGAGGGAAATGGACGTCTCCACCTAACGAAACCTGGTGTTCTGCTCTTGGTACGCCGGAGAAAAGCCTGCTCGCTCGAAACACCGAGCGATGTTTGATGTGAAATGACGCATGGAGCCCGCAGGGCGTGAGAATTCCGCCATCCCGGAGCGGTGGGATTCTCACGCCCTGCGCGGGCTCACTTCTTCTCAGGCGCAGCTTCGGTCTTCTTCTCTGGCTCCGCCGCATTCTCCTTTGCCGTGCTCTTGGGCGGCCCTTCGTAAGCAACTGCCGTGTTGATGATCGCGCCATCCTCCGCTTCCTTCAGAGCAAGATTCGCCTCGTAGTACTTGTGCTGCTCGAGTAGCCCGATGGCCTTTTCTACGGCCTCCTCAGTGGCCTTGACCGGTATCAGGGTGCGGGTAACGACAAGCCCGATATCAGCCGCCTGCAAGACCTCGATCGCCTTCTTCACATCGCCTTTTTTCAAGTGCTCATTCGCTTTCGCAACGGCCTCTTTTTTCTCCGGCTTGACCTCGAAGTCTTCCGCCAGCATCACCGCGGCATCGATCGGGATCAGGTCCCCCACCTTTACCTCCTTCTTCCCTTTGCTGCCCGGCGCGCCGGATGGCTCCTCCACCTCCAGCGTCACGGTCATTCGACCTGCCTCCTTTTCAGCCTTGGCGAGGTCGCTCTTGGCGTGCTCCAAGAGTGATTTGGCCTCCTTGATCTGGCCGTCGAAGATCCCCACCCGCGCCCAGCGGATATCGCGCATTGCCAGGAACCCTTCCTTGGAGACCTTCTCCAAGACCTTCTGCTGTGCTTCGCTTTCCGCCATGGCATTGGCGCCGACGGCGAGTCCAATCGCAGCGATCAAGAGGGTCGCTGCGTGTCTGATCAAACTATTTGGTCGCATTGTGACTATCTCCTAACATTGATATGAGATTTGAGATGCCGCTCCGATTGCCGTTGCGCGATCAACAGGTTGCGCCGCGACCTGGGTGCGGTGCGGATACTCGACCAGCCGACAACGAAGCTGGCAACCCTGCAGCAGGATCTATACCTATGTAGTATCCTGCTGATATATTTGGATTTTATATCCGGCCTCCACTCGCGCCGGTGGACTTCAACCAATCCCTTCAACCAATCGACGGGTGGATAGCACCCAAACGAACGCTGTGGGATCAGTGAGCCTCCAGGTGCTCCCGGGGCCATGCGCTCCTCACGCATCACCGCCTGTTGCGCCGATACGCATTATTCGGGGCTCGTTGCTTGTGACCGGCCGAGCCGAATGCCTGCCGGCCAACATCACTCGCCGTAGCGATGACCTTACGATAGAAGTCGAGCATGCGGTCTGCGAGAACGGGTGCTGCCCAGGATCGCGCATGGGCTCGGGCCTGCACCGAAAGGGTCGTCCTAAGCTCGTCGTCGGCGAGCAGACGCACAGCCTTGGACGCGAAGTCCGCCTCGTCCTCGGCGGCAATCAGGCTGCCTTGGCCGCCTTCCAGGACCTCTCTGGTGCCCATGACCGCGGTGGAGACCACCGGAGACCCGAGTGCCATGGCTTCGAGCAGCACCAGCCCCTGGGTCTCGGTGCGGGAAGCGAAGACGAAGGCGTCCCCGGCACAGTAGCAATCCTCCAGGGCGCCCTCTCGGCTCAGATAGCCAACGAACAGCAGGTTGTCCCGCAGTCCCAGCTCCGTCGTCAGGGATTGCAACCGTCCGCGGGCCGGGCCCTCGCCGGCGATGACCAGAAGCACGTCGGGAATCTCGCGCTTGACCCGCACCAGCACACGCAGCAGAAAGTCGATGTTCTTCTCGAAGCCCAGCCGCCCGATATGCACCAGCACGGGTCTTTCCGGCGGAATGCCGTAAAGGGATCGGAATCGCCCGCCGTCTCCGTGGGCAAACTGGCCGAGATCGATGCCGGTGGGAATGACCTCGGCGGGTGTACGCACCCCGTAGGACTCCAGCACGGACAGCATGGCACGTGAGGGTACGACCAGCGCATCCACGTCCGCACACTGCGCGGCGGAGAACCGACGCGCGGCGAAGCGCAGCCAGGAGGGGGGAAGAAAGGTGACGTACTTGTCCAGGTACTGCTCGAAATAGGTGTGGTAGCTCTCCACCACCGGCACCCCTTGCCTGCGGGACAGGCCGAGGCCCGCATAGTGGGCGATGAACGGGGTCTGGATGTGCACCAGGTCGAAGTCCCTGCGAGCGAGCCGCTCACGGTGCCGGCGAATGCGGCTCGGTCTCAGGATGCGGTCTTCCGGGTCGACCGGCAGATTGCGGGAGGGAATCCGGACGATCTCGAATCCCTCCGAGTAGAGATCAGCTCGGTCAACCGACACATCGGTCGAAGGTGGGGGTATCTGCGGGTTCCGTGACGCCGGCAGCGGCCCGTAATCCGGGGCAATCAGCGTGACTTCGTGGCCCTTGCCGGTCAGCTCGCGGGAGAAGGTCCGGATGGAGGTGGAGACGCCGTTGACACGGGGGAAGTAGACGTCCGAGATCATCAGGATGCGCATCACAGCACCTGGCTAACGATCATGGGGCGAGTCGAGCCACTCCGCAGAATGAAAGGTCGCCTCGCCCCTGATCGTACCCTCACCCCAACCCTCTCCCATAAAGGGAGAGGGGGCGAACGTGCTTCGCGAGTTTCATCGTAACGATCATGGGCGCGGCGCGTTTCAAGCGACAAACAGGATACCGGCATAGGCCAATACCAGCCCGATACCTGCGGCCGCCGCCACGTCGCTCGGGTAATGCAGGCCGAGAAACACCCGGGAGACCGCGACCAGCAGGGTGAAGGGCACCACCACCCAGGCGAGCCGGGGGTAATAGTGAATTGCGACGACGCTGAAGCTCACCGCATGCAGTGTGTGCCCGGAGGGAAAGCTGTAGTGGTCGAGGGGTGCGACCAGGGGCGGGACTTCGGCCAGCGAATGGCAGGGCCGTTCGCGGCGGGTGGCCCCTTTGAGTGACTTGTAGAGGACCAGGGCCGCGACCCCCGTCATCACCATATGCAGAGCGGCGACGAGCCCGTCCCAGCTGTCCGCGAGAGGAAGAACGGCGATCAGGCTGTACCAGAAAACACCGTCACCCAATCGGCTCACGAGGGCGAACGGACGCCCGGCCCATCCGGCCCGCCTGGGGTGACTCCAGGTCCGGCAGAACGGGGCCTCGATCTCATTGAGCTGTTGGAGCCAAAGTCTCATTTGCATGCTCCCTCCTGCGGCGAATGACCTCGAAAAAGAGCTTTTCCAGATCCCCGACGACCCGCCGCCAGCTCATCTGCTCGGCGGTGGCCCGGGCACCGCGGCTCATGGCTTCGAGGCGAGCTGAATCACCGGCGGCTGCGACGGCGGTCTCGATGAATGCCTCCGAATCTCCTATGGGCACCGGAAGCCCGTTCTCTCCCCTGCGGATGCAGGTGCCGGCTGCGGCGTAGTCGAAAGCGACCACGGGGAGGCCGCTGGCCATAGCCTCCAGCACCACGTTGCCGAAGGTCTCTGTCAGGCTCGGGAAAAGGAACAGGTCGCCGGAGGCATAGTGCTCCGCGAGCTCTACGCCGACCTTGGCGCCGGTCAGCACCGCCTCCGGGTGGGTTTGGCGCAGACGCTCGTGCGTCGGGCCATCGCCAACCAGCACCAGCTTGGCGGCGGGGAAACGCGCGGAGGTCCTCTCGAAAGCGCGCAGCACCAGCTCCAGGTTCTTCTCAGAAGCCAGCCGACCGACATGGAGAATGATCGGCCCGGCGGTCGGACAGCCCCAGCTCCGACGCAGGCCGTCGCTTCTTCGACCCGGATGGAACAGCTCGGTATCCACGCCGCGGCTGAGGAGACGGACATTGCGGAAGCCCAGGCCGGTCAGCTCCTCGCGCAGCTCCCCGGTTGGGACCAGGGTGGTATCCGAGCGATTATGGAAGCGTCGCAGGCTGTCCACGATCGGGCCTCTCAGAAGACTGAGCCCGTAGTGGGTGCTGTACTGATGGAACTGGGTGTGGAAGCCGGTGATCGCCGGGATACCCAGGGTGCGCGCGGCGCTCAGGGCCGCGCGTCCGAGGGGCCCCTGGGTCGCGATGTAGACGACGTCCGGCAGGGTCTCACGCCACAATCGCCGCAGGCGCCAATAGACCGGCAGACCGAAGCGCAGGCCGCGATAGCCGGGGATGGGCAGCCCGGGAACCAGGGTCTCGTCCGGTCCGGCCTCATCTCGATCCTCGCTCTCACCGGGCTGTCGGGGGCGGACGAGCTGGATGCGATGGCCCCTGCCCACGAGCCCCTCGACGAGATGACGCATGGTATTGGCGACGCCGTTGATCTCCGGGGGGTAGGTCTCGGTGATCACGCCAATCCGCAGCTGTCTTGGCTCGGTTTCTCGCATTGCTTCCCCGTCAGGTGGGACGGACCGAGGTAACCACGCACGATGGTGGCAGCTCCCCGGTGGGAGAGGTCGAATTCGGTTAGAGGATGCGAGCAGAATACTTTGGGCTTGTTTCAAGAGCGTGAGGGGGAGGTGACGGGACGATTTGGGGAAGATGACGGCTTCTTTGCAGCGGGAGTGAAGCCCCGTTTCTACGACCGGTCCCGAATGCGCGCCGCCGGCTATCGTCGAGGCACGGGCTCAGGAGAGGTGGATGACGATCTAGAAGTTTCCGGCTTGCGGAGGTGCGCCTTGGCGTGCATGTCCGTTGGTCGACGGCGTGTGACGTCGATCAGGATGTCACGGGAACGTAACAAAAGGTTGCTAGTTTTGTAAGTTTCACACCCGAGGACGATAAAGAATGCTAAAGAAAACCTTCTTCCTAGCGGCTTCTCTGGCGACGATCAGCGCACCGCAGTCGCGGATACTGTTTCTGTGACGAACAATGGCAATACCGGGTCAGGCACGTTCCGGGACGCCGTCGAAACAGCCAATACCAACTCCGCAATCGACACGATCCAGTTCGACGACGACTACTCAATTGGGCTCCAGAGCGAAGTCCTGTACACCGGCACCCAGGACCTCCACATCGAGGGGAACGGCAGCACTCTCACCGGCGACAAGTCGGTCGACACCGACACCTGGAATAGCGGGCTCTTCGTTGCCAAAGGCTGTGCGAGCCTGACCATCGAGAATCTCTCCTTTGCGGACAGCTTCAACAACGGCCTGGCCGTGTTTCTAGGCGTTCTCAGTGGGGACACGTATACGCCGTGCTCCAAGGAGGTGTCGATCGAGCTGCACAACGCAGACATCAGCAACTCCCAGTTCTTCGGTGCGCTCATCGATGGCCAAGCGACGACCGGCTTCAACACGGACGACATCATCCACCATGCCTGCCAAGATCCCTGGCCATACGATGTCAACGCGCCGATCTCCGTCAACGTGACCGACAGTAAGATCTCAGGCAGCGGACAGCTCGACGGCGACTACGACATCTCGCTCACGACTGGCTGCCCCCAGGACTTCGACGGACTTCGTGTCGATCAGGGTGGCGACGGCGACCTCCACGCCGACATCGTCGACAGCCGTTTCTACCGTAACCTGGCGGACGGTGTCGAGCTGGACGAGAAGGGCGACGGAAGCGTCGAGGCCGCAGTCGGCGGCTCGACCTTCAATGCCAACGGCGACACAGTAGAAATCGAATGCACCCAGGCGGCCCACGACGCCGAGGTAACGGCTGGTGACGAGGACATTTGCGAGATCGGCAAGTATATCCAGGACCTCGACGACGGCTTCGACATTGACGAAGAGGGCGAGGGCGACATGATTGCCCAGGTGTCCGGCACCGAGGTGATCGGAAACCACGACGAGGGCCTCGACTTCGACGAGGCGGACGAGGGAAGCATCGACGTTGATGTCGATAAAGTCACCGCCATCGCGAACTACGACGAAGCACTGAAGGCCTCCGAAGAAGGCTCCGGCAACGTCGTGGTGACGGTGAAAAAGTCGTCGTTCACCTACGGCGGCGACGATGGGACCCAGATCGAGCAGGAAGATGACGGGGAGGTCGACGTCGAGGTGAAGCACTCCACCATCAGCTACAATGCCAAGTCTGGCGTCAAGGTGGAGGCGTCGGATGATGGCTCGGGCAAGCTCGTGATCAAGAACACAAACCTCAGCAACAATGCCGATGGGCCATACGATACGGACGACAACGTCACCGTAAAGGTGAACTAGCGCGACGCACAAATGCTTCCGGATCGGGTGGGGCTCGTCCCCGTGGGCAAGCTCCACTCGCTCCCACGCATACTGACGCACCTAACCACCTCGTCTCGGCACAAGCTTCGTACGGGAAACCACCGTCGGGCTCACCTAGCGGAAGACACCGCTTGTGCCGGAAGGCAGGTTTCGCGATCCTCTCTCCTATGTTTTCGGATCAAGGATTTCCGGTCCGCAGAAACGTTCCGATGCCGAGTTTTTCAACAGAACTGACCCCGAACGGACGTCATAGCGTCGAATAGAAACAGATGCAATGTGTAACCCGTAGCAGTAACACACACCACTTCATCCCCGACCGATCCCACGCGAACGCCGTAGCGCCTCGATGACGGC
>CAYYHR010000118.1:0-10470 GCA_964471705.1 uncultured Chromatiaceae bacterium
ACCGGGTGGCGGGCATCACCATGGGGATGAGCGGCGCCCAGCTCGCCAACCTGTGTAACGAGGCGGCCCTGGTGGCCGCAGGAGAGGACCACCAGCGCGTCTCCCGCGCAGATTTCGAGGCCGCCTTCGACCGCATCGTCCTCGGCGACGTGCGCCCCCTGGCTTTGGACGATGCCACACGGCGGGTCATCGCCTACCACGAAGGCGGGCATGCCCTGGTGGCCTGGCTCACCCCCGAGGCCGACCCGGTACACAAGGTCAGCATCGTGCCCCACGGCATGGCACTGGGGATCACCGCGCAACGCCCCGGAGAGGATCGCTACAACCTGTCGCGCCCCTACCTAATGGCGCGGCTGGCGGTGATGCTGGGGGGGCGCAGCGCCGAGGAGATCGCCATCGGCGAGATCACCACAGGAGCCGAGAACGACCTGCTCCAAGCAACCCAGCTGGTACGGCGCATGGTCAGCTCCTGGGGCATGAGCGAGCTGGGGCTCGCTTCTTACGACTCGTCCGGCGAGGATCGCTTCCTCGGCTACGAGCTCGGCCAGGGCCGACCTTATAGCGAGGATACGGCACGGCGCATCGACGGAGCAGTCGACATGCTTCTGGAAGAAAGGCACGGCGCGGTGCGCCGGCTACTGGAGGACTCCCGCAAGCGGCTGGATCGCCTGGCCGAAGCGCTGCTGAAACAGGAAACAGTGGAGCACGACGAGCTGGAGCGGCTGCTGGGACCGAGGCCGGCTTGATTCGAGCTTCTCACGCTGGCCACCAATGCCCATCGATCGGGTTTGCTGGAAGCCGCCGCGATAGACCGACAGCTTTCCCGCAACGTGGGACGTGTGACCGCCTTGCAAAACGATGTGTGAAACGCTGGCACACGGCTCGAACGAAAGGCGCCGAAGAGATCAGTATGAGCCTCGACCGTTTTGTCTAGCTACCGCGGAGCTTGCTCACCTGAGGACGTTGGGGTTAGAAAGCTCGGCGAGCTGTACGTCCTCGAGATTGTCGCCCCGTTGCTTGATCCCAGCGCCCTGGCCGGTCCGGACTTTGACCTGGGTGGATGCTTGGCTCATCAGACTGAGCAAAGATCCGCCCCTCGGTACCGTGCGGACTCGACCCAGACGCGGCCCATGTGAACCCCATGCCAACGCAAGGTACAACCAACCTCGGATATGGGCACCCTCGGCGACGCCGCTTCCAGCACGGCGTGCATGGGCTGCCGCGCGCGCTCGACGCCAGGCGACGAATCGGGGCCTTTCTCGTTCTTGCCGGCCTGGCAATGCCAATGGCCGCGCAGGAGGCGGGCATTGGGCACATCGAGACGACGCGCACCCAGGCTGTCGACTATCGGCCCGAGTTTCGTGGCTACGCCCGCGTCGATCCCGTCAGCTTGGTGACCGTCAAGGCTGGCCTGGACGGGGTGATCGAGGATCTCACGGCGCGGCCTGGGCAGCAGCTTTCCGCCGGTGACATCATTGCGCACATCGGCGGGCCGGACCAGGTGAAGGCTCGGGCGGATGCCGAGGTGCAACTTTCCGCTGCCAAACAGACCCTCGTCGAGGCCAGTGACGCCGAGAAGGCGGTTCGCGACACCTACCGGCGCAAGCTGGCGGACCGGGCACAGATGGATCGGGTGAAGGCGGAGCTCGCGGCCGCCCAGGCGCACGTCGCCGAGGCCAAGGCCGAGCTCACCGAGCTGGAGGCGCTCGGCAGCGTCGAGTCCCCCATTTCCGGACGGATCGTTTCGCTTTCGGCCGCGACTGGGGATCGGGTCGCCCGGGACGGACCGGTGCTCGTCATCCAGCCGGATCATGACCTCTGGATTCGGGCCGTGTTTTATGACATGCCAACGGAATTGCTCACCCCCGGTTACCCCGGCAGGTTTCTTCCTGCGAACGGCAGCTCTGAGCTGCCGTTGCGCTTCGCGCAGCGGCTTCCCTCCCTCCGCCCGGACGGGGGACTCACGGCGTTCTTCGAAACCACCTCTAGTGCACCCGGCTGGAGCGGCGGCGAGGCCGGAGAGGTGGTCGTCGCCGGGGAGCAGCGGTCGGCCGTAGCCATCCCGACGACCGCCTTGATCCTGGACCGGAGCCGCTGGTGGGTGCTCGTGCAAACCGCCGATGGTCTGCGCCGCCAAGCTGTGGAGCCGGGGCAGAGCCGCGGTGAGAAGACCCTAGTCCTGGACGGGCTTGCGGCCGGCGATGCGGTCGTGGTGCGCGACGCCTACCTGCTGTTTCATCGCGATTTCGGGCAGCACTACACACCGCCCGACTGATGCAGATACCTCGGATCCTCACCCGCCCTTCCCTGTGGGGAATGGCCTACGCGGCGTTGCTTGCCGCGGCCTCGTATGCGCTGTGGGCGATTCCGACGGAGGTCCTTCCCCGCTTCGAGTATCCGCAGATCAGCATCATCGCCCACGACCCCGGCGCCTCGGCCGGCGAGATGGAGGCCCTCATCGTGCGACCCCTGGAGGCCGAGCTTCTTGGGCTTCAGGACCTGGTCAGCCTGCGCAGCACCATGGGTCTGGGGACCGCGGAGCTGACCGTGCGCTTTCGCGCCGGAACCGATCCTCAGGTCGACCTGCAGGCCGCCTACGGCGCCGTCGATCGCGCGCGCGGCTCGCTCCCGCCGGGCGTCTCCCCCTATGCCGAGATCATGGGCAACGCGATCAACGAGGTCGCCGACTACAGCCTGCACATTCCGGCGGGCGTCAGCCCCGCGGTGGTCCAGCGTGCGATCCGTACCCGGGTCTTGCCGGCCCTGCGGGCACTGCCCGGCGTGCAGCGGATCGAGCTGTTCGGCAGCGGAGACGAGTCCCTCTGGGTGCAGCCGGACCTGCTCGCCCTGCGCCGACAAGGGGTCGGCATGGACACCCTTTCCAAGACCCTGGCGGACCAGATGGTGTTGGCCCCGACAGGGCGCCTGAGCCTGGGATACCAGGACGTCCCCATCGAGGTCCGTAACCTGCCCCTCACCACCGAGGAGGTCCGACGGCTGCCGGTCCCGACCCCTGACGGCTCAGTCCCCCTAGAGGCGCTCGCCCGGGTTATTCGGAGTCCCGAGCCAATCCACTACGGGCTCGACCTGGACGGCGAGCCCAGCCTCGCACTGATCGTCTTCAAGCAGCCCGGGGCCTCGACGGTGCCGGTCACGCGCGCCGTCGCCGAGACGCTCGCGGCATTGCAGGGCGAGCTGCCGCCAGGCGTTCGCTGGCTGCGGGTCTATGACCAGGGTTACCTGGTCTCCCTGCTGCGCTCGGACCTCGGCCGCAACCTGGTGGTGGGAGGCCTGCTGGCGGTAGCCGTGCTCTTTTGGCTCCTGGGCGCGCAGCCCGGGGTCTGGATGCTCGCCCTCAGCATCCCTTTGGCCCTGATGTTTGCCATCGCCGGCCTCTACGCGCTGGGCCAAACCCTGAATCTCCTGACCCTGGGCGCCCTGACGGTGGCCGTGGGACTTCTGGCCGACGACGGGATTATCGTCCTCGAGGCCATCTTTCACCGCTGGGAGTCGGGACGGCTCGGTGCCGATGGCGTATGGCAGGGCTTGCGCGACATCGCCGCCCCGGATGTCAGCGGGACCTTGACGACCGTATCGACCTATCTGCCGCTGATCGCGGTCAGCGGGCTGGCCGGCCTCTTCTTCGTGCCCTTCGCGCTGGCCATGAGCTTGGCGCTCCTCGGCTCCCTGGTCGTCTCCCTGACCCTGATCCCTTTGATCGCCGCCCGCCTGCGACCCTCCGCACGACCCGGATTCACCAGTGCGGCCTGGGTCCTGAAGCGCCTCAGGGGGCTGAACCTGCACCTGCTGGATTGGACCATCGCCCACCCGGGCCTCAGCCTGCTGGCAACGGCACTGCTACTGGTCGCCGCCGTCGGCGCCCTGGTCCTGACACCCACGAGCTTTCTGCCGCTGCCCAACGAGGGCGTGCTCCTGGACAGCTTCACCCTGCCCCCGGGGACCTCCCTCGAGCAGACACGGGCGACGCTGGCCGAGGTGTCCGAGCGCATGCGCCGGGACCCGGCGGTGGCACATACCCTGGCGCGCATCGGCTCGGCATCCGGGACGGCCTACACCGAGCGCTCGTTCGCGGGCGAGCTGCAGGTCGTCGTCGAGCCCAGCGTCACGACCACCAGCCTGGATGCCTTGGGCGACCGCCTGCTTCGCGAGGCGAGCACGCTGGGCGTCCAGCAAAGCATCGACACGCCCACCATCGAGCGTTTCGGCGAGAGCCTGTCCGGCCTGCCGCAGCCCTTCGTGGTGGAGGTCTTCGGTGACCACCTGCCAACCCTGCGCAGAATCTCCGTCGAGGCGGTCGAGCGGTTGCGCAAGGTGCCGGCCCTGACGGACATCTTCAACAACGACGCCTATCCGGTAACCCAGCTCCGGATCGCACCGCGGCCGGAGGCGATGCGCGCCTTCGGCATCACACCCGCGGAGCTGAATCGGCAGCTGCGTCCGGCCCTGCGAGGCGAGGTGGCCGCCCGGATGCCGGACGGCGACTATCACCTGAATCTCTACATCCGCCTTGCCGAGGCGGAGCAGCTCACCACCGAGGAGCTTGGGCGGACCCTGATCCGGACCCGCCACGGGTGGACGCCGCTGCACCTGCTCGCCGACCTGAAGATGGAGACCCTTCCCAATCAGATTCGTCACCTGGACGGTGCCCGCGTCCTGGACATTCTGGCGACCCCGAAGGGGTCGGTCGGCGATGCGATCCAGGCGGCCAAGCGGGGCTTGGAAACCCTCTCGCTGCCCCCGGGCTACCGGATCTCCTATTCGGGACTTTTTGTCGAGCTCGACCAGGCTGCGCTCATGCTTGTTGTGGCCGCCGTCGCGGCCCTGCTGCTCATGTCGGGTATCCTCGTCGTGCACTTCGGCGGTTGGCGGATCCCGCTGGTTCTCCTGCTGCAGATCCCCCTGGCCTTCACCGGCGGGGCGCTGGCGCTCGCCCTGAGCGGCATCGGGCTGAACGCCATTGCGCTCGTCGGCTTTCTCACCCTGATCGGGATCAGCCTGAACCACGGCATCGTCCTCCTGCACCGCACCCGACAGGCCGAGCGCGCGGGCTTGGCACCGCAGCGCGCCGTGCGCAAGGCCGTCGGCATCCGCTTCCGACCCATCTTCCTGACCACACTCACGGCGATACTGGGCATGCTGCCCACGGCCCTTGGCTGGGGGATCGGCGCCGCCCCGGAGCAAGGTCTCGCCCTCGTCGTCCTGGGCGGGGTCCTCTGGAGCTCGATCTTGTCCACCAACCTTCTCCCCGCGCTCTATCTGCGCTGGCAACCGAGGTGAGGTACGGCTACATGCCCGATGCCCTACTCCACGCCGTTCTGCCAATGCGTAACAGCTGCGAGGACGGCCAGACCAACTGGGGCTATGGCCATATCGAGATCGGCATCGAGTATCGCATCCTCAGCGGTAGCCCCGTGGGGAGGGGGCTCATGGCCGGCATCTTCCCCATCGTCGTGGTGTCCAATGTCGTAAGCGAGGCACTCTAGTCCTCAAATGTGGTCTTATTTGCGCGGAATGCTCTGGCCCAAGACCATTCCGGAGGGGGAGTGGCGTGCCTTGTCGCAGTCCGTTGCCTTGCTGCAAGGCTACGGGCCAGAGGATTTGCGCCGCCTGAAGCGGCTCACGGAGCGATTTCTCACCAGCAAAGCCATCGAAGGAACCGGCGGCTTCGACGTGAGTCCGCTCGTCGCCCATACCATTGCTGCGCAGGCATGCGTCCCGATCTTGCAGCTTGGCCTTGGCAGCTATGCCGGCTGGTACTCGATCGTTGTCTATCCAAGCGCATTCCGGGCCTGGCATGAATTCTCGATGAGGCCGGGGTGTTGCACCGGCAGAGCCGCGACCTGGAAGGCGAAGCCTGGCACCGCGGTCCGGTCATCCTCGCCTGGGAGGAGGTCAAGGCCGACACCAGAGGAGAGCGGGGCGGCAATGTGATCGTTCATGAGCTTGCGCACAAGCTGGACCTGGCGTGGGGCGGCGTGGCCAACGGCATGCCGCCCCTCCCTTCCCGGATTCCTCTAGCGGAATGGACACGCGCATTCACTGTTGCCTTCCAGGATTTTCAAGCACGCGTCGAAACCGGCGAACCGCTCCCCTTAGATCCCTACGCCACCACGTCTCCCGCCGAGCTCTTCGCGGTGGTAAGCGAGACCTTCTTTGTCCGGCCTCAGACCT
Organism: uncultured Chromatiaceae bacterium; assembly: GCA_964471705.1. Lineage (GTDB taxonomy): Bacteria > Pseudomonadota > Gammaproteobacteria > Chromatiales > Chromatiaceae > Thiosymbion. The sequence continues at coordinate 6,193 of CAYYHR010000118.1, forward strand.
TGCTGGCGGGCTACCCGCGGATCTACGGCCTGCTCGCGCGCTACTACCGCCAGGACGGTCCAAAGATGGCGAAGCGGTCAGAATCCGCCATCTAGCGGCTCGAGAAGCAGCATTTGCGTGACCATCTGTCCCGTCGACGACATAGGGAGGGGCTGAAGGATGCGGAACTTTACGCCGTCGGCTTCACCGCCACGACGTGGGCAGCGTTGAAACCGATGACCCGGACGAAGGCGTCGAAAAGGGGGCGGACGGAATTGCCCCGGTTGATGGAGGCGTCGTTCCGATGGAGTCGTCCTCCAATGCGGTGCTCATCGCCTCCTCGAGGCCGTGCCAATAGGGCGGGTCCGGGCAAAGCATCATCTCGGCAGAGTGCAGGTCACTGCGAATCTTGCTCAAGGGCAGCGCCCCCCCAGGTTCGCCGGGGATCAGTCTAAGGTCGTCGAACAGAGATTCGCAGGGCACCGGTTTCTCCAACATTGAGACAAGCCTTCAAGGCCGACCGATCACTCTTGGCCGCGCTCACGGCATAACATGCGGCGCGGGGTCGCGTGCCCGAGGAAGCGATGCGGCCCGGCCATCGCCGTGGGGCGCAAGAGGTTGGCCCACATCAAAGCCCACATCAAATTGGCCGCCTCTTGGCGAAGCTGCAGTACGAACAGGGTCCAGCCGGGCATCTCACCTCGAGCCGACATCCCCAACCAGACCGTCAAGCCGGTCAATGCCATGAACGACGCACAGAGCACGCCGAGACCGTGATCGGCGGGCGCAATCAGGCGGTTATCCTCGTCGGTAAAGCACAACCAGCACCGCCACCAGCCACGCGGACCGGATGGAACCACCGACCCTTGCGGGGAAAAGCTCGCGCCGCGACGGGGCGATCAGGCATCCCTGCGCACGCATGAAACAGCAAGTCAAAGGCTAGCGCAGCGAGACTCTAGCGACCGCACCGACCTGGGCTCATTTCAGCCGGCGCCAAAGGCTGAGCGGTGGCTATCCACCGCCCTCCGCTAGCTCGGCCCGCACCTACGATCAATGTTGGCCAATTAGGAAGATACAAAGCGGCATGATACATGCCTGGGCAATGAGAGGAGCGGGCGGCTGACGTCCCCTCCAAACCTGAAACCCAACCGAGGACAGTTTACATGAGCCCGAGCCCAGACAAATCCTTCACCCGCCCCCTGGCCGCTACTGTGGTCGCCGGCCTACTGGCCCTGTCAATGGGGGTTGGGTACCCCATAGAGGCTAAAAATGACAAAGACACCAAGCCCACCACAGGAGAGCAGGTGGCTAAAAAAGACAACGACGCCAAGCCGGCCACAGAGGGGCAGGCAGCCAAAAAGGGCAAAGGCACCAAACCGGCAGCGGAAGAGGAGGTGCCGCTGACCGAGCGCGAGACAGTCGCGCAATACGCGGGATGGGAAGACCCTGACATGGCACACATCGCCGTGCACGGTGGCCGCGCCTTGTTGCGCCACGTGCAGGCCGCCCACGCCGCTCTACAGGAGAACAAGGTGGGAGAAGCACGCGCGGCGCTGACTGCCGCCGAGGACTTTGCGCAGGGGCTGCAGCTCATGATGCCCTACAGCATCGTAGTGGAGAGTATCCGCAACGCCAAACACGAGTTGTTGGCCTCCGGCACGGGCGTCATAGTCGATGACCTGTTGCCCATCTACGCCAACCTGGACGAGATGTCGGAGTACGCCCCCGAGTTGGCCGCGAAGGCCAAGGCCAAGCTGGACGAGGCGGCTAAGCACGTGCAGAAGGGCGAGAAGGAGAAGGCCGCCCAAAAACTGGAGGAGGTCGCCGCGGAGATCTCGTCCACCACCGTCTATCTGCCGGTGCTCTACGTGGAGGCCCAGGTGAAGGCGGCCCGCCACGCCCTGGATCAGGATCCCCCGGACACCAAGACCGCCAAGAGCGCCGTGGACAATGCCATGCTCAGCCTGGTGCACGCCACCGTGAACATGCACGTCTTCCCCGAAGAGAAGGCAGCCGGCAAGGAGGCCCCAGCAACGACAGCCAAGTCGGGCGGGAGCAAGACCGAGGCGCATAAGGAAGCGCTGATAAAATCGCGCTTCCCTCGGTCCCCGACGCAGTAGCAATCGAGCTAGCCTCCACCTCCTTTGCCAGGTGGACTGCCAAAGGGTTGCGCCGGAGGCAATTGCCCCGGCGCCCTTCTCTTGCTGTTCGCGGCACGCAGTACCCCCGCGCCAATGCAGCAGCTTGCTCAGCTCCCAGTCGAGCCGGTTGCGGTAAGGCTCAGGACGGCGAGCAGTCACTGCACCTCGGCAACAGCAGCTGCGCCATGACCAGAAAGCTCAGGGCGATGAGCTGAATCAGCCGGGTACAGGCTAGCATGGAGGACTGTCGGCCCAACTCATGGGCTTGCAGCCCCGGGGCCAGGTATCGGACAGGGTCATCCCGTCGGCGCCCAGCGAATGGTGCAAAGCCGGATTGAAGAGGTTGATGATCCCGCCCAGCTGATTCCAGTCGATCTGCCCCTGCCGGGTATCGCAGGTGGCGGCGCCAGCAGACCTCGTCGGTCTTCACCAGAGCCAACAGGTCACGGCCAGCCGCGATGAAGCTTCCCGGACGCAGGTCCAGCCCGCCGACCTTCCCGGCCGCCGGCGCGCTGGTCCGGGTATGTGCCCCAGCTAGGGCCTACGGCCACGGTCGTTAATCCGGTGGATTTCAGCCCGTGGACGAAGCAAATCCACCATCGGAGTATTGGACAATGCCGGCATTGCCTAATGAGCGGCCCCAGTTCATCGTTCGGAGATATCGATAACGTCCACCTTCGCCTTGCGCGTCGCGCCGTTCCGCTCCACCGTCAGCGTAGCCTTGTTACCCACGCCGATCTGTTCCAGCTGGGCCGCCAGGTCGGCGACGGAGTGCATAGGTTTACCGTCCACCCGAGTGATGACGTCACCGACCTCTCCGGCCTCCGTGTTTACACCGGCTTGTAGAGCCGATGGCCACCTTGGATGCACAAGACGGCGAGATCGTAGTATGGAGCAGTGCCCGCGACTTCGGCCCGATGCAGCTCCCCCGAGCCGAAGCGCACAGCGATCTGCCCGGCACCTTGGACGACATGATAATTGGTGACGATGTGCCCCGCGGCATCCCAGACGAGACCCGATCCTGTCCCGATGCGCTCGACCGCCGACTCGGGGGACAGCTGTTGGGGTTGCTCCAAAGTGGAGACGAAAACCACCGAAGGGCTGACGTCTTTGAAGATTTTTATGGCAGTCTCTTCCGACTGCATGAGATTCCCCCGGGGGGGGTGATGGCACGCTCTTTGGTGGCGCTATAGGCTGCTAGCCGCACGTAGTCGAAGGCGACCCAGCCGGTTGCTGCCAGGGCGAGCAACAACACAGCCCAACGAAGAATTCGCTCGTTCACAGGATCGTCTCCACGCAATAAATCATCTGATCGGCATCGATTGCCGGCCAAACAGGTTCTCGGGCCTTCGTCTTGGCCGCTACCCGCAATCGACCGGACAGTGCGCGCCGTCACCGTCATTTGCCTGGGCACCGACGGAGGCTGGCCCGGTTCTCACACTTTCTGTGCAAGGACGGTGCCTCGGACTCGGCCATGTGGGTGGCACTAGCCAGAAGGGAGTGACTCCGAAACGGAGGACACAACGCCGCAATGAGATTCACAGGATCGGTATACCCCGCATGTATGAGATCTGGCGCACCCTCCACGACCGCTACCGGAGTGGGGAGCGCGTGGGAAGGAATGGGCGAGAAGATGGCGACCACGATGCAGGGCAAGTACAGCCTGGAGCTCGAATTCGCTGTGCTGTTCGAAGCGCTGGACGTTCCAGCTCCACTCGCACTGGAGGTACTGCCCCGTCCACGAGCCTAAACTGCCGCGCAGTCCCCCTGCTGTCGGTCCAACCCGCCCTGAGGCGCGCGGGGCCGTTGGATTTCCTTGCCCTAGGCCAGGTCGAGTAGCATCGGCGCGCGATCCGCCTTAGTCATCCCACTTCACGCCGACATGGCGATCGACCACGGATGCGACAAGGTGCTGGACAAGGTTGTAGAAGATGATCGGCAGCATAGTCTGCGGGTGATCGGTCAGTGCCACAGCGGCCAATACCAACCCGACGCCATTGTTGTTCATGCCCAGCCCGAACATCAGCGAGACTTTGCTTTCTCGATCGGCATCGCACAAGCGCCCGATGAAAGATCCGGATGCGAACGCAAGGAGGCAGAGTGCATGTCATTACCCATATCTCAGTGGGGTCGGAGTCAAATCTGGCTGGACACGCTG
>CAYYHR010000119.1:0-4200 GCA_964471705.1 uncultured Chromatiaceae bacterium
GCCGGCAAGCAGGTCCAACAGGTTCTCGGTGACCTCGCGACGGGCATTTTCATCGTTCGGGTGAACATCGTTGAGATCGATATCCGCGCACCAGACATAGCCGGGTACGTCGGTGCATTCGGGGGCGAACAGCTTGGACTCTTCCGAGTAGCCTCGCTGCCGGTCGATGGCGGTGCGCACCAGCAGCAGGTGCTCGGGACGCTCCGGGGCATGGCCGAACTGCAGCTCTGCCTCCTCGCGGTCGGCATCCTTCCAGTCCGGTTGGAAGGTAGGGGCTATCAGGTCCTTGTCGTCCTTCAGCAGCATCGGTTTTTTATGGAGCGCGAGGTCCATGACACGGCGTTGGCGCCCCCCAACAAGAAATACCGCGAGGCTCAGAGGCAGCGGCAGGGCGCGCCGTGGACGTGCCTGCCTGGCGGGAAGCGCGGCGGTGACCGCGAGGCAGTCGAAGTCCAGGTCTCGCTGCAAGGCGTCGCTGTTGCCTCCATGGGTGATGGCCATCACGGCCTTGAGGGCGTTGCCGGGGATCTGGTCATCGTGCAACAGACGGTTGCCCTTGGGCTGGAACTGGGCGGTGCGGGCGACGTGGAATGGTCGGTCCAGGTGCAGCAGGATACCGAAGCGCGAGCCGACCCGGTCCGCGCGCACCCGATGGCCAGTCTCGATGATGGGCTCGATACGGGCCAGCTCGGTTCTCACCAGACGGCCATAGCCGACTCCTTTGAAGGCGCCCACTGCGGGGAGAAGGCGCAAAGCCTTGCCGAGCCAGTGCTCGCAATGCCGCCGCGCCGGCTCGTCGGGGAAACGGGCCTGGATGCGGCCGACGAACTGCGGCTCGGTACCGGCTGGAAAGGCGGCCTCGGCAACCTGGATGTGGCCCCGCTTCACGACACCGTCCTCGCTAATGGCAATCCGGTGGCGGACGCTCTGATCCGGTGGCGTCGTGTCGCCGGAAATACTCAGCTCGTCCAGTCGCCAAAACAGATCGAAGCGCAGGGCGGCAATCCGCGGCTCTCCGTCGGAATCCGAATCCGGCCCGAGCCAGGTCTCCACGTCCGCCGCCGATATCGGACGGATGTCATCCGAAGGGGGCAGCGGCGCCAATGCAATCTCGTCGGCGAAGTCAAGCAGCAGATGACGGAGATTTCCGCGCACCAGACTCCCGTTGAGCACGGGCCGCCCGCGATAGCGTTGGGTGGCGGCGTCGACCCCGAGGTCCAGGCTTCCGGCGACGTGGATCAGCAGCGGTGCCTGGATACACAGGCGTAGCTCGTAGGCGTTGCGGATCATCTGCGGTCCTCCTGCCGTGCATTGCTGAATCCCGGCTTCTCCTGCTTGCGATCGCGCTCCGGCACCAGGTAGTCCCACAGCTCTGCCAGGTGCAGCCACAGCCAGGCGCGGCGCTCGGCATTGCAAAGGTCCTCGGCGCAAAGCCCGAGGAAGCCGACGAGCCGCTCCAGCCGAGGGACGGCGGTCGGTTCTTTCTCGCCGGCGATGGTCACCAGTCGTTTCTCCCAGCGCTCCAGGGCGGTTGGAGGCGGCTGGCCTTTAGCGGGATCCTCCGCCGACTCCTCGGCGGTTGCGTCACCACCGGCCCAAGGCGGGTGCGCGCGGACGGCATAGGGTCCGGATGGAAAGAGGTCGTCCTGGTCGGACCTCGGCAATGGCGCGCGGGCGATGGCCCGCGCCAGGGAGAATACCTGCCCGCGGGACAGGTTGCCCGTGGTGAGTAGCCGACGGCAATCATGCCCGACGTCCTCCAGCCACTCCGGATCCGGGGCGATCGGCTTGCGCTCGGTAGCGATAGGGCCGTAACGGTGCTCGCGGAATACAGAGAGCGTCGGCTCAGTGGGGTAGTCGATGGACTCCAGCACCAGGTAGTCGAACCAATTGCCGCCGGTTTTGTTGTCGCGCATCCATTGCTTGACGTCATCGGCGAGCCGCGTTGCGAGCCGGCGCATCTCGGCGATCGGGCTGTGGGCGTGGCAGAAGACGATGCCGCCGGCATGGGTCAGGGGCGTATTCTCGAAATGCCACTTGGCGGAGATCGCGTAGAAGAGTTGCAGGACATCGAATCCGAGCCAAGCCGGGACCACCAGGGTCATCTCGTCGCCACCCCAGAGCAGGGTTTCCAGGCGGAGCTGCTTGGAGGATCCCTCGGCTTGTGGGGTGCCCCCGCGATCACTGCGCGAATCGGATCGGTCGTCTCCGCTACCCTCGAGGCACCCATCGGACAACGCGTGACCGTTCCAGGCACCGTCGCGCAGTGCAGTAAGCAATTGAAACAGAAAATGGGCACGGCAATCGCGAATCAGCCGATCGAATGCTTGCTGGTCCTTGGTGTCCTTGACCTTGCTGCGCTGGATCTCACCGAAACCGTTACCGTCCAGGTAGATGACGGCAATCTTGTTGTTCAGCGTCTCGTAGCGCGTGTTGTGACCGAGGGTTTTCAGGTCGTTGACGAAGGTCAGCTCCTCCAATTTCTCTAACTCGTCGTCGGTCGGCCGGTGGCAGTCCGTCGAGGTCGTTCCCGGCTCATCGGGCCGAAGGATCTTCAGGTACATCGACCCCTTGAGGTCCTGCCCCCTGCGCAGACGTGCCTCGATCGAGTCGCTGTTGGTGTCCTGTGAATCGTTTGGTTTGGCGTTCTCGCGGGCCGCCCGCATGCCGGAGCGCGTGCAGGGGACGTAGTTGCAGCTCGAATCGATAGGGTCGGGCGCACTACTGAGCTGTTGGATCTGCTGCCGGCGGATCTTGGCCGAAAGGGCGGCCTTGATGGCAGAAAGAGGAACGTTTTCCGAGCGGTCCTTGGGCACGTAAAGAAAATGCGCGACGGCGAAGGTGAAGTAACGATAAGGCTCGTGGTCGCTGAGATATTCAGCGACCTGCTTCGCTACATCGGCCAGATAGTCGGCCTCGGTGGGGCATTCTTGTAGAGTGACCTCGAACAGCCCGCTCGACGCACCCTGAGACAGCGGCTCGAGCTTGCCTTTGAATTTTGTTTGTCGGGGTAGCTCTGAAATCGCCTCCGCCAGCAGAATGCTGCTGCCGCGGATGACGCTCAGCTGGTCGGTGTCGAACACCGTGGCATAGATGTTGATACCTTCCACCAGGATATAGCCGCTACAGCCCATCTCGCCTCTCCCTTTGATGCACGCTATGACGTGAATCATAACGCGATGGCCGCTATCGGGCGTCCCTCAAACGCGGGTCGAAGGCATCCCGCACCACGTCTGCGAGGAGATTTGCGAACAGTACCAGGGTGAACATGAACAGGAATGCCGCCATCAGCGACCACCAGACCGCTGGCTCCCGGGCCAGCTCCAGGCGCGCGCTGTTGATCATGTTTCCCCAGCTGTTCATCGTGGGATCGACGCCGATGTTGATGTAGGAAAGCACCGCCTCGGCCAGCACCAGGCCGCTGAAGTCGAGGACGACGCTGATCAGGACGATGTGCAGCACATTGGGAAGGATATGGCGACGGATGATGGTCGCGTGGCTTACCCCCAGGCTGACCGCGGCCTGGACGTAGTCCGCTTCCCTCAGCTTGAGGGATTCCCCGCGCAGCAGTCGGCACAGGCCGGTCCAGCTGGTCACGCCCAAGATGATGCACAGAAACAGCAGGCGCAGGTCCGCCCGCTCCACAAGGCTTCCGAAGTCCCCCTCGTGGTTGCTCATGTAGACCTGGAGCATGAGGATGGCGGCGGCGATGAGGAGCACGCCGGGGATGGAATTCAGGGTTGTGTAGAGGTACTGGATGATGTCGTCCGCCAAGCCCCGAAAGTAGCCTGCCATGATCCCCAGCAGAATGGCCGCAGGCAGCATGACCAGGGTCGTGAGGGTCCCGATGACCAGACCGGTACGGATGCTCTTGATGCTCTGGTAGAAGACATCCTCGCCGACCTTGTCGGTGCCGAGGACGTGGTACTCGAGGGCCAGCTCGCCGGCCATGAAGCTCAGGATCAGCATGATGGCGAGGGTCAGGAGGGCCGTGCGCCAAGGAACGGGGCTCCTTCTAGCGCGCAGGGTTTCGAAGGTCTGGCGCAAGCCATGACCCGCTCGCCGCGCGAGGAGCCAAAGCAAGGAGAAGGCCGCCAGCGCCCAACAGGCCAGACCCAGTGTCAGACCCTTCAGTGCCCTGCGAAGGATGTCCCCTACCCTACCGGTCTCCTGATCTTCCAAGTGCTTGCCTCCCCAGCG
>CAYYHR010000119.1:4300-10259 GCA_964471705.1 uncultured Chromatiaceae bacterium
TCTCCAGGGCTCGCGCAGGTGCTCGTGCCGGGACGTGTAGAGGACGAAAGCCGCGACCAGCACCAGCAGCAGATAGATCAAGGCATCGGTCGGTAGGACGACCGGCATCAGCTCAACCGCACCCGCGGATCGGCCAGGGTATAGGAGATGTCCGTGAGCAGCAGCCCCAGGATGTAGAGGACCGAGCCCAGGAACACCATGGCACGTACGATGGCGAAGTCCTGATTGTTGATGGCGTCGATGGTATAGCTGCCGAGACCCGGGATGCCGAAGAAGGACTCGCTGATCAGGCTTCCTAGGAAGAGCAGAGGCAGCACGACCACTACCCCCGTGAGGATGGGGATGAGGGCGTTCTTCAGCACGTGGTGGAAGAGGACTCGACGCTCGCTGAGGCCCTTGGCGCGGGCGGTGCGCACATAGTCCCTGCCGATCTCCTCCAGGAACAGGGTGCGGTACAAGCGTGTCCCGCTGCCGACACCGGCGATGACGCCGACGATCACCGGCAGGATCAGAAATTTCCAGGCCGCGATCCCGGTATCGTACCCGGAGATGGGCACCAGGTGGAGCAGCTTGCTCACCAGGTACTGGCCGCCGATGATGTAGAAGAGACCGGAGATCGACATCATGGCCACCAGCAGGACGACTCCGGTGAAGTCGATGTAGGTCGCACGGAAGAAGACGATGAAGAGGGCGAAGCTGATGTCGGCGAGCAGGCCTACCAGGAGCACGGGGATGGCGATGGCTAGGCTCGGCCACATCCGCTGGGTGATATCGAAGCCGATGTCGCGCCCGCTGTCCGATGAGCCGAAGTCGAACGCGAACAAGCGAGCCGATTTGTCGAAGAAGATGGTATCGGACACCTTGCTCAGCCCCTCGGCTTGCTCGTTGAAGAGCAATGGCTTGTCGTAGCCGCGCTCCCGCTTCCAGGTCTCGATCGCCTCCGGAGTGACCCGTTTGACGCCGAGCTGCATGCGGGCCATGTCGTCGGGCGAGTTGACGATGAAGAACAGCAGGAAGGTGATCAGGTTCACCCCGACGAGGATAGGGATGGCATAGAGCAAGCGCCGGACGATGTAGGCGCTCACGATCGGGATTCACCTGTCGATCGGGCGCTGCTGCGCTCACGCCGACGAAAGATCCGGACTGCCGGCAGTGCTCCAATCACCAGAATCCCACCGATCAGCCAGAGCGGCCAAAGAATGGGCTGGTTCCAGGCGCGGCGCCTGTGCTCTCGCAGCCGGGTATCGACGCGGCGATACTTGAGGGTGTTATTGGCCATCAGGTTGGGCTCGAGGTTCTTCAGCCATGCGTGGTGGAGGCTGAATGCCTTGGGAATCATTCCCCACAGCCAGGGGGCATCACGCCTGGCGATATCGACCATCCGGTCGATCAGGGCTTGGCGCTCGGGCCCGTTGTCCATATTCTTCATCCGCTCGAACAGGGCGTCGAACTTCGGATTGGCGTAATTGGAAGCGTTCTCCCCTCCCCCATCGACTTTTCTGTTCGGGCCGTAGAGCAGAAAGAGGAAGTTCTCCGGATCCGGGTAGTCCGCATTCCAGCCCCAGCTGTAGATCTGTCCGGTACCCTTGCGCATCTTCTCCTGAAAGCGGTTGTAGTCGGTGGGACGCACCAGGAGCTGAATTCCGAGCTTGTCGAATTGTTTGCGAAGCCAGTTGAGCCGCGCCTTGTCGTCCGGCCCCTGGGCGACCGCCTCGTAGTTGAGGCTCAATACCTTCCCCGTAGCCGGATCACGGCCCCGGGGATAGCCTGCCCGGGCGAGCAATTCCTGCGCCTCGCCCAGGCTGCGGCGCACCGCCCGCCCATCCCGCCACTCGTAGACGTAAGGGTTGATCCCCGCCTTGCCACTGCGGTAGCCGAATATCCCGGGAGGAATCGGCCCCTGAGCGGCGATCCCCCGGCCGTTGGCGAAGATGGCGATGTACTCCTCGTAATCGACGGCGATCGAGATTGCCCGCCGTAACAGGCGCGCGCGCTCCGAATCCCCACCGACCACCGGATCGCGCATGTTGAAACCCATATAGAAGATCGAGGTCTCGACCGCGGTCGACAGCTCGATCCCCTTCTTCTCCATGCCCCTGGTCAGGACCGCCTCTCCCTGGCTACCGAATTGGATCGCCTGATCGAAGGCGTCGGAGGAGATGCCCGAGCTGTCGTAATACCCCTGCAGGAACTTGTACCAGTAGGGAATATTCTCCTTTTCCAGGCTGTAGACGGCACCATCGATGAAGGGCAAGGGCTGTCCGGCATCCGCCAGCAGCCCGGACGCCACCTCCTCCGGCGTGCCCTCGCGTGGATAGCGCTCGCCGTGGAAGTTGGGATTGCGCTGCAGGACCATGCGCAGGCTCGGGTTGTTCTCGCGCAGCCAGAAGGGCCCGGTGCCTACCGGGTACCAGTCCAGGCTGATATTGCGCTGCCTCATGCCCGGCTGGGCATAGAAGCGGTCCGCCTCCCAGGGGATGGGGGCGAAGAAGGGCATGGCGAGCCAGTAGATGAACTGCGGATACTTGCCCTTTACGCGGATGCGGTAGCTGTACCTGTCCACTACTTCGGCCCCTGCGAAGGGGATGTCCCTCAGATCGAGGAAAGGCCGATCCATGCCTGGGACGGGCACGGGTGCCGCCGCTTCGATGCGCTCGGTCAGGGCGGCGAAGTCCTCGATATGGTCCCGCATCAATGCCGCGATCGGACAATCCAGCCAAGGCACGGCCAGGCGCTTGATCTGGTAGACGAAATCCTGCGCGGTCAGCTCCCGTGTCCCCTGGTACGGGAAATCGGACAAACGGTTGACACCGTTCAGATCAGCGGTGGTGAGGCGCGAGTAGCGGTATTGTCCCGCCTCATTCTTCGCGAAGGCAGGATGCGGCTGAAAAAGAATCCCGGGCTGGATACGGACGAGGTACTCGCTGTAGGCGATCCGTTCCGCGGGCACATCGGACGGGAGCCGAGCCCCGTCCGCATCCAGATAGATCGCTATCGGCACCTCTGCGGCAGACAGGGGCACCAGCTCATAGGGCCGTTTCAGGAAATGGTATTGAAGCGGCGGCTCGTAGATCTGAGCAATAATGGCGTACTCGTTGGAGACGTACGAGCGCGCCGGGTCGAGGTGCTTCGGACGCTCGGTGAAGGAGCTGTAGACGAGGTTAGCCGCCGCCTGATCAGACCGATAGGGATCGTTCCAGGGCGCATCGCCGCAGGCGGCCAACATCGAGCAGAGCATGACGACCAGAGGACCCAACCGTCTCGCCGCCGCGCCAACTGCCTGGGTCCAGCCTTTCACCTACCTTTCAAGCTCCGGTAATGTTAGGCTTCTGCGCGAGAATTTTCGGTCACTCGGGTATGTATTCCTGCTCCGCGGAGGATTCTGGACGCCATACCCGAGCCGGATGACCTGTAGAAAACAGCATGAGGCCAATGATCGCACCTGTGCGTCGGCCTTGTCAGCCATCCAGCCACCGCAGCTCAGGAACAAGGCACCATGGGTTTCTTGCAAGATAAACGCGTGCTCGTCACCGGCATCGCCAGCAACCGCTCGATAGCCTACGGTGTGGCCGAGGCCATGCACCGGGAGGGCGCGCAGCTCGCCCTGACCTACCAGACCGATAAGCTCAAATCCCGCGTGGAGGAGCTGGCCGGCAAATGGGGCTCGGACCTGGTGCTACCCCTGGACGTGGCCAGCGACGAGCAGATCGAGTCGGCCTTTCGCCAGCTCTCCGGGCACTGGGACGGGCTCGATGCCATCGTGCATTCCATCGGATTCGCCCCACGCGAGCAGCTCGAAGGTGAGTATATCGATGCCGTCACCCGCGAGGGCTTCGCTACCGCCCATGAGATCAGCTCCTACAGCTTCGCCGCCCTCGCCAAGGCCGGGCGTTCCATGATGCAGGGGCGTAACGGCTCACTCCTGACCATGACCTATCTGGGCGCAGTGCGGGCCGTGCCCAACTACAATGTCATGGGCTTGGCCAAGGCGAGCCTGGAGGCTAATGTCCGCTATCTGGCCGCGTCTCTGGGACCTGAAGGCACGCGGGTGAACGCGATTTCCGCCGGCCCCATCCGTACCCTGGCCGCATCGGGCATCGCGGACTTCCGCGGCATGCTCAAGCAGGTGGCGGAGCGAACCCCCCTGCGACGCAACGTGACCGTCCAAGAGGTCGGCAATGCGGCCGCATTCCTTTGCTCGGATCTGGCCTCGGGGATCACGGGAGACGTGCTCTACGTGGATACGGGCTACAACATCCTGGGGCTGGGCTAACGCAAACCTCGCGATGAGCGTAGGGCGGCAACCCGTTGCCGCCGCCGTCTGCTGCTAATTGTCCGCCGTTTCTCCTTCCGCGAGCGGGTTCCGCTCGATACGGGCTCGACTCTCCAGGTCCGTCAGAAAGTCCTCGTAGTAGGAACGGCCAATGCCTTGGGCCAGACCCTTGCTCATCTGGCCTCGGGTGGCCTCATCCAGATCCTTCAGAGAGCCATCCACCACTTCCGACACGACCACCGCGGCTGCATCTCCATCGGAGAGGGGCAGGCTGCCGTAACTCGCCTTACCTTTGGCGGGCCGCGTTAACCCGAAGGCGTAATCTCGGATCTGGGCAGGCACCTGCGCCGCATCACGGGTGATCAGCCCCGGCTCCTCGACCTCGTAACCGCTACTGACCGTCGCCAAATCCCCGCCTGCTCCCACGGCTTGTGACAGCTCCGCGGCCTTCGCGGTGGCCGCGTCCGCGGCTCGCTTGTCACGCAGGATGCCGACGATCTGATCACGAACCTCGCCCAGCGGCTTCGTAGCCGGTTCCTCGTGCTCGACCACGCGGAGCACGACCGCCTCCAGCCCGTTTGGCCGAGGCTCGATGACATCACTGTTGATGCCCTCCTCGAGCACCTCGTCACTGAAGGCTGCGGCTACCACCTTCGGGCCGGCAAGGATTCCCTTGCCACCCCCGGTCCTATCGATCCAATCGCTCGTCTGGATCTTCAGTCCTAGGGCCTCGGCCACCGGCTCGAGGCTGTCAGAGCTCTCGTAGCTCAGATTGGCCAGGCGTTCGAGCTCATCGTAGTACCGGCTCTCGCTGTCGCGTTTCTGGAGCTCGGTAATCAGTTGATCCTTGACCTTCTCGAATGGTTTTGTGACCTTCGGCTCGATTTCCGTCACCTCGATCAGATGGTAGCCGAAGGGTGAACGGACGGGCCCACTGACCTTCCCCACCTCGAGGGAGAAGGCCGCTTTGTCGAAGGCCAGATCCATCACTCCCTGCTCGATCGAGCCCAGGTCGCCCCCCTGCCTGGCCGAGCCCGGATCCTCTGACAGCTCCTTCGCCAGGATGGTGAAATCCTCACCCCCGTCGATCCGCTTGCGGATCTGCGTGATCTTCTCCTTGGCCGCATTTTGCGCGGTCTCGTCCGCCTTCGGATCGAGCGCGATCAGAATATGGCGTACATGTCGCCGCTCTGGCTGGGTAAAGCGGTCCTTCCCCGCTTCGTAGAGCCCGCGCAGCTCCTCATCTCCCGGGACCTTTTTGGAGGCAACGGAATCCGCGTCCAACACAAGGTACCGGACCTTCACCCGCTCCGGGGTACGAAATTGCGACCGCTGCGACTCGTAGTAGCCGCTGATCTCCTTGTCCGATATCGGCTCGTCACTGGAAAAGGTCGATTTGGGTACCCGCACATAACTCAAGCGGCGCTTCTGGCGTTCCAGGCGCACAGCGTCTTCCAGCTCCTTTTCCGTCACGATTTCCGTGGCGACGACGGTCCGCGGAAGCTGGCTTCCGACGATGCGCTGACGCAGACTGTCCTCGTACTGGAGGGGGCTCATCCCCTGGAGCTGCAGCATGCGCTCATAGGTTGCATTATCGAAGGCCCCGTCCTTCTTGAAAGCGGGATTCGTCATGATCGCGGCCCGAATCTCAGGGTCCGAGGCGCGCAGCCCGAGATCCTGGGATGT
>CAYYHR010000120.1:0-10150 GCA_964471705.1 uncultured Chromatiaceae bacterium
GTGGGGGGACGACCAGGGGCGAGGCGACCTTTCATTGCCCCTGGTGAGGCTCGACTCGCCCCATGATCGTTAGCCGAGAGGATCCGGGACGATCGAATCCAGCTTCCAGATGTCCCGATTGTAGTCCGCGATGGTGCGGTCCGATGAGAAGCGCCCGCTATGGGCCGTGTTCAGGATGCTCATGCGCACCCAGGAATCTTGGTCGGCGTAGGCGGCCGCTACGCGCTCCTGGGCCTTGCGGTAGCTGTCGAAGTCCGCGGCCGTCATCCAGGGATCCTCGGGGCTGCGGATGGTCCCGAGGATGGGATCGAAGATTCCGGGCTCGAACTGGCTGAAGTGGCCGGCTGCCAGCAGGCCCATCACCTCGAGCAGGGCGGGATCATCCGAGATGATTCTCGCCGGATCATAGTCCGCCCGTCTGGCCTGCACCTGATCTGCGGTGAGCCCGAACAGGAAAAAATTCTCGTCGCCCACCTCGTCGCGAATCTCGATATTGGCCCCGTCCAGGGTGCCGATGGTGACGGCACCGTTCATCATGAACTTCATGTTTCCCGTCCCCGACGCCTCCTTACCGGCAGTGGAGATCTGCTCGGAGAGATCGGTCCCGGGGGCGATGATCTCCATCGTCGAGACCCGGTAGTTGGGGATGAAGGCGACCCGGAGCAGCCCCCGGGTCTCGGCGTCCGCATTCACTACGTGGGCCACGTTGTTGATCAGCTTGATGATCAGCTTTGCCATGAAATACCCGGGGGCCGCCTTGCCTCCGATCAGCACATTGCGCGGGGTCCAGTTGTGGATGTCGCCGCGCTTGATGCGGTTGTAGAGGTGGATGACGTGCAGGATGTTGAGCAGCTGCCGCTTGTACTCGTGGATGCGCTTGACCTGGACATCGAGCATGGCCTCCGGCGCGAAGGTCACGCGGCA
Source organism: uncultured Chromatiaceae bacterium (assembly GCA_964471705.1). Lineage (GTDB taxonomy): Bacteria > Pseudomonadota > Gammaproteobacteria > Chromatiales > Chromatiaceae > Thiosymbion. The sequence continues at coordinate 925 of CAYYHR010000120.1, forward strand.
CTCGCTGGTCACCAAGTCGGCGAGCCGCTCCTTGTTCGCCTGTTTGATTCCGCGCCAGGTTTCGCGGAAGGCGGCGTCGTCGGCGTAAGGCACCAATCGCTCGAGCTCTGTCAGGTCACGCATCCAACCCTTGCCGATGGTCTCGTCGAGCAGGTCCTTCAGCCTCGGGTTGCAGAGGGCGAGCCAGCGCCTTGGTGTCACCCCGTTGGTCTTGTTGTTGAACTTGTGCGGCCACAGCTCGTAGAAGTCCCGGAACAGGCCGTCCGTGAGGAGCTGGGAGTGCAGCTCGGCAACGCCGTTGACCGAAAAGCTGCCGACGATGGCGAGATAGGCCATGCGTATCTGTCGATCCCAGCCCTCCTCGATGAGGGACATGCGGGCCTGGCGGTCAATGTCGCCGGGCCAGCGCCCGGCCACCTCCGCCAGGAAGAAGGCATTGATCTCGTAGATGATCTCCAGCAGACGCGGCAGCAGCTGCTCGAACAGGCGTACGGGCCAGCGCTCCAGGGCCTCCGGCAACAGGGTATGGTTGGTGTAGGCCATGGTGGCGCTGGTGATGGCCCAGGCCTTGTCCCATTCCAGACCATGCTCGTCGATCAGCTGGCGCATGAGCTCGGCGACCGAGACGGCGGGATGGGTGTCGTTGAGCTGGAAGCAATTGAGCTCGGCGAAGCGGCTGAAGTCGTGTCCGTGCTGGCGTATCCATGCACGCAGGACGTCCTTGAGACTGGCGCTGGCGAGGAAATACTGCTGGCGGAGGCGCAGCTCCTTGCCGTTCTCGTTGGCGTCGTTTGGGTAGAGCACCATGGTGATGTGCTCGGCCTCGTTCTTTCCCGCAACCGATTCCGGGTAGCTCCCTGCGTTGAACTCCTCGAGATCGAACTCTTCCGTGGCAGCCGCTTTCCAGAGGCGCAGGGTATTGATGGTGTCGTTGCGGTAGCCGGGCACCGGAATGTCACAAGGTATTGCCAGGACGTCACGAGTGCCCGTCCAACGCACCCGGGTACGCCCGTCGGCATCCTGATATTGCTCGGTGTGACCGCCGAACTGGACGCGATGGGTATCCTCCGGACGCTCCAGCTCCCAGGGATTGCCGTTGCGCAGCCAGTGATCGGGTGCTTCTACCTGAAAGCCGTTCTCCACCAGTTGGCGGAACATGCCGTACTCGTAACGCAGACCGTAGCCCTTGACCGGCAACTGCAGGGTCGCGCAGCTGTCCAGGAAGCAGGCGGCCAGACGCCCGAGCCCTCCGTTGCCGAGACCCGCGTCGGGCTCGATGTCGGAAAGCTCCTCCAGCTGTAGCCCCAGGTCGTAGAGGCTCTGCTCCGCCTCGTCGCTCATCCCCAGATTCAGCATGGCGTTGCTCAGGGCACGGCCTATGAGGAACTCCAGGGACAGGTAGTAGGTCCGCCTGGAGTCGAGCCGGTCCCTGGCATGACCGGTCCGCTTCCAACGCTCTACCAAGCGGTCGCGCACGACGAGGGCGAGCGCCTCGTAGGGGTAAAAGGCGGCGCGTGAGGCCAGGTCCCTGCCGAGGGTATGGGCGTAATAGCGCTTGAAATCGCTCGCGACGCCGGCGGCGTTCATGGGCAACGGCGCCTGGTCGAACAATCTCTCGTTGGGCTCGCTCTTGCACAGATCCCTGAAGTGAGGCATCGGTAAGGTCCTTGCTGCATATTGCGGTTAGTGGCCGAAAGCTCCGCTGGCCAGATCCCTGGAATCCGCGCTCTTTGCGGTGTCTTCCATAGGATCGTCGGCGGCGCTGTCGAAGCGGATGCGCAGTGCCAGGTCGTTGCGCGAGTCCGCATTCTGCAGGGCCTCCTCGAGGCTGATGCGCCCGCCCTTGTAGAGATCGTACAAGGCATCGTCGAAGGTCTTCATACCGTGCGTCTCGCCGCGGGTCATCGCCTCTTTAATTTCATGGACCTCGCCCTTGCGGATCAGCTCAGAGACGTAGCGCGAGAGGATCATTGTCTCGACTGCCGGGACCCGCCCGCCGTCGAGGGCGGGCATCAGGCGCTGGGAGACGACCGCCTTCAAATTGAGGGACAGGTCCATGTAGATCTGGCGGTGGGCGGAATCGGGGAAAAAATTGATGATCCGGTCCAGCGCCTGGTTGGCGTTGTTGGCGTGAAGCGTGGAAAGGCAGAGGTGTCCGGTCTCGGCGTAGGCGATGGCGTGCTGCATGGCATCCCGGTCGCGGATCTCGCCGATCAGGATGACGTCGGGTGCCTCGCGCATGGCATTCTTGAGCGCAGCGCCGAAGGACTGGGTGTCCAGCCCCACCTCCCGTTGGTTGACCACCGAGCGTTTGTGCTCGTGTACGTACTCGATGGGGTCCTCGATGGTGAGGATGTGCCCCACTTCGCGGCGGTTACGGTAATCGATCATGGATGCCAGGCTGGTGGACTTGCCCGAGCCAGTCGCACCGACGACCAGGATCAGCCCGCGTGGCTCCATGACGAGCTGCTTGAGGACTTGCGGCAGGTTGAGCTCTTCGATGGAGGGGATGACGTTCGTGACATACCGGATCACCATCGCCGGCTCGCCCCGTTGGCGGAAGATGTTGACGCGGAAACGCCCGATCTGCTCCAAGGACACGCCCAGGTTGCATTCCCAGGTGCGCTCGAAGAGCTCGATCTTGTCCGTGCTCAGCAGCTCGTAGGCCAGGTCGCGGATCTCTTTTCCCGTGTAGACCTTTTTCCCCAATGGCGTCGTGACCCCATCGATCTTGATGTGCAACTGCGCGCCATGGCTGAAGTAGAGGTCCGACCCGCGCTTTTGGGCCAACAGCTTCAAATAGGTAGACATGTCCATGGAGGGCTCCTCGATTTCTTCGGCGGGTCAGTAGTATACGGCGGAAACCCGCCAACGCAGACCGCGAAACCGAAGATGCAGCAGAAGAGGGGTATCCGCAGCGAGTCCGATGCGGGCAATAAAGCCGTCCGGAGCATCGAAGAAGGCGTAGCTGCCCCCCCCCAGGAGCCCCTCGTTGCTGCCAGCGATGTGCTCGATCAACCGCGCTCTGACCCAGGACAGGGTCACCAGTCGATCCACGGCCTGGCTGCCCATGGCTGCGATTCCTTCCTGCAGCCATTGGATGAAGGGATCGGACAGCTCGCCGACGTCGCTGTCCGCGTCCTTGTTGAGCTTGTGCTTGATCTCGGTGCGAACCGAGCTCATGTCGATCAGGTCGGCCAACACTTCCATGTCGCCCTCATGAGCCGCCCGCTCGACCCGCCACAGGGTGACATAGGGCCAAGCGAGCCACAGCAACAGCAGACTACCGATAAGCAGGCCCAGGCCGAGGGCGCCTCTCTTCTCCGGTCGTTTCGATGGGAGTCGGGCCAGGGTGAAGCTGCGATCCCAAAAGGGCTTCACGATCCTCAGGCCCCCTGACTTTCCAGTGCCTCGCCGATCTCGAGCCAGGCGCTCTCGGTCTCCTCCAGGTCTCCGTCGAGACGCTGTTTCTGCTCCATGAGCGACAGCAGCCGGGACTTGGACGCGGGCTCGTAGAGCTGTGGCGAGGCCAGCTCCCGCTCCAGGTCCCCGCGGCGGGCGGTGAGCTCGGCCAAGCGGGCCTCCAGGTCCGCCAGGCGGCTCTTCAGCGGCTGCAGGCGGCGTCGACGCTCCGCCTCGGCCCGCCGTTGCTCCTTGCGCGAGCCACCGCCTCCGGATGCCGGGTCGGGGTCGGGTGGGTCCTGATCCACCCGGCGCCGGGCGAGCCAAGCGGCGTAGTCGCCCAGATCCCCGGAGAATTCGCTCACCTTTCCCTGATCGACCAGCAAGAGGTCGTCGCAGGTGAGGCGCAGCAGGTTGCGGTCGTGCGAGACGAGCACCAGCGCGCCTTCGTGCTCCTGCAGTGCTTCGCCCAGGGCATGCCGCATCTCGAGATCCAGATGATTGGTGGGCTCGTCGAGAAGCAGGAGGTTGGGCCTCTGCCAGACCAGGAGGGCCAGGGCCAGACGCGCCTTCTCACCGCCCGAGAAGGGCGCTATCGGCTCCAGGGCCTTGTCCCCGCGGAATGCGAACCCGCCCAGGTAGTCACGCAGCTCCTGCTCGCCATGGCTCGCTGCCAGGCGGCGAAGGTGCGCGAGGGGACTCTCGTCTGGATGCAGCTGGTCCATCTGGTGCTGCGCAAAGTAGCCGACTCGCAGCCCCTGCGCCGGCACGTAGCGGCCGGATCGCGGCAGGAGCTCACCGGCGAGAATCTTGATGAGCGTGGACTTGCCCGCCCCGTTGGGCCCCAGAAGACCGATGCGATCCCCGGGGGCGAGGCCGAGGTCGACCTCCTCGAGGACGGTCCGTTCCCCGTACCCCGCCGCGACCTCCTCCAGGGCCAGCAGGGGGCGCGGCAGGGAAGGTGCCTCGCGCAGCCGAAAGGAGAAGGGGGAATCCAGGTGTGCGGGGGCGATGAGCTCCATGCGCTCCAGGGACTTGAGACGGCTCTGCGCCTGAGGCGCCTTGGTCGCCTTGGCACGAAAGCGGTCCACGAAGTGCCGGATGCGGGCGATCTCCTGCTGCTGGCGGTCGAAGGCGGCCCGCTGTTGGCTCAGACGCTCCGCGCGCTGGCGCTCGAAGGCGCTGTAGTTCCCGCTGTAGAAGCCCAGGCGTCCCTGGTCGATGTGCAGGATGTGGTCCGTTACGGCGTCGAGAAAGTCCCGGTCGTGGGAGATGAGCAGGAGGGTTCCCGGATAGCTCTGGAGCCAGGACTCCAGCCAGATCAGGGCGTCCAGGTCCAGGTGATTCGTCGGCTCGTCGAGTAGCAGCAGGTCCGATCGGCACATGAGCGCCCGGGCCAGGGACAGGCGCATGCGCCAGCCGCCCGAGAAGCTGTCCACTGGCCACCTCTCCTCGCCCGGCGCGAAGCCGAGCCCGTGCATGATCCGGGCGGCACGGCTCTCGGCGCCGTAGCCGGCGATGGCCTCCAAACGCCCGTGCAGCTCCGCCTGGCGCAGGCCCTCTCCCTTCTCCTCGGCGCTCGCCAGCTGTGCCTGAACCTCCCGCAGCTCGCGGTCGCCGTCGAGGACCAGCTCGATCGCCGGGCGTCCGCCGCTCGGGGTCTGCTGCTCCACGTGGGCGATCTCCCAATCCGCGGGAAGGAAGAGATCGCCCGCGTCCGGGTGCAGCTCGCCGCGGATCAGGGCGAGCAGGCTCGACTTGCCGCACCCGTTGGGTCCGACCACCCCTACCCGCTGTCCGGGGTAGATGGTCGCCTCCGCCCCCTGCAGGAGCAGGCTGGGACCGCGGCGCAGGCTCAGGTCACGAAGTTGGATCATGAGGGCCGAGCCGATCGTCGAAGATCAGGATTCGATCAGGCAGGAGGCAGGGGAGGGTGCCTGTGCCCCATCGCTTCCCCCGGGTCCGCCGGCACGGCGTCGCGGAACAGGCGAAAGAAGTTATCGCGGGTCAAGGCGGCGAGCTCGTCCACGGCGATGCCGCGCAATCCGGCGACGCATTGCGCCACGGCGGAAACATACTTGGGCTCGTTCGGCTTCCCGCGGTAGGGCACCGGGGCCAGATAGGGGGAATCGGTCTCGATCAAGAGACGGTCGAGAGGGACCTTGGCCGCGACTTCCCGGAGATCCTCTGCCTTCTTGAAGGTCAGAATGCCCGAGAAAGAGATATAGAAGCCAAGATCCAGGGCTTTTCGGGCCATCTCCCAGGTCTCCGTAAAGCAGTGTAGGACACCGCTCGCGTCACGGGCCTCCTCCTCGATCAGGATGCGGAGCGTATCCTCGCGGGCATCCCTGGTGTGGACGATCAGGGGCTTGGCGCTGAGTCGCGCCGCGCGGATGTGGTTGCGGAAGCGCCGGTGCTGCCAGCCCGGATCCCCGTCGCATCGATAGTAGTCCAGCCCGGTCTCGCCGATGGCCGCGTTGCGTGCGTCTCTTGCGAGTTGCATCAATTCATCGGGCTCGGGATCACGGCCGCTGCGCTCATTGGGGTGGACGCCGACCGAGACGGACACCCAGGGGTAGGGCGCGACCAGATCCCTCATCTCGGTGTAATGCTCCAGGTCGATGCAGACGCAGAGCATGTGTTCGACGCCGGTGGCCTGCGTCTCCTCCATGAGGCGACGGAATTCTCCGGCGTACGGCTTCAGGTCGACGCGGTCGAGGTGGCAGTGGGAATCGACCAGCATGGCTCTAGCTCGAACGGCAACGGTTCTCACATAACGGTTCTCACATAGTATGCGTCGGCCGGTCTGACGTGAGCATACCCATCAGATACTCCTCGATCTTTTGGCGGGCCACACCATTGTCATGCTCGCTGAACTGGATGCCGATGCCGACCGCTCGGTTTCCCTCGGCGCCCGGAGGGGTAACCCAGACGACCTTTCCCGCAACTGGGATGCGCTCGGGCTCATTCATCAGCCGCAGCAGGAGGAAGATTTCGTCGCCGATCCGGTATTCCTTGCCCGTGGGTATGAAAAGTCCTCCATTACGGACATAGGGCATATACGCCGCGTAGAGGGCGTTCTTGTCCTTGATCGCGAAGCTGAGGATGCGGTGCTGTATGCCGGATCTGTCCTGGTCCACTCGAAACCTCTAGTCTCTTTGTCGAAGGCCTGGATTGTGCCGCCGCCCGATTCTCGCCCAGTGCACCAGCAGGGATTCGTACGCGAGAAGTCTGTTGACCGGGCTATGCTGATTGGCCCTGGCTTCCAGGATCCGGAGAAGATAACGGTGGCCCGCCTCCGGGTCGACCGCCTCGGCGAGGGTGTGCAGATCCCGGACCTTGTCCTGATTGATGAGGTAAGGTGCCCGATGGCCGCTCGCCAGGCGCAGCAGGTCGCTGACCCAGCCGCCCATCCAATCCAATACTACAGCGGGCTCATGCTCGTTCCAAGCGGCGGCCTCGGAGATCGGGTCCCGAAGACCGTGGGAGACCTCTACGAAGCCCAGAAAGAGCTGCGCCCGCTGGGGCAGACGATCCTCGTCCATGAGGGCGAGGGCCTTCAGGGGAGCGCCGTGGGCAAGGCGCAGCAGGATGGTCGCATCCGGCGAATCAGTATGTTGCCGAAGCCATTCCAGGGCCTGGGGCTCGGGTGGGACCGGAACACGCAGTTGCTGGCATCGGCTACGGATCGTGGCGGGCAGGCGATCCGGACGCTCGCAGACCAGACACAAGAAGGTGTCGGGGCAGGGCTCCTCCAAAGTCTTCAGGAGGCTGTTGGCGGCGCTTTGGTTCATGTTTTGCGCAGGGTCCAAGACGATGACCTTGTAGCCGCCGCGGTGGGCCGTCAGGGTGTCCGCCTTGGAAAGGCGGCGGATGGCATCCACTCGGATCTCGTCAGACTTGCCGTCCGGATCCGGGCCGACTTTTACATAATCCGGGTGGGTGCCGGCGGCCAGCAGCTCGCATTCCCGGCAGTGGCCGCAGGCGAGGCCGCGCTCGTCAGGCTGGGAGCAGAGCAGGGAGTGGACCGTCGCCTCGACGAGCAGCCGCTTGCCCACCCCGGCAGGACCCGTGACGAGCAGGGCGTGGGGAAGGCGCCCGGCGCTGCGGGCACCGGAGATGCTTTCCCAACAGTCCTTGTGCCAGGGCAAGGGTGCCTCGATGGGAAGATGCCCCTTCACGGGACGATTCCCTCCAGGAAGGTCGCGATCTCGCTTCGGACCTGCTCGGACACCTGTTTCAGGGGCAGGGCGGCGTCGATCAGGCGCACCCGTAGCGGCTGGGACTCGGCGATCGCCAGGTAGGCTTCACGGACGGCCTCGAAGAAGCGCTGAGACTCGGACTCGAAGCGATCCGGCGCGGAGCGCTTGCCGGCGCGCACGAGGCCGCTAGCCACCGGAAGATCCAGCAGAAGGGTCAGATCGGGGCGCAGGTGACCCTGGACATAATCCTCGACGGTGGCGATACGCGCCGGATCCACCCCGCGGCCGCCGCCCTGGTAGGCATAGGTGGCGTCCGTGAAACGGTCGCAGAGGACCCAGGTCCCCTGCTCCAAGGCCGGGCGGATCGTCTTGGCGATATGCTCGGCCCGCGCCGCGAACATGAGCAGAAGCTCCGCATCGGTCGCCATTCCCTTGCTGCCGGGATCGAGCAGCAGCGCCCGGATGCGCTCGCCGATGGGCGAGCCGCCCGGCTCCCTGGTGGCGATTACCCGGAAGCCCTTGTCCTCCAGGTAGCGCCGCGCGACGGCGAGCTGCGTTGACTTGCCGGCCCCCTCGACGCCCTCCAGGGTGATGAAGCGACCTCTTGTGAGGCGGTCCTTCGGCGTCATCTGTGCAACAATCGATCCGCAATCCCGGCCAGCCGTATCTGCATCGATGCCAAAGCGACCACCCCTGAAAATTCAGATCGATTCGAGCGTAGCGATTCTAACTTTCGATCGCCCGGAAGTGTATAACGCGCTCGATACCGAGACCGTCAGCGCCGCCTTGTCTCTCGTTCAAGAGCTCCAAACAGATCCTGCGGTCGCCGTCCTCGTCTTGACGGGGGCCGGCAAGGCGTTCATCTCGGGGGCGGATATCGCGGAGATGCGCAAGAAGACGCCGGCTCAGGCGAGGGCTTATTCGGAGCTCGGACACCAGCTGATGCGCGCCATCGAGCAGCTGGGCAAGCCCACGATCGCCGTGATCAACGGCTATTGCATCGGCGGGGGGATGGAGGTCGCGCTCGCTTCGGACATCCGCATCGCATCGGACAAGGCCCGCTTCGGTCTGCCCGAGACGATTCTCGGCATCATCCCGGGCTGGGGGGCGCTTCCCCGGGTCAGCCGCCTGGTTGGCGCAGCCGTCGCCAAGGAGCTGGTCTTCACCGGCGATCTCATCGATGCCCGCCGCGCACTGGAGACGGGGCTGGTCAATCATCTTGTCGCGCACGAGGAGCTCATGGGTTTTGCGCTGGAGATGGCAGGCAAGATCCGACGCCAGAGTCGGTTTGCGGTCGCGCGGGCAAAGGAGGTCATCGATGCCGGCCTCGACAGGAGCCTCGCCGACGCCTGTCGTCTGGAGATGGACGCCTTTGTCGCCTGCTTCGAGGCCGGCGAGCAGGCGGAAGGCATGCAGGCATTCCTGGAGAAGCGTGAGCCGAGGTTCGCCGGTCCCGATTGATCTCGCCCGCTTGGCTCCGATCGATCTGGACCTCCGTTGAGAGCACCTGCCCAGTGTGGCTCCCAAGGGCCGCAAGCCGATCCACCCCATCGTCCGATCCGGCCGCGGACCTCTCCGAGCCCACGGCGGCCCGGGACCTTCCCGCAGAAATTCCCCTATGG
>CAYYHR010000121.1:0-10113 GCA_964471705.1 uncultured Chromatiaceae bacterium
GAAAATTCCCGAATACGGTGATCGCCATACGGGTGGAAGCCTTGCTTCGATTATCTTGGTATTTTTTTTGGCGTCCTCTGTGCCTTGGCGGTTCAAACTGCCGGATTCAGGTTGAATGCTTGACAGGATCGCACTGGTCACGGATTTCGGCTCCCGAAGCCCGTACGTTGGCCAGATGAGGCTGCGGCTGGACGCACTGCTGCCGCGTGTCCCGGTCATCGAGCTGGAATCGGATCTGGCACCCTTCCGCCCAGACCTCGCTGCCTATTTCCTACCCGCATTGGCGCGGGACATGCCAGCGCGCACTCTCTATGTCAGTGTGGTGGACCCGGGTGTCGGTAGCGAACGGGCGGTGCTTGCCGTAGAGGCGGACGGAGATTGGTACCTGGGGCCGGACAACGGGCTTTTGGCGCTGGTCGCGAGACGAGCGAGACGGGTGCGGATACTCCGCGTGGATTGGCGTCCGGAACGGCTGTCGGCCAGTTTCCATGGCCGAGATCTCTTTTGCCCGATTGCTGCCAAGCTGGTCGAGCAAGAGTCTCTGGAATGGGCGCCGCTCGACCGGGGCGACATGTTGGGCTCGGATTGGCCGGAGGAGCTTTCGAAGGTGATCTACGCAGACAATTACGGCAACCTGATCACCGGGATTCGAGCCGCGTGCCTGGATGAGTCCGCTCGCATGATCGTCGCGGGCCGGGAGGTCCGCCGTGCGCGTACCTTCTGTGAGGTGCCCGCAGGGCAGGTATTCTGGTACGAAAACTGTTTCGGCCTCGTCGAGCTGGCTGTCAACCAGGGAAACGCCCGTCTCGCCTTGGGTCTCGAGGTGGGCGACGAGGTTGAAGTCCTCGGGTTGTCCTCGCCTTGGGGTTCCCTCGCAGGTCGGGGACAAGGGCACCAGCGTGCGTAGCGCGGAGCTCCGATAGGAGTCTCCGCATTTTGGTGGGTTGGCAAATGGCGGATCAACCTGCGGGTATCAGCCCTACGGCACCACGATATATCGCAGACAGGCTGACACAGCCAAAGCTTTTTATGTGCGGCTCCTGCGGGGTCGGCATGATGCCGAGTCGCTTCGCTTGCGTGGTAATCTGAACAACATGCGTACCGGCGAGAGGTCCGCTGATGCCGCCATGGGCCACCTCTCACCAGAAGGAGACGACTCACGATTGTGCCCGCAGACCGATGTGTTTTATCTGAAAGTCGGGGAGACCGTCGTGGTGCAGTACAGCGTGCGGGGACGGGTCAGTCCCCGCCGTCCACGAACGACGGCAACCGGCCAGGAGGAGACGTTGCTCGAAAATCGGGTTGCATCCGCTTGGCGCCAACTGCCGGACGCTCAGTTTGGCAGCATAGACAGGCCGGACACGAGACCGTACGGACGCCCCCTTTTGCTTGCTCTGTCGTTCATCGGGCTGCGCTCGACAATACCTTTAACTGAGGCTCGGGGCATCGATATTTTCACCTTTTCGTTCAATCTTCTACCCATCACGGTTGTATCCCGGACGGTCCTGCCGGAAGAACGGATGGATTCCGAATGCCTTCGGTTTCCGACATCTGTACCCCAGCCCCCACCTTCTCTCGGTGTGCTGCTTGTTCATTGCCGCCGCCTCTTTGGACAGCCCCGGCTTAGCGGGGCTGTTCTTCGATCTACTCTCTCCATACCTTGACTCGGTTTGGAGCTTCCACGGATGCCCTATAAACCGTGCCATCCGTTGCTCTAAAGCCATCTGGCTGCGCAGCCATTACGATGGCTGTTCCGAGGAATATCTGGCATGGCTGTTTCATCGGAATCGTTTCTAACGTCTGCCATGTATTCCAACTGCCCTTGGCAGCAGCTGCAAGAGCCTCGGCCATGACATCCCGTGTCGATGTTATCGTCCAAACGTCGTCACTCAGCCTCCTTGGCGTCCACTCAGGTGAAAATTGCACACGTGGTACGGCCATGGCTTCATATACCGTGATGTCGTCCACGCCAAAATCCACGGTCATCTGGGGAAGAGCGATCGCTTGTCCGATACCGTATCTCTCGACTATGTCGGTAAGTGTTGGGGTTGTCATGGTGTTCCTCATGTTGTACACGGATTGGTGAGTGGTTCATGATTTCGACTGGCGTGCTGGCAGCTGGCATCTGTTGCCAGAACAATGTCCTCGCAGAGCTGGCACCAGCGATCGAGATCGCCAGCGGGCAGTAACGAGTTCTATTAATCGCCGCATAAGTAATCTCAGGCGACGACACCGGTGTCTCAAGTCCCGTACCGTACGATTGCTTGTCACATGCCAATCCTAGCGTTGGACCGTAACTGACTGATAAATGCAATGTAAGTATTTGTAATCGTATGTAACGAGACGGCAGATAAAGCGGGCATGAGAAGGAGATGTTGGGTATACAACGCCGATGTGGCGGGTGGGACCTTCAAATCTCAGATAGACAAAACGTTGCAGATCGCTTCGGCAAGTTGCGCCTTGGTGTAGGGCTTGGGTAAGGCGATCGGCACGGGCGCCTTCCCGGTTCGGTTGCGATCTTTGAGTTCCGGCGAGCGCAAACCTGTGGTGAGCAAGACCTTCAATACGGGACGTTGCTCGACAACCCAGCGATACAGATCATCGCCATTGATCTTGCCTGGCATGACGATATCGCTGAACACCAGATCGACGGCGGACTCGGATTGAAGAATTTCCATTGCCATGTCTCCATTCTCTGCTGTCAAGACCTTGTATCCGAGCTCCTCCAAATAACGGGCGGCCAGTTTGAGCACGCGCGGGTCATCCTCGACCACTAAGGCCGTTCGATCTCTTGCTATGACCTGCAGTTTGGTTTCTCGGGTCGGCTCGACGGGCTCCGGGCCGCTGTCCTCTCGCAAGGGCAAGATGATCGACGCGCGCGTACCTACTCCTTGCTCGCTCGTAAGCCGAAATTTGCCGCCGGCCTGCTCGCAGAAATTAAAGACCATGCACAACCCCAGGCCACTGCCCTGTTTGCTGCTCTTCGTGGTGTAGAAGGGCTCGGCCGCCCGAGACAACTGCTCCCTCGCCATGCCCACGCCCGTGTCAGTCACCGCTATCTCCACATAGCTCCCAGGATCCAAGGTTGGGTCCAGATAGGTGGACCGGCTTGCCTTCGCTTCCAAGACAAGGCGCCCGCCATTGGGCATGGCGTCCCGGGCATTGAGGGCCAGATTCAATATCGCGCTGTCCAGTTGATACGGGTCGCAGGTCAATGTGTCGAGACTGTCATCGATTTCCAATTCAACGACGATTCTTGTTCCTAGCGTGCGTTGCAGAAAGCGCAGGGAATGGGAAAGAAAGGCAGGAAGGTCGATGCGCTTCTGTTGAAGCGGTTTCCTGCGGGAAAAGGAGAGAAGGCGCTGGGTCAGCTCCGCGCCGTCCTGTGCTGCGGAAAGTGAGTCTTCTATCAGCTCCGCCGCCTCCGACTGCAGCTTTTGGCCGACCGACTTGTTCAGAAGCTCCAGATTTCCCAAAATGACCGTCAGCACGTTATTGAAATCGTGTGCGATACCTCCAGTGAGCTGGCCCACTATCTCCATTTTCTGCGCCTGGAGAAGCTGTTCGTCCTTGGCGTTCTGTTCGGTCACGTCGTGCCCGATGGCAAGAACAGCGTTCAGCTCGCCCTTTGGGCCTCGCAGTGTTGTGTTGTACCAGGTAATGAGACGCTCCTTGCCGTCTCGCGTAACGATGGGATGCAGGTCTCCGATTGCCGCGTCTTCGTCCTTGATGCGCTTCAGAACATCTGAGATCTGGCATGTACCACGCGCGACGGGGAAGGTATCGAACCAGTTCTTGCCCTTTACTTCCGCCAGCGAGTAGCCCGATAGCCTCTCCAGGAACGAGTTGAAGCGGATGATGTTTCCTTGCGGATCGAGTACCAAGACGATCACCGGTGCCGTCTCGATAAGGCTCTCGGCAAAGTCGCGCTCCCGCTTGATTTCCTCCTCGGTCCGTTTGCGCTCCGTAATATCGGCAAAGCTCACTACCGCCCCGATGACCGAATCGTTCCGAACCATAGGATAAGATTGGTATTCGGCATGGAAGAAGCTGCCATCGGCACGCCACAGCGGCTCGTCGTCCGCGAAGGTGACGTGGCGAAGGGTGCAGGAACGGTAGGTGGGGCATTCCTCTGCGGGATACTCGGTTCCGTCGTGGCGCGTGTGATGGATAAGCTCGTGCATTCGCTGTCCCAGCAACTCCGCTTCGTCCTTGTAACCAAGCTGCTCGATACAGGCGCGGTTGACGAAGGTGCAGCGACCCTCCATATCGAGACCAAAGATGCCCTCTCCGGTCGAGGCGAGGATGAGCCGCAGCTGCTCCTCACGGGAGCGCAACAAGTCTTCGGCACGCTTGCGCTCTGTGATGTCAGTTACCAACCGCAACGACCCCGCGTAAGATCCCTGCCCATCGTACATTGGCGCGGTGCTCACCATCGCCCAACAATCGGCACCTGCCTTCGTCCGGTATCGAAAATCGTATTTCTCGGCGATGCCTTTTCGACGCCGATCGAGAAGCACTTCAGCCTCCCGGCGCGCCTGCTCGTCCATGAAGTCAAACAGGGGGTGTCCGCGCATCTCATCGACCGTGTATCCCAGCATGTTAGCCATCCGGTCGTTAACCTCTACCGTGTTTGCTTCTGCGTCTAGAAGCCAGATTCCTTCTTGTGCGAGGTCGAAGATCTCTCGGTAGCGGCGCTTGCTGTGTGCCAATGACTCAGTAGCTGCGAGCGCGTCGGTAATATCCCATGCTATGCCACCCAACAAGGATGAGCCTACATCCGCTACCGGGATGGCGAATTTGATGGTTCGGAAGGTGCGCTCCCGGCCTGTACGATCCATCAACTTCTCCACGAGATCGAGCTGGCCCTCGGTCAGTGCTCTGCGATCGTCGCGAACAATTCTCTCGCTGGCCTCCGCCGAATGTGCACAGGCAAACGCGCCTTTCGAGTCCCGCGCGCCAAAATGCGTCTTCAAGTACTGATTGACATACAAAACACGACTCTGGGCATCTTTGATAAAAGCTGCCGCCGGAAGGTGGTCCATGAACAGGGCAAAGCGGGATTGGCTTTCCTGCAAATCCTGTTGTACCTGTCGGCGCTCCGTGATATCTCGTACGATGCCGGTAAAATATGAGCTCCCGTCGATCTGCCAGGTGGACAGGGAAAGTTCTAAGGGAAATGCCGTGCCATTCTTGCGTAGCCCTTCAAGCTCCAGAGTCTTTCCTACAATACCCGCTCCTTCTTCCTCGCCGAGCTGTTGCATCGCTGACCGGTGAGCCTCACGGTACGATTCCGGCATGAGGTGCGTAATGGGTTTACCCATGCTTTCCAGTGCCGAATACTGAAACATATCCTCGGCAGCGCGATTCCAGTGAACTACATGGCCGGTGTGATCAATCGTTATGATCGCGTCGGGGGCTGTCTCGGTAACGCGGCGAAATTGCAGTTCCTGTTCGCGAAGTCGCTTGCGGAGGTGCTTCTGTTCGGTAACGTCTTGGACAAGAACGATATCGTCTTGTTGAAAGAGGGATAAGCGACGCAGATCGAACGTGTATTCTTTCTGCGCAGCATCCTTCAGAGTCAGCTCCTTTTCCTGGGGTGAGACCTGGAGAGCATCGCGGAAACACGCCGGGCCAAAAGTTTCTTCCAATAGGTCTACTTGCTGCGTCTGGAGCTCTACGTGTCCGTCTCCTTCCAGCAACAACACACCGATCCCGAGATGGTCGGCGACGGCCTCCAGGAGCTCCAACTGCTTGAGTCGTTGAGCCGCTCGCTGCTGTTCGCTCAAGGAATGCCGCACTTCTAAGATTTCGTCCCGCAATCGGACAAAGTCGCTCTCCAGCTGGAAAAGCGCATCGCCTCGTACTCGTAGCTCAAGCTTGCGGGAAGCACCAGAGACATGTTGCGAGAACTTGTGGATGTGCTGGAGTACCCTTTCAATCCGGCGTGTCCAGGAAACGATGGCCAATGTGAAGGCCAGGGTGAAGGCAAGGGCGGCAACCAGAAGTTGCGCATGCGCCGCGTCGAGGATGCTTGCGTTGAGCTCACTCATCCTTTCCAGTGGAAGCAAGGTTGTTTGCTGCAGTCGCAGCCCCGAGCTACCGTAATCGAGAAAGGGCTTCCCGGTGACTAGGTAATCGGACTTCAGCTCGTCGAAGTGCATTCCGGGGCGGAGACTCTCAGGCTGACTGCTGGCGATGAGATACTCTTCAGTGCCCTCGAACAAGGCCAATATCACGTTTCGGGCATCCGTTACGTATCTAAACTTGTTGAAGAACTCGTCATCGATCTGGCTGATCAAGGTCAGGTTGCCGAGCTTGTGACCAAACCGATCGTTGATCACCGATGAAGCGATGAGGTTGGGCTGTCCGTGCAGCATCGCAAAATGGATCTGCCCGGCGCTGCGGCCGGTTGACAAGGTGTTTTGTAACTGGCTATCGAAGGGTAGGTCGTTTCCCTCCAGCTGGTAGATCGCCTTCAGTTGGCCTTTTGTATCCTGCACCAAGAAATACCCTGGATCGATGAGGCCGCGCCACGTCGAGACGGGAGGAAACCAGTTAGGGCGCTCCTTCTCGTACCGAATGGACTTAGAGGCGGGATTCTGATCTTGCTGTCGATTTAGCCATGTCACCAGCGGGTGATAGGAGGCAATGAGCTTGGTCAGTTGGACATGCTGTTTGAGGTAGCGATGGAAAACCATGCGATTGCTGGCGGCCTCCGCGCGCAGATGCTTTTGTTCCTCTTGCAGGAGCGCTTCACGCAGGCGCCGAGATTGATAGGAATCGAGGATTACCCAAGTCAGGGTACCGCACAGCAGACCCAGAACTAGGCCCTTTACCGGCAGCGAAAAGGCTGCCGAGAGGCGTTTTAGGTGGCACTTCATGGCATGGTGTCAACAACGTTCGAGCAAACCGGCACGTCGACCGGCGGTGCTCGCCGGACGGACGGTCGATAGAAAATATTGATGGACGTCCGGGGTTGTTCCGTTGATTGGATAAGCGAGCGCGATTTTGTGCGCGAGTCGGATCGGGTGATTGGACCTCGGGGTATGGGAGCCTTCGCCTGCGCTTCTGACGCGAATTTGCCTCGGCGCACCCCGCTGCGCAAAGGAAAGTGACAGAGTAAAAAGCTCAGACGTTGTCGAGGAATCCCCAGTCTGCGATAAAGCGCCAAGAAGCGATTCACAGAAACAATGGGATACAATTGCCCTTGACCTGGTTCGTCTAACCGATCGTGCTTTCCGTGGATCGATGCCTTACAGAGAAGATCACGCACTCAGGGTGTAAGGTACGAATCGAAAGTCGGCAATTCTCTTGCGAAGAGCTGCGAAGGTCGGCATAGTCCACTCGACACTGGCTCGCCAACCAACTCATCGCCCTCGAATTGCCACCCGCTCGCCCGCAGTCGGTTGGCGGGCACCATGAAGAATTGGCTGTCCGCTTGCTCGACCCGATTCAGCAAGTAACCGACCAGCGCCTTCGCTTGTGGATTACCGGCGGCTCCTTCCCAGGTCGTGATGTTGTAGACCCTATAGAGTGGATAGCGTCCCTGGGCCAAGGCTTCAGGATCATCCGGACTGGCACCGGAGAGGCGCAACGTCTTCACCGCTCCTGTTGCCCGGTAGCGGTGTACCATCCACAGGGTTTCGTAGCCGATGGCCTGCGGGTCTGCCGCAACCGACCGCACCATGTCCTCGATCGCGCCAACCTCCAACACGTTCGGACTGAACAATTCCTCGTTGTCGAGGAGCAAGCGCCAGTGGCCGGGTCGGCGCTTGCTATCGAACCGTCCGATTGGGTGAACCGTTCTTTTTACCGCCGGAGTTGAAGGCGCGACGAAGGTCGACCAGTCGGTAATCTTCCCGCGGAAAAGATCCCGGGCCTCCGATAGGGTCATATCCTCGAGGGGATTCTCGGGATGCACCAGAAGCGCAATGGCCGCGATCGCGAGGGTGTGGAAACGCAAGCCCGGTAGGCGGTCCGTTCCTGCAGGAGCACAACAAAAGCCACCGACGTCGATGGCCTTACGAAACAACAAATCTGCGGAGATTTCGCAGGTTCCTTTCGTTGTCACGATGTTCAATGCATGCTTCTTCGCATACTCGTCGATTAAGGGAAGCAGGTAGGGATAAAGCTGTTGTTCAAGCGAGATCGCCAGATCGGCATGCTGGGCTTCAGCTTGATGTGTTACTGGCCTTTCGACCCAACCGGATGGCACCGACTGCCAGACAAAGGCGTGGTCTGTAAACGGATCTCCGTCAAGGCGTTCTGCGCAGACTAGCGTCGGATTCGTCGCCAGGGTGAGGAGGGCAAGTATCCAAACGCATTGCATGGCGGCCTTCTTGGTCATCGTTCGGCGCTTTTCAGGGCAATCAGGTAGGCAGTTGCGAGCCAGAGCTTGCCTGGATAGCTTCCATTGCTTCGATGCGATGAGGATTGGCGGACAGGCCTCATTCGGCCCATCCGCCGCCCTGTCGTAACCGAGCCAGACTGGCCAATCCCTCTCTAGACCTTGCGTACACGGATGAACAGCAAGGTCACGGATACATCAAACGCGCTCAGAGCCACAAGTGAGACGGTTGGTCGCACAGCATGGGAGCACTCTTCCTTAGGCTAGACCAAACGTGAGCCCAGCTTCACGCACTCGCATGTTTGGAGTGATAATCCCCGCGGCGCAGGGCCTCCAACTCGGCGGGCGTCGCATCCGGGACCTCGTAACCAGCCCAGCCTGTCTGGGCGGGGCCAACGGGACTGCCGTTGATCAAAAATACTGGCATTCCGAAGGGAGAGGCCGGGTGGCGGGTAGTAATCGTAGGCCTTCCGGACGAATCCGATAGGGGAGATACGGCCTGTAGCAGCATGATCGTTCCTCCCGATCGACAGCTCTGCATTGTCGATGTTGACCGGCGCCGTGCAGGCGTCCGCGTTTTCGGGTCGTTGCCCTAGGCCAGCAGGTGGCTCCTCCCGTCTTTGCGTTGGGCTTTATTCTTTGGTCTCGAAAGGTAAAGCTTAGCCAACGGCTGTAAGGCCTTGGTAATCCGCTTGTAACTTTTCGTAAAGTTATGCAAGCAGCGCGTAACCGGTCAGCGGTACTCCACCTGAGAGCTCAGTTTATAACCGACTCCGCGTACTGTTTTGATGAGCTTCGGATGGTGTGCATCATCTGCTAGCTTCTTGCGCAGCTTGCCGATGAGCACGTCAATACTGCGATCGATCGGCGTCCAGTCGCGGCCTGACAGCAATTCGAGAATCGCATCGCGGGACAGCACACGCGGGGCATGCTCAACGAGGGCCACCAGCAACTGGAACTCACGCGTGGTGAGTATCAACCTGGCGCCTGCAGGAGAAGTGACTTCCTGGGCAGGAACGTCTAGCTGCCACCCCGCAAAGCGAGCAACGGCACGGCTAAGATTATCCCCGGACGTGGGCTCTTGATGAGAAGAACGTCGAAGCACGGTGCGCACTCGCGCCAGTAGCTCTCTTTCGTTAAAGGGCTTGGTCACGTAGTCGTCAGCTCCGAGCTCCAGGCCCAAGACCTTGTCAAGCGGATCCGCCTTGCCCGTTACCATGATAACGGCCAAGCTCGACTGGGAGGTCAGCTCCTTTACCAGGGAGAAACCGTCTGCATCCGGCAACCGAACATCGAGCAAGACGAGGTCGACCTTTTCCTGCACCAGCATCTTGCGCATCTCATTTCCGCTAGAAGCGGTGAAGATACGGTACCCATCATCCCGGAGATATCGCTCGATGAGGCGTACGATCCGTGGGTCGTCATCGACGATCAGAATTGTGTGATTCTGATTCATGAGGTTCCCTCGGTTTTTCGTCATCCAGGGTAGTGCGCCATGCTACCTGGTTTTCCTCCTGCTGAGCCGCGCTCCAGTCTTTCAGGAACCGCACAGGGGAGGTGTAGCCGAGGGTGGAGTATAACCGACTTGTCGGTTGGTTCTTCAGATCCTGTCAGCCGTTCTCAGGCATCTGCTCAGTCAGGCAGAGGGTCTGCTTTCGCGGCAAAGCGGACCGTCGTAAGCCCGAGCTGCTCCGTCCGCTTTGGGTCGCTATGTAAAGCTTTACATAGCGACCCCTATGTAAAGTTGCCAGCTATGTAAAGTT